>JAABRD010000017.1 GCA_011391085.1 Thiotrichaceae bacterium | reverse complement strand
GAATTAAGACCCCGTTGGAGTGGAGGCTTTAGCCGGCCGGCGGTAGGCGCCCCCGTCTTTCCCAACGTGCAGGGTCTGCCTACCGCCGGCCGGCTAAAGCCTCCACTCCAACGGGGTTTTCCCTAACTTAATGGCATTGCCGCGTAGCGGCGGCGCGATGCCGCGCAATAATTCTGATTGCGCGTAAGCGGAAGTGTACAAATTTATGAGAATATTACTATATAGAATTTCTCGTATCGTTGGAGTGTTGTTCAAGGAGTCCAAAACATGTTTTGGACGACATGTTTTGGACAACTCTTGCATGAGGTTACCAATTTATGAAAACGGTTTTAACCACAGAAAAATTTGATATTTGGTTTGAAAACTTGCGAGATTTACGGGCCAAAGCTAGAATTAGTGCAAGAATTGAACGGGCCTAGATGGGTAATTTGGGGGATTGTAAACCTGTGGGTGAAGGTGTTTCTGAAATGAGGATAAACTATGGTGCAGGTTATCGCATTTATTTTATGCAACGAGGGACCGAAATAGTTATTTTACTGGCTGGTGGTGATAAATTAACACAGTCTATGGATATTAAAACTGCACTACAACTATCACGCCAATTAAAAAAGGAGACTGATTCATGAGTATTAAACTGAAAGAATGGAATATTTTAGACCATTTGAAAACACCAGAGGAGATGACGCTTTATTTGGAAGCGTGCTTAGATGAAGCGGGAGAGGATTCCGAATTTATTGTAAACGCCTTGTGTGAGATTGCTAAAGCTAAACATCTAACTTCATTGACGAATGATATAGAACAGGAAAAGCATAGTTTTAATGTCGTGTTTGGTTTGATTAAAGCTTTGGGGTTTCAACTGAAAATGACGCCCGTGGGTAGTTTCTAAGGTGGTGGATACGCGCAGCGAAATCCACCCTACATAATTCACTCACCTTACGCAAGAGGCGGTAAAAAACTGAGTTTCTGTGAGACCTAAACCCCTGTGAAGAAACTAAGTTTCTTTTCATTCCTTGCGTAAGATGAGTTAGGAAAACTTTATATGATACTTGCTAAATTTACTACTTCAATTGTTACATTGTTACTTTTAGTCTCCCCAAACTACGCCCCCCAGGCGGCCCAACATGCGCTGGTGGTCGGAATCAATCAATATCCGCCAGGTACAGACTCCTTAAAAGGTGCCGTGAATGATGCACGGTCAATTGAACAAGCCTTGCGTAAGATTCAAGTGCAACAGATACAAGTGTTGTTAGATTCGAAGGCGACTCGTGCCAGCGTTATCAATGCTTGGGAACAGATGGTCAAGCAAGCCCAGCCGGGGGATACGTTGATTTTCACCTACGCTGGTCACGGTTCTCAACAAGAGGATGCACCACCTTTGGATGAGGAGGATGGTAAAGATGAAACGTTAGTTCTTTATCAAGGGATTCTGACGGACGATGAATTGACCGACTTGTTTGCTAAGGCCGGTTCATACCAGATTGTGTTTGTGGCTGATAGTTGTCATTCGGGCGGAATGGTGATAAGAGAAAAAAGTTTTTCTGCCAGCCCAGAAATTTGTCGGTTTACGACGGAACGTACTTCTGCGGAAGCGCAAATCCCTTCTCTTCCATTGACCACACAAGGCGATGAGAAGGAAGTGTTGCAACATGTGACTCTGATTTCTGCGCAACAATCGGATAATCAAAAGGTGTGTGAAATTACCGCAGACCATCAGGCACATGGGGCGTTGAGTTACTTTTTTGCCCAGGCGTTAGAGGGGACTGCTGATGGTAATGAAAACTCTCAGTTGGAACGTTCGGAATTGGAACGATTTTTGAGACATCAAGTTACGTCTCAGACCAATCGGTTGCAAGACCCACGCTTGTTGCCGCGGCCAGACGACCAACCGGTGATTATGTTACAGGGACGGCCCTCCAAACCTGCACCGCCAATGGCGTCCGATGAGTTTTCGGTGGCAATTCGAGTGGAAGGGGGAAATCCACCGACGGGGTTGACAAATGTTCGGTTAGTGCAAGACCAATCGTTTGATTTACGTTTTGTCATGACTGGTACAAAGGTGGCAGTGTTTAATCGCACCGGTGATATGGCAACCCAATTGTCATCTGGTGAAGGTTGGCAACCGATTATCAACAAAGAGAGATTGTTAATGGCGTTGGAGACACAACTTGATATGCGGTTGCGGCCGGTGGGGATGACTTTGCGCGAGGGAGATCGAGTGCATCGACGAGGAGACGTGTTGCATTTTACGATTTCGCCGCCGCAGGACAGTCAGTTAAAAGCGTTGACATTATTTAACTTGACGGGGAATGGGCAATTGCAATTTTTGTATCCCTTGGAAAAAAAGCAACACCCGTTAACCGTGGCTGACTTCCCCTATGAGTTAAAGCCGATACGTGTGGTTTATCCCTTTGGAGGAGATAATTTGGTTGCCATTTTGTGTGACCATCCACCTAAGGAATTGCAGAAATTGTTAGTGGGTGTGAACAGGTTTTTGTCGGAACCTTCGAAACTTTTGGAAAAAGTGAAAAAGTTACATCAGCAACGATGTCAGGTCAAGCAGTATGCGTTTTTTACCAAGGAGTAGGGGAGAGGAGGCCATCCAAACTCAGGTAGTGATGCAATGTAGGTGTACTGCCTGAACTCTGATTAGAATGATTTTCAGATGAACTATGATTAGTAAAACCTCCTTATCAGAGTCCTCATTTAATCATCTCAATCAGAGTTCAAAACCGACGCACAGCCAGGTAGGGTGGGGCAACGTCTTTTTGTTGCCCACCATTTAGGTGGTTAAATAGGTGGGCAACGGTAAACCGCGTTGCCCACCCTACAAATACTACAAATACTGTTTCTCCCCCGTTACTTTTCCGTCAACACCGTCACCCCCTCCCATCCCTCCGGCACTCCCTCCTCCAGAAACCGCGTCACCCGTTCCATATACAACAACGCCGCTTTATCGCCCGGATGCACGTCTAACACTTCATTGAAGAAATGTTTCGCGTCCGCAAACTCTTTGGCTTGATAGCGACGCATTCCCTTCTCAAAATGGGCTTGGGTTTCCAATTTTAAGTTCATTACGGCTTCGGGTTCGCCATCGAGGACTTCATACACGGAAATGGGTTCGCTACGACCTTTGACAATGACGCGGTCGAGGAAACGAATTTGGTAACGGCTAGGGTCTTCCAGATGGGTTAACGCCTCTTCACTGAGGATGAGAGAGGCACCGTAAAATTTGGTTAAGCCTTCAATGCGGGAAGTGAGGTTCACGTTGTCGGAGAAGGCGTCACCTTGCATTCGGGCTGTTTCGCCGACCATGCCGACCATCATGTGGCCGACGTGAATTCCTAAGCCTACTTTGATAGGTTGCCAACCGTCTTTTTGGCGTTTGTAGTTGTACTGTTCCACCTGTTTTAATTTGCCAATGCCCGCCCGCACGGCATCGTCGGCGCCATTGGGGAAGATGGCCATGATTCCATCGCCAAGGTATTTGACAATGATTCCGTTGTTCCCCCGAATAGGTGGACTGACTCGTTTGAGATAGGCATTGATAAAGTTGAAATTCTCCTGCGCCGTCATCTTCTCGGAGAGGGTGGTGAAGGAACGAATGTCGGAGAACATGACGCCCATTTCTTTGGCAACGTGGTCGCCTAAGTGAACATCCATGATACGTTCCTTATGCAGGAATTTGAGGTAGTCCATCGGGACGAAGCGACTGTAGGAATCGGTCAGTTCCACTTGGTGTCCATACAACCGGGCGTTCTCAATGGAAATCGCGGCTTGAGTAGAAAGTAAACCAAGAACTTGGATTCGGTCGGGAGTGAAGGCACCTGTGGTCAGATTGTTTTCCAAATAGAGAATGCCTTGTAACTTGCCTTGGTTGACCAAGGGGAAGCAGAGGACCGATTTGG
Organism: Thiotrichaceae bacterium; assembly: GCA_011391085.1. GTDB lineage: Bacteria > Pseudomonadota > Gammaproteobacteria > Beggiatoales > Beggiatoaceae > JAABRD01. The sequence goes on along the minus strand of JAABRD010000017.1, from coordinate 92,443 downwards.
GGAGGTGAGTGACAATATATGGGTCCTTGGTGAAATCTCCTTCCCGAACGGCATCGTTGAGAACGACGCTGTCTTGTGAATGGGTGACGTAGTTGATAATACTCAAGGGCACCGTAGTGGGGGTCAGAGGAAGTGATTGTAAGACTTTCACTTGGGCTTGCGTCATTGCCCCTTCGGCTTCAATGACCCATTGACCACGTTGGTCTAAAATGAGGTAACCACGTTCTGCACCGGCATTTTCAATCACGATTTTCATCAAATCCGACAACAACTTATCAAAGACGATGTTCCCAGACAGAACTTGGGAGGCTTTGAGGACACTCATAAAATCTAGTACACCATAGCCACCATGACTGTGTTGAGTACGAGTCGTCAGCGTGGCCAACGTAGTAGTCGCTAACGTAGTAGTGACGCCAACTCTAGCCATCATGGTGTTTTGGGCTAACAAGTCGGGGTAGAGTTTGTCCAACTGTTGCAACTTCGCTTTGGCACTCCAACGTTGGTAAGCGTAATAAGCATCGGTGAGGTAGTAACGGGCGACGTGGCGTTGGTTGCGACTGAGGTAAAATTTGGCTGCCAGTTCATTGGCCAATGCCTCCTCTTGCACAAATTCATTGTCCATAGCAAGACGAACCGCTTGGTCATACAAGTCCCTGGCTTCTGCAAATCTTCCCGTCAAGCGGGCGAGTTCGGCTTCTATCAGTTCATATTTGTGTTGATAGTTACTCGGCGCGTGGGCAGCCCACATTTTCATCTTGGTTTGATTAGCCGTTACTCTGGCTAAAATTTGGGCTTGTTCCTCCTCTGTTACGTCAGGATAAACGGCCAGACGAGAAAGTGAATCATAGAAGGTGAAGACTGGCACTGAACCTTGACCTTGCACGTTGCCAATATACTCTTTGGCGCAGGTTTGAGTATGTTGATAGGCTTGCTGATATTCGCCAAAGAGGTAAGTCATCACCACTTTGTTCAAATACAGGTGGGCCAAGGAGTAGTGGTTGTGGGAATCTAAATGAATTTTGCGACGACCTTGCGTGTCGTCTCCTTCATTATAAACCTCTCCTACAAACAGATGAGGAGTCTCGGTAGCGGCTTTGCCTAACAGGTTCAAAGCGGATTGTTGATAGACATCGAGGATGTCAATGAACATCTCTTGTTTGATGTTATGGAGGAGGTTATTGTATTTGGCAATCTCCTTTTCCACTTCTTTCAATTCCAATCCTAACCAGTACAGATGGTTGGCATAGAAGGAGAGACTCAAGGTGGAGAACATCCAGTTGCCCGTGTTTTCTCCGACTTGATAGGCTTCTAACAAAGGTTTCAAGGTGTTGCGCAGCGGTTCTACCCATACACTGACAGCCCCATTAAAAATGCAACCGACGGTAGCGGCGCAAGTGATGGCTTCTGGGCCAAAGCGTTGCACCAATTGTTCAGCTAATTTACCCGCTTTATAACCGTTGTTAATGTCCTCCACGCCGCAGAGAATCAAGGCGTATTGGATAAAACCTTCGGGGGAGGAGGGAGGGTCATAGCCATGGTCAATGGATAAGGAGACCAATTCGCAAACCACGACGCGGTAGAGGAGGGGATCCACGACGTAGGAAACGAAGTAGAGTTTTTGGAGAATGCGGGCTACGGCAATTTTTTCAGGGTCCGTCATTTGAGGTAAATCTACAATGTGGTCTAATCCGCCCTTCGCTTCCCATTTCGCTTGCGTTTTCACCATCGCTTGGTCCGCTTCCTCTGGCGTCGGTTTTTCAGGAATGTGAATACCAAAGATGGCCAGGGCCTCACGGGCCGCGTTAATGCCAACTAGGGGATAATTTTTAGCAATCTCGGCTTGCACCTTGATTTGATAGACGCGCACTTTGTCTAACTTGTTATCGCGGGTCTCCTTTAATACGGTCTCCTTGAGTTCCTCCATTTGGGCAAAATCACCACTGAGATAGGCTGTTTCCGCGGCTTCTTCATGCAATTGGAGGGAGAGTTTATAATGCTTCCGCCAGCCTTCTTGACCCAATAATTTCACACCCGTTTGCAGGTAGGAATAAGCAGGTTTAAATGCTGCCGAGGCTTTGGCTTTTTTACCGGCCAGCAAGTTCAACTCGGCCAACTCATCCCGTTCCTCTTGATGTTTCAAGAGGGCATGACTTTCATTCAGTTGGCGGACAATATCAAAAATTTTGTGTTCCCGTTGATTCTTCTGTTTCGCATCCGCATGGAGGAGGTTGCCGACTTGCAAATGAACTTGTTGCTTATGGTGGTCAGGAATCAATGAATACGCCGCTTGTTGAACTCGATCATGGGCAAATTTGTAGTTGGCACTGACCTCTTCAGCAAGTCCTTTGACATCTAAACTGACCACTTTATAATCTTCATCCAATGGCAAAATCAACCCTTCAAACAAGGCTTGCCACAAGTCGCCCGCAGTCTCCGCCAAGGTCTTCTGATGCACCACGGCCAGCGTTTGGAGGTCGAATTGGTTACCAATACACGCGGCCAGTTTCAACACCTGTTGCGTCTTCTCCGTCAATTTCTGCACTTTGTGGGTCATCAAATCGACCACGTTATTGGTAAAGCCACGTTGTTTAATTTGGTCCAAATCCCATTGCCAGTCACCTTGTTGCACTTGGAAGGTCAGCAATTGTTCATCGGCCAGGGACTTGAGAAATTCGCTGAAGAAGAACGGATTGCCCTGCGTTTTTTCATAGACCAACTGAGTTAACGGCTGCGTGTGGTCGGGGAAAGTATGCACGGCATCGGCAATGATTTGGTTGACGGTGGGATTGTCGAGGGGTCCCAACGTAATCGTTTCCAAATCACCGCCGCCTTTTTTAATCTCCTCCAACGTTATCATCAGTGGGTGGGCGTCCCAGACTTCATTGCTACGATAGGCACCGATCACTAACAACGTTTGGTGTTTGGAACTGGTGACCAATTGTTGAAGAAGTTTAAGAGACGCGCTGTCGGTCCATTGTAAGTCATCGACAAACAGGACGAGAGGATGGGCAGGTTTGGTAAAAACTTGAATAAAGTTTTGGAAAGTGAGATTGAAGCGGTTTTGACTTTCCATGGGACCCAATTGAGGGACGGGCGGTTGGTCTCCGAGGATGCGTTTTAAATCAGGAATCACGTCAATGAGAACTTGCCCATTGCTACCCAACGCGGTGAGAATTTGAGTTTTCCATTGGGCAATCTGTTCCTCACTTTCGGTCAGCAATTGCCGAATCAAGGATTGAAAGGCTTGGGTGAGAGAAGCGTAGGGAATGTCGCGTTGCAATTGGTCAAATTTACCGGCGATAAAGTAACCACGTTGCTTAGTCATCGGTTTATGAACTTCTTGCACCAACATCGTTTTCCCAATGCCAGAATAGCCAGCCACTAACATCATCTTACTGGTATTCGTCTGATACACTTCCTCAAACGTGTGCAGTAACGTCGCCACTTCCGTCTCACGCCCGTATAGCTTCTGAGGCATCTGGAAGCGACTGGACACGTCATGTTGACCAATGGCAAAGGCGTCTATTCGTCCCGTGGCTTTAAAACGTTGCCAACATTCTTCCAAATCGGTTTTCATGCCGAAGGTGGATTGATAACGGTCTTCCGCATTTTTGGCCATCAATTTGAGAACGATGTCAGATAGCGGTTCGGGAACACTTAATTTGCGTTCAAACAACGGTTGCGGTAACTTGGCAATATGGGCGTGAACCAATTCCATCGTGTCATTGGTTGGGAAGGGCAGTTGTTCGGTTAATAACTCATAAAAGGTCGCGCCCAAGGAATAGAAATCGGTGCGATAATCCATAATGCGATTCATGCGCCCGGTTTGTTCAGGGGAGATATAAGCCAGCGTTCCGCGGAGTTCCTTGGAAAGAGTCAGGGCCGCTTTTTCACGGGAGAGGTCGCTAGAAATACCAAAGTCAATGATTTTGACTTGCCCCGTTTTCGGATTATACACGAGGTTGGAGGGATTGATGTCTTTGTGAATCACTTGCCGTTGGTGAACTTCACCCAAGGTCTCGACGAGTTTGATAGCAATCGGTAAAAATTCCGTGATGCGCAAGGGCCGCAGTTTAATGAGTTGGGCGAGAGATTGGCCACCAAAGTCTTCTAGGGTGATGACCAATCGATTTTGATAGGTCAAGAAGTCATAGACTTGTACTACGCCATCTAGGTGGAGGCGTTTGAGAATCTCATATTCGCGTTTGAACCAAGCGATGCGTTTGGGGGAGGGATAGGTTTCTTTAAGGACTTTGAGGATGACCGGCAGTCCATCGGTTTCGCGAATGCCACGATAGATGATGGTGCGTTCGCCGGTGTTGAGGGTTTCGTTGATTTGGTGGCCGGGGATGATGATTGACATAGTGAGAGATTCCTGAATAATTTTGAGTGGGGTGGGTAAGAATGTGAGGAAATAGGTATAGTAATATTCCTTCTCATTTGTACCCCCCCAGCCCCCCCGCACGCGGGGGGGAGTAAATTTCGTAGTAAATTTCGTAGGTTGGAGTGAGCGTTAGCGAACTCCAACTATTTCGTTCCCACTCCAACTATTTCATTCCCATTTCATGGCCTACAGACGGAGAAGCGTATCCACCAACATTAACAACGGCTGGTGGATACGCTTCGCTTAATCCACCCTACAGACGGAGTTAATAACCTTTCTTATAGTGAATGATTTTTTGCCGCCGGGGCGACGCTAAAGCGTCGCACAACCCCCCTTCCTCTCCCCCAAAATCTTACTCCAACCAAAAGGCAAGAGGGTAAAAAACAAAAGGGCAAAGGGCAACAGGTCTATAGCAAAAAGGGTTACAGAGTCCACACAGCACACAGAACGACACGCAACCCAATGAGATTGCGGCGGAAATCTGGCGAGTACTAGGCGCGACACGCGGCACGGCACCAAACGGCAAGACTGCCCCACGAACCGCCGCGCAGCAGGCGGTTTCCCTCTTCCTCCTTTCCAGCACAACGTTGTTCTTCTCCCCCATACTTCTCTGTATACTTTGAACAAGACCACTCCCACACATTACCCACCGTATCATACAAACCAAAGGGATTGGCAGCAAATGAACCCACGGGGGCAGTTTGTTGATTACTCCATTGACTCCCACTCCCATCAAAATTTGCCCGATTGACACCCACTTCATTTCCCCACCAATAATCCGTTTCCGTGCCTCCCCGCGCCGCATATTCCCATTGGGCCTCCGTTGGCAAACAATAAGGTTGACCCGTCCATTGACTTAACCACTCCACATAAGCGGTGGCATCCTGCCAGGAAACATTAATCACGGGTCGCCGACCTCGTCCCCAATCTTGGTCCGCCGGTCTCTCACGTCCAGTTTGTTCCGCAAAGTAATCATATTCCTCAAAAGTCAATTCATAGCGTCCCATCGCAAAACTGTCCAGAGAGACGTTATGAACAGGTTGTTCATCTAAATTACCCGTTCCTCGAAGATCACCCATCCGAAACTGACCGGCAGGAATCACTACCAATTCGGGTGTCGGTGGCAATGTCACAGACCAAACCTTCCCCGCTTCACCACCCAAGACCGCTTCCCGTTTGGTAAAATAATTCTCGGCAGCTTCCAGTTTCAGAAACAATGGCTTATCAACCCCAGCCTGTTTCAAGGCTTTGGCGTCGGCCGCAGAGATAGAAAAAGTCAATCGTTGCGGCATACTCAACAACTTTGCCCACGGTTGCCAATCACAACGAACCGTATAGGTTTGCTGATTTGCATCATACTTTTCCAAATGGGCTACGCCGGCTTGATAATGCGAGTCAAGTTGTGAGACCGCCTGATTAAAACGCGCCATGGTTTCTGGCAATGTTTCAAATTCGTCTTTCACCAGGTCCACCAACCCCGTCCCAGGTCGCGGTTGCAAACTTGGCAGAGGTGACGGGGAAGGTGACGGCGACGGCGGCGGTGGTGCCACTGGGGGTGGCGGCAACACAACCATAGGCGCAGGCGGTTGGGAGGGCACAGGTGGCGGTAACGGCGGTTGAGGATTATTCACAGAAGAAATACCAGAACAGTTGTTTTCCAAATGTAAAAAACATCTCACTTCTGGATAAGCAATGGAGGCAATGAGTCCAAGAATGGCGATTAACAGACCGAATAGAGAGGTGTTATGGTTCATAATGGGTTCCTTAATAATATTGATAATATAACAATGCCGTGGCCCTCACCCCCGGCCCCTCTCCCAGGGGGAGAGGCGAGAAAACCACGGATTCCGCCTGTCTCCCCTCTCCCTCTGGGAGAGGGGCCGGGGGTGAGGGCGACGATTGAAAATACGGCAACATTTATTGTATCAATAGTATCAAATCCAGTCAAGTAGGTTTCTTTAGATTTGGTGGCCGGGGATAATGATTGACATAGGGTGAGGGGACCTGTGAAATAATTTAGGATGGGAAGAGGAAAGAGAAAAGATGGGGCGGGAGTTCAAAGTGTAGCTTTGTCCGTGACCTGGTAAAGCTACGCTGTGGACTCCTGATTTGATCTGATTTGAACTATCAGTGAAAGTGTTTGGCTACAATGCCTTTGAGTATTTTCAAAATGGTAGGTGCTTCAGAGAGTTCTGAATATTCTCTGGACGCCTCAATTTGCAACGAGGGTTTGTCAGACTCGAACCCCTCTATTTCAGCACGTACAAAGGTCCAGTTGTCGGCAATGGTATAACAACCAAACATCTCCTGTGGCGTTTTGCCATTGTCTTTCCAATTGATATGGGCGGCGGCTAAAATTTGCCCGTAGAGTTGACACAATGGGTTTTGATTTTCCACTCCCCGTTTGGTTTCAATGACTACCAAATAGGGACTTTCAATCCCATCCAGCGTGGCTTCTCCCAAGACGCCGTCAGCAATACCTTCTATTTCAAAGTGAACGTACTGTGCTTGCAGAGACACACCTGACCAGGCTTGAATATTGCCTTGTTCGGCCAATCCCAATAAGGGATAAATCACTCTAGCCCATAACGTCGCTTCATTCATCAGATGCGCATGAGAACGGTGCAAGCGCGACTGAATGAATTGCACTTGTTGTTGTTCTTCAGCGGTGAGAGAAATGGAATCTACCTGTAACCATTCTAATATAGCAAAGTTTCGTTCTTCAAGATTGACCAGACGTTTCAAAGTCACTTTGGAGAGGCTTGATAGAGTTAATTTTTCCATGATTTCTGCTTGTTTAAGAAATTGAGTTTCTGTGGTGCCGTGACAGCCCCTAAAACGCAAAGACCCTGAAATTAACGCATAATTTCAAGGTCTAAAAATTGGCGGAGAGGGCGGGATTCGAACCCGCGTGGGGCGTAGTGCCCCCAACCGATTTCGAGTCGGTGCCGTTGTGACCGCTTCGGTACCTCTCCAATGAGGATTTTGTTATCTCATAATATAAGGGTAAGATTAAAATATTTCAAGGCCAGTTTTGACAAAATAGGGTAGTGATGCAATCTGGGTGAAATATCTTGCGGTTTCTCTTCGGTCTGGAACTGTGATTTATGTGATTAAATGAGGGCTATGAAAGGAGGCTTGACGAATCAGAGTCCATCTGAAAATCATTCTAATCAGAGTTCAGACCGTGAACCCACATTGCATCACTACCTAAAATAGAGGTGGACTAGAGGCTTTAGCCGCAATGCCATTCAGTTAAGGAAAACCCGGTAGAGTGGAGGCTTACGCCTCCATGCCATTCAGTTAAGGGATTGACTAGGACTGCCAGTCCTTTAAGGACTGGCAGTCCTGAACCTTCAGACTCCTAGAAAATTCCTTAACTTAATGGCATTGAGGCTTTAGCCGGCTGGCAGTAGGCATCACCCCCACTCAAATTGCGGGACGCCTACGGCCGGCTAAAGCCTCCACTCCATCAGTATTTTCCTTAACTTAATGGCAGTGCGGCTAAAGCCTCCACTCCAGCGTACCTTAACTTAATCGCATTGCGGCTTCCGCCTCTAGTCCAACGTTTTTCCCTGAAGGGACTCTCATTCCTTCTTAATAGGCTTGATGCACTTGCTGTCCCAACATGTCCGGAGTGACTAACACGACGCCGCCTTCGCTGACATAAAATCGTTTGGCATCTTCTTTGAGATTTTGGCCAATCACCGTTTTGGGAGGAATGGAACAGCCTTTGTCAATCACCACTCTTTTCAGGTGACAGTGGCGTCCAATTTCTACATCTGGTAAAATGACCGCTTCTTCCAAGACGCTGTAAGAATTGACTTTGACATTGGAAAAGAGTAACGAGTTGACTATTTTGGCCCCGGAAATTAAACATCCTCCTGAGACCATGGAATCCACTGCCATGCCACGTCGGTCATCGTCATTGAAGACAAATTTGGCAGGGGGCAATTGTTCTTGATAAGTCCAGATGGGCCATTCTTGGTCGTAGAGATTCAATTGGGGGGTCACCGACACCAAGTCCATGTTGGCTTCCCAAAAGGCATCTAGGGTGCCCACATCACGCCAGTAAGGGGGATCAGTTTGTTGTACATCTTGAAAACGGTAGGCAAAGACACGATATTGTTTTTCAATCAGAGAAGGAATGATGTCTTTGCCAAAATCGTGACTGGAATTGGCATCTTTGGCATCACGATTGAGTTGTTCATATAGAAAATCAGCCCCAAACACATAAATGCCCATAGAAGCCAATGCCAAATTGGGATTGGTAGGAGTCGGTTCAGGATTTTTAGGTTTCTCAGCAAAGCGGATAATTTGCCCTTCATCGTTGACCGTCATGACGCCGAAACCTTTGGCCATGTCTAGGGGGACTTCTAAACAGCCGATAGTCATATCCGCCTGTTTCTCAACATGTTGGGCAATCATGGTGCCATAGTCCATTTTGTAGATATGGTCGCCGGCTAAAACCAGGATATATTCTGGCTTATGGCTACGGATGATGTTAATGTTTTGCCCCACTGCGTCGGCGGTGCCTTCATACCAAGATTCCGTGTCACGTTGTTGGGCCGCTGGGAAAACTTCCACAAATTCGCCAAACTCACCGCGTAAGAAACCCCAGCCATTTTGTACGTGGCGAATCAAGGAATGTGATTTATATTGAGTCACCACCGCAATTTGGCGAATGCCAGAGTTGATACAGTTGGACAGTGGAAAGTCAATAATGCGGAATTTGCCACCAAATGGCACCGCAGGTTTAGCCCGCCAATCTGTAAGTTTTTGGAGTCGGGTGCCACGTCCACCTGCCAAGACTAAAGCTAAGGTAGTGCGAGTTAAGCGACTGACGAAGCGGGAAGTGTGATTGTATTCTGGGGTCATTTTGTAGTCCTCTTTTCCTTAGTGGTAGTTGTATTGACTCACTTACCTTACACACTGTTTGGTCTGAATCGCAGAGTGCCGCAGATGATACCGATTCTGCATCTGAAATCGGTAGCCATTCAAGCACAGACTCGAATTTGACAAACATTCCTCCGCGAAATCGCTGTCATCTGTGGCAATCTGCGATTCAGACGGAGAAGTGCGTAAGATGAGTGAGTAAATAATATCATAACTGATTTTGATTTAAAACTGTGTTGACAATGAATAATGGATAATGAATAATGAATAATGAACCAGGTATGGGATCATACATTATTCATTTTTTATTATTCATCATTCATTTTTAGATTTATAAAGGAGTTATTAATGGAATTAACAACCCCTACAGGAGAAGTTTTTCAAATCGATGTATTTGGTTCTCAAGATACAACAAAAGCTGTACTTATTATCCATGACTGGTGGGGCCTATTAGAGTATAATCGTCAATGGGCAAGTGAGTTAGCTAAGAGGGGTTATCGGACGATGGTCATTGATTTGTATGATGGCCATCATCCGGCTGATAGCAAAGCCGCCGGCGAATACATGCGTAGCCTCAATCAAGAGGTTCTCAATCGTAAATTACAAACAGCCTTATTGGCTTTGCGTGCCACCTATCGTAAGGTGGCCGTGTTAGGATGGTCTTTTGGAGGTTTACAAGCACAGTTAGCGTCTTTACAATATCCAGCGTTGGTGGATGCAACCATATTTTTTTATTGTCGAAACGTGTTAAACAAACATAACGCAGGGATGTTAAAAGGTCCTGTGCTGGCCTTTTTCTCGGAAACCGAACGCACTTGGCCTGATAAACAAGCAGAACTTGAATATGCAATGTCGGAAGCAGGAAAAGTGTTTGAATTGCATAGTTATGATGCAGACCATGGTTTTGTCAATCCTGAAAGATCACGTTACGACAGTGAAGCCGCCGAAGATTCATGGAAAATCACGGTCGCTTTTCTGGAAAAACATCTTGGAACTTTTTAAATACCAACGTCAAACCCAATTTGGTATTTGGAATATCTTCTGGAGTAGAGGCTTTAGCCGATAGCAGTTGGACTAGAGGCTTTAGCCGGTAGCAGTTGGAGTGGAGGCTTTAGCCGGAGGGCATGGAACCGAATTGAAATCACCGTGCCCCCCACCGGCTAAAGCCTCTAGTCCACCGCTATCGAAATTAATTGCTAGGTGGACTAGAGGCTTTAGCCGGTGGGAACAGAATTGAAATCACCGTGCCGCTACGAATCAATGGGAGTGCTAAACTCATTAGGCACTTCCCAATCAGTAATGAATGGAAATGCCAAACTCATTGGGCATTTTCGTGGACATTTTCTTGTTAAGGAGAGGTGATGAAACAACCTTTTTATTATTATTTGGGCATATTTTTGGGGTTGACGGTTCTAGTATCAGCGTGTGCTAACGATCCGTCGACAACCGTCGACAATAAACCAACCACTGTCAATCCTTCTCAGGAGTTGGCCACGGTAAAGGTCAATAAATCCCCCCTGATACTTTCTGAGGCACCACCAGTCTCTAAGGTGATTCCAAACGCATCGCCACGCACTGAGATGCCCGTCGTGCCAACTTCGTGGGCGCATCAAACCTCACCGGTGCCAGGCGGGATCGCATGGGTGCCGTTGCATGACAGGGGCAATACGCCCCCCTCAATCGTTTACCAACAACAACGTGTGGTAGTGTTACGAGAGGGGCAACACTGGGTGGCCGTGGTCGGTATTCCTCTGACCGCCAAATTGGGTTCTCATCAAGTGGAAAATCGCCAAACGGGGGAACGATATACTTTTCAAGTCACAGACAAAAAATATAAAGTTCAACATCTGAAGATTAAAAATAAACGGCAAGTGAATCCTTATCCAGAAGATGTACAACGCATTCAACGTGAAGCGGAAAGAATCAAACAAGTGTGGGCTACCCCCTGGCGTCCCACTTCGGTTTCACCGTTGCCATTGATGCAACCCGTGCAAGGACGTTTCAGTGGCTTCTTTGGTGCGCGTCGTATTATCAACGGACAACCGCGCAAGCCGCATACAGGTGTGGATATTGCCGCCCCCAAAGGGGCCTCAGTGTTTGCCGCCGGCGAAGGTATCGTGGTGGACACGGGAGATTATTTTTTTACCGGTAATACCATTTTCATTGACCACGGGCAAGGTGTGGTGACGATGTATTGTCATTTGGATAGCATGATCGTTATTCCTAACCAGACGGTAACTAAAGGACAGGTGATTGGTACCGTGGGCAAAACTGGGCGAGTCACAGGGCCGCACTTGCATTGGTCTGTGAGTTTGAATAACACTATGGTCGAACCAATGTCTGTCATTGAAAAACAAGACTGAAAGATGACGTTTTTGAAAAATTCTTTGAAGCCACTCTTGACAATCTCAAAAGAGTGGTATAACTTAATAGTGACCCTTATCCAGGAGTCCAAAGCGTAGCTTTGTCAGCCCCAGGAGTCTAAAGCGTAGCTTTAGACTCCTGACAAAATTTACCATTTCTGATAAAATATATTAAGGAAGTATCATTAATATGATAGTTTTGACTGCTTTCAACAAGGGAGGCATTGGCAAGACCACGCTGGCCGTTCATGTTACAGGGTTATTGGCCGAACATGGACGAGTGCTGTTAATAGACGGGGTGGACCAATGCGACTCCTTTTATTTTTTTTGTCGTCAACTTCCCCAACAGGAATTGGTGCCACAACGTGCTAAGGTCAATTCTCAAGTCACCGCGATTTGGAACCCAGGGAAAAGCCCCTTACGCCGGCTGGTGGACTTCAATGAGTATGATTCGATAGTCCTTGACATCAACAGCCCTAAAGAAGATACTGTGCAAGCGATTGCCGGGAGTCAGCCAGACCTGATCCTATTGCCTATCAATGATCAGGCATTAGCCATGCGGCAACTCGAAGATACCTTAGCCGTCGTAGCGGCCATGGAAGAACAGGCCGGTTATCAGTGTAGGGTTCGGATCGTACCTTTAGGAGTCACCAAAACAAACATTTACGAACACCTGAGTTCCTTTACTACGAAACCCCAAAATTTAGGGGTCACTCAACGGATTAATAAGCATCCTCAAGAGTTCTCTAAATCTTTACAACAAGGCGAATATGTCTGGAATTATTTAGGTTGCGAATATATCCGGGATATTTTGCAAAACGTCGTTACATAGGAGATAAACTAATGCCAAAGAAAAACACATCCACCACTGCGGTTAAAGCTAAATCAACTGCCAAACAGCCAGTTTCCGCTAAACAGCCAGTTTCCGCTAAACAGCCAGTTTCCGCTAAACAGCCAGTTTCTGCTAAACAGCCAGTTTCCGCTAAAGCCACTCCATCTGGTCAAAGCCAGAAGGAACTCACTACCCCCCAAAAGAAGTCACCCAGTGCTACTGTAAAACGTGCTTTGAAACAAGCGTCGGCAACGGAGAAGCAACCAGGATATGAACCTGTGACAGTGAAACTCACGGTTTCTCAATTAGACAAATTGAAAGAATTGTCTAGCACTTTGGCGGTAGCAGACCGTTTTATTCTCAACCTGGCCATCCGATACGCGGTTACCTACTCTCTCAAGAAGAAGCAATCTTTGGAGAATATGGAAGGTTTTCCAAAGCGGTTTGGTAACATTCCTCAAGAGGTTGAAATGACCGCAGATACCGTTATGCAGTTATCCGAACATGATTTCATGGATAAGGCAAAAGAATTGGCGGTGGTAGGTCTGAAATTGCTTCATGAACGGTTGCTGAAATTTTAAACCATCCGTCATCTCCCGCCGGTAAAACCGATTAAAGGAAGGTACAGTTCAGGAGGAAACAGCGTAGCTTTGTATGATTCAGGAGGAAACAGCGTAGCTTTGCAAAGCGACTTTTGAGTCTAGCCTGGCAAAGCGACGCTTTGGATTCCTGAGTTCGGGTTTCACTACTCCTGAGTAACTTGACTTAACCCATCAACTCGTGTTATAGTCTCTATATTAATACGGGTCCTATTATCGAATAGGAAATGGGGTGACGCTTCACCTAAACACCCTAATGACGGAATAAACAGTCTTCCTTAGGAAGACCAACATTCATTTTCAAAGTAAGTGTTGAGTGGCTATCTACTCAACCTGGATGAGGCGTGATAAGTATTACTCAGAGATAATATAACTCACTCACTTTACGCAAGGTGCATCACAGAAACTAAACTTTCTTTGGGGAACTCATTTTAGTAAGTTCCTCACCGCCTCTTGCGTAAAGTGAGACACTAACAATGTCAACATAGGCTTATAAAACAATTGCTTATGAGTTGGCCCAATCTAAACAGTTCACTCTGAAGTCAACTTCACTAAAGTGAATGGATTCTGATTGATTATTGTTAGTTAAAACACCCAAATAATAGGGTATGATATGATTCTCGACAGTCAGTGGTACAACGTGGAAGACACAGAACCTCCTATTGATATGGCAGTATTATGTTTTAACGGGCTGACTTTTGTGGGAATCTGGGATGGTACTCGGTGGTACGCCAGCCACCTGGAAATAGAACCCAATCGCCCCTCACCAACCCATTGGCGAGAATTGACGAACTTTATATCATTGTTCAAACCATACGGTTTGGCGTAGTTCGTCAGCATCCAACCTCCAACATCAAAAAAGGAACAGTTAGTGTCTTTTGAAACTTTACAACTCAAACCAGCGCTTCTAAAAGCCATACAACAATGTGGTTACACCACTCCCACGCCCATTCAGGCCGAAGCTATTCCAAAAATTCTGGATGGTCAAGACGTGATTGCGTCGGCCCATACAGGCACTGGTAAAACGGCCACGTTTGTGTTACCAGCCCTGCAAAAAATCCTAACCCGTCCGTATGACAAAAATGCCAAACGACCGAAAGGTAAACCTTCCGTTCTGGTCCTCACACCCACGCGCGAATTGGCTAATCAAGTTAGTGTAGCCATTCGCAACTATGGAAAGTTTGTACGTTTTCACAGCGTCACTATCTTTGGTGGAATGCCCTACGGCCCCCAACTGCGAATGTTAGCCCGTCCTGTTGACATCGTTATCGCCACACCAGGTCGTTTACTTGACCATATCGAAGAACAAAACAGCATCGACTTATCTGCGGTTGAAATTCTCGTGTTAGACGAAGCAGACCGTATGTTGGACATGGGATTCATTGATGAAGTCAAAAAGATTGCCGCATTGACTCCTGCTACTCGTCAAACTTTATTGTTCACGGCTACCTGGGATAACACTATGGCCGAATTAGCGCGGCGGCTACTCAAACAGCCCCAACGTATTCAAATGGATACGCAACCGACGCAACGCAATATCGAACAACGTTTGCATGTGGCGGACAATTTTGAACACAAAAATCGCTTGCTTCAGCACCTCGTTAGTGATGTGTCCCTCACCCAAGCGATTATTTTTTCATCGACCAAACAAGGGGCCGACTCGCTTGCCCAAGGACTGCTTGCCCAAGGACATTCGGCAGCGGCTTTACACGGTGATATGACTCAAGCGGCCCGCAATCGTACCCTGATGAATTTGCGCAAGGGGAAGGTGCGCTTGTTAGTCGCCACCGACGTGGCCGCCCGCGGATTGGATGTATGTAGCGTCAGTCATGTGATTAACTTTGATATTCCACGCTTTGCCGAAGACTACGTGCATCGTATTGGTCGCACTGGTCGCGCCGGTGCCGCTGGTACCGCTATTTCGTTTGTATTGCCCGATGATATGTTACATTGGGAACGCATTGAACGGTATACGGGACAATCAGTGCAACCCGATGTGATTCCAGGGCTTGAACCAAAACGTCAGCCGCGCCGTTTTTCGAAGGGTAAGAAGCGGTCACCGCCACCTGATTATGCTAACCTCTCGCCGCGGCGAAGTTTTTATAAGGTTTCCAAACGTCACCATTTTCAGCAACCGACGCCTCACCACAAACCCGCAACCAGAGGGGCTTCTCATAAAAAAGTGACAACAGCGGTCTCGTAATCAACTATGAAGGGGTTCAAAGCATCGCTTTGGACTCCTGGTCAAAGCAAACATAAAAGTAACCTTCCAGATGAAAAGCGAAATTGAAAAAACCGAATATTATCGTGTTGGTAAAATGAGTCTCCTCTGTCTGATAACCTTGAAAAATGGTTACGAAGTCATTGGCACAGCCACTCGTCAGATGGCCAACTCCGATCAAGAAGACGAAGCCCGTGGGGTGGCTTATCAACGGGCCCTCTATAAACTGGTAGAATTAGAAGCCTTCCCGCAAGTGGTAGCCCCTTCTTCACCTTCATGGTCTCCCCCGGCGCCGGCGTTTCAACCACCTTCCACACCAACGGGTTGGACACCGTCTATCACATTTTAAGATAACCCACGGGATTTAAGATGACCCGCGGGATTAGAGGCTTCAGCCGCAATGCCATTAAGTTAGGGTACGGTGGAGTGGAGGCTTTAGCCGGCCGGCGGTAGGCAGACCCAGCACGTTGGGAAAGACGGTGGCGCCTACCGCCGGCCGGCTAAAGGCTCCACTCCAACGGGGTCTTAATTCCTTTCCAACGGGGTCTTAATTCCTTAACTTAATGGCATTGAGGCTTCAGCCGGTCCCTACGGGACTAGAGGCTTCAGCCGGAAGGTTTTGGAACCGAGGCATTTCTCCGGCTAAAGCCTCTAGTCCCGTGGCATTTCTCCGGCTAAAGCCTCTAGTCCCGTGAAATCTCTAGTCCCGTGAAATCTCTAGCATCTGCGCCAATTAAGTCACGTTACAAACTCTTATGCGACCCATCACAACGTGGCGCATTTTTAGTATGTTTGCACCCGCAGAAACGCACCTGAGATTTCTCCTTCAAATCTATTTTGACCGGCGAAATACCCGTCCCATCATGTGATCCGTCACAAAAGGGTTGGTCTGCGGATTTCCCACAAGCACACCACCAATAGGTGCCAGGGTCTAAGTCAACGACATAAGGTGATTTTTGGGCAATCACTGGGTTTGCCATGATGTTTTCCTTTGATAAGTTGTTGGTTGATAAGAAAAACCAGGCGTTCAAAGCATCGCTTTGGACTCCTGAATGAAATTTGATGGGAAAGTCTTCTATGAATGAAAATCTATTCCCTTTCCCAAGTTCCTGACTTCCCCCCCGCCTTCTTTTTTAAGAAGACTTTCTCGATAGTCATACCACGGTCCACGGCTTTGCACATATCATACACGGTTAACAAAGCGATTTCAACCGCCATCAAGGCTTCCATCTCGACACCTGTTTGACCACTGGTTTTTACCGTCGCTTGACAATACACCGCCTGTTGTTCTGGCAAGGGTGTGAAATCTACGCTAACTTGCGTTAACATCAGCGGATGACATAATGGAATCAACTCGCTAGTCTTTTTAGCGGCCATGATTCCTGCCAACCGTGCCACTCCCAACACATCGCCTTTTTTATGGCCACCCGCTAAAATTAAATGTAATGTCTCTGGTTGCATGGTGATAAAGCCTTCTGCAATCGCTAACCGGTCAGTGATCGCTTTGTCTCCAACATCCACCATCTGGGCCTCGCCGGCCGCATTAAAATGAGTTAACACGATTTTACCTTTGATTTCTTTCAAGGAGTCCAAAACCTGTGTTGGACTCCAATGTATTAAAACCCCGCCTTCGCGTACCACCGTTTTGCCTCCTCCAAATCCTGGGGTACACCGCGTCCTTGTTCATACAAAGTTCCTAACATCGCTTGGGCCCCTGCCAAATCTTGTTCAGCAGCCAACCGAAACCACGCAACGGCCTGCGTTTCATTTTTTTCTACACCGTCTCCTTCCAAATACATATAGCCTAACCCATGTTGGGCAAATCCAAAACCTTGTTCCGCCGCGGCTTTCATCCAGCGAACCGCTTTCTTGGTGTTTTTAACCATGCCCAAACCATTTTGAGACATAATCGCCAAACGATATTGGGCATCTGGGTGATTCGCTTCTGCCAAAGGTAATAACAATTCATAAGCCCGCACAAACAGCTTACTTTCAAAAGCAGCTATCCCGCTGTTTAGGGTCATTAGGTATTCAGCCGTCAAATTCTCAGCCGTCAAATTCTCAGTTTCTTGTACGTCAGTCATTGGGGATAATGAATAGTGAATAATGAAGAATATCTGTTGGTATGCAATTTTATTATACTTGTAGTTAAGACCCTATACAAGAGAAAATGGGTAATGATGCAATATGGGTGATGTAAGGGCAACCCTCGTGGTTGCCCCGCGTGCGCCTGCCGCGGGCAACCACAAGGGTTGCCCCTACCATCCCATCACCCACATTGCATCACTACCGTCATGTCTAACGACCTGCCTTCTCTGCCTTCATATACCAGTGTTGGCCATGGAATCGGCAGAGGAGTATGAAATCAAGGCGGTCTATCTGTTTAATTTAGGTAAGTTCTTCACCTGGCCCAAAGACCGTTTGCAAGAGGGTAAGCCCGCAACACGCCTTGGAATTTCGCCATCGGGGTACGCAATCTGTTGGATGCAGACCGGCGTGAACCGGGTGACCCACGTTTGCTTGGTGATTATCCCAAAGCAGGACGTGAGTGGTTTGGAGAAATTCGGTATCGATTTTAGGTAGTGGTGCATAAGGTAGTGGTGATGATCACCAAACCTGACAGATCTTAAGACCTGTCAGGTTTAAAGTGCATCACTACCCAACATAGAATTGAAATCGCAATGCCCCTTGGTGTTTCACCCCGCTGGCTAATGAGTTACCTCAAGACATCAAATCCTCACAAAATCTCTTAAAACTATTGCAACGCGGATTGTTCTCTTCCATCAGTACCTCACAAATATCGTCAAATGTCATCTTTGACATGATACTTTCTACCTCGGAAAAATGCTTTTCGTAACGTCCACCCACTAATGAAAGAATGGTGTTGAGAGTGGCCACGGGATGAAAAAATGCCTCTTCAGCATCCAGAGTTGATAAATCATATTCTAATTGTTGTGCAATAAACTCTACCGTTAACTGACTATCAATTTTCGCCAACAAAGGGTACATACAAAGCCACCAGGCTTCAAATTCCATGATAGCAAAATGCAGATGAATCTTCTCTGGTTGACTCATGGTTGCAATTGTGTTATTCGCACCGTCAACAAATTGTTGAATGACCTTCTTATCAATCTGACCTACAGCTATGTTACGATAGGCTTCCGAATACATATCGCGCAGTCCAATGATTTTGCTGTAACCTTCTGCAAATAGTCTTTTTTCTCGCCTTCTAATGGTTTGTAAGACGCCGGTATCTCCTTGAACATTGACAATCTGAAATATACTTCAGCATCTTCACTACCATAAGAGTATGGCACATCTTCTAGCTGTTTAGCATGTAGTCGCAGACATTCAAAACTAAATTTAGCGGGATCAAAGAGATAAAACAGCAGGTCCCTTACAAATATTTGTTCTGCTTGTCCTTCCACAAAGACGGCAACCTTTTTCATGGCTGACTCACTCGGCCTTTTAAAAAATAATTGGAAGAAAAGAAATCAAAGTTGCCCAGCCCAGTAAATCTAAAATTCTCAAATAGTGGTTGTGAGTTACCATAACTATAAATTTTGGCTGAACCCGCCAGCCGTTGAATCACTAACCAATATTTTAAAGGGATGGCATCCATTACAAACTGGTCGTTGGTGGACATCATCAGTTGTATGTGAGTCCCCTCTACTTTGCGAATCAATAATTCAATCAAATCAGTGGCGCGAGTATAATCCAGTCCTTCACCTATATCATCGATGATGATACAACTTGGCAAACTGGCGAGTAGCGAGTAGTTAACCTGGATAAACAGCGACAGTGCGCGAAACATTCCGGAAGAGATTTGCAGATGTGGTGTGATACCAGTTAGATTTCTTTCTTTCACCTGAATACCGTAGGCAACGGCGGGCTGGCCATTGTCTCTAAACAGTTCACGGTCAAGTTTCAGAGGTTGAATTGACAAGTCTTCCAGTTCATAGCCGATTTGTTTCATATCCACGATGATACGTTGCCGGTAGTCCTTACCATATTCCATTTCACCTTTCCGAAACACCGCTACCACTTGTCTAAAATCTTTCAAGTTAGGTTCTTTTTTCTCTAACTCTTCAGCCATAAATATGGGGAGAGTATTTTGCCCCATAGCCGTACCAAACTGAAAATGTCTCGTGGCTTTGCCCCAGTGGTACAAATCCTCAAGAAAGGGATATTGAAGCAGGTCGCGTCTTCTCACCATGAGTTCATTGGTAGGTAGTTGAAAGTCAATATATTTGTTCAACGCCACCGCAAAAATTTGTCCTCTACCATTGGCCTCGCGGGATAAGAGGAGAGTGTCGCCTTGTTGAAGTTGTTCATGAGTCACTTCATTCTGGAGAGTCAAATGATAGATCATTTCCACTCCCTTATTGTCAAAGACGGCAGTGAAATTGCCCAAACTATTTCCCGGCAACATATCACCTGACAATAGGTTAGACAGTTCTACTATCACATTCAGCATTCGAGTTTTGCCGGTGGCATTCTTACCGACGACTAGGTTAATGTCATTTAGGACACATTTTTCTAGTTGCCAGGCTTCAGGGGTACTATCGTGTTGGCTGTACTGTATGGATGTGAGTTTCATTTGGAATACCTTTTCTAGTTTAGGGTAGCGAAACAAAATGAGTGATAATGATTTGAGGACTGTCAGTCCTAACCCCTCATTCTCATCCAAATTGCATCACTCCCCAGATGGCACGAAGTTAAGAAGAATGGACTTCCCCATTTACTTTCAATTCCATCACTTCCAGACTTTCTAAACCTTCATTGTCCACCACTTTGACCGCAATGACGTGACTCCCCGGTTTAAACTTCTCCGTTTGGGTGCCCACTTTGTCAATCAGCACGTCAGCTTTAAAACCGTCGGGTTGATGATAGCTGAAATCCCACGCATAAAATTCTATGCCGACCTCCGATTCGCCAAGGGCGACCAGTTCAAGGTCACGTAAGCCTTTGGCGTCTAAACCTAAATCGGTAAATTTGACGCGGAGTTTGGGTTTCTTAGCAATTGGGACAATGTCATCCACTCGTAGCAATTGAATGAGGAGATTTTCTTCATTCTTCAAGCGGGCCACTTCTTGAATGGCGCCTTTGCCAAAACTGAAGGCAATCAAAATGCCCACCGGCAACCGTTGTTGCACTTGTTGGTCAAAGCGTTTGCTATCAAACCGTTTACAGGCAGATTGGAAGTTGTCAATCACGTTGCGCCCGATGTTATCGGAACGTTTGACTTGAATCGGCAAACCGTCTTTCGTGCATCCATCTAAGCCCAAGTCACTACGTTGTTTGATATTTGCCACACCGCCGTATTGTTGAATAATCCACGTTTCAAATGCGAAAGCATTGGAATAGCGCAAGGTGTCATAATCGTACTTATGCAGTTGCACCACGAAAGGTTTGGAGAACAAATCTTGTTGCTTCTGCAACCGCATTTCCGACACTTTAATCGCCTGCACCGATTGATCAATACCAATCCATTGACGTTTCAGACGGTCTGCCACCGCCACCGTAGTGCCTCCTCCCACGAACGGGTCTAGCACGGTGTCGCCTTCGTTGCTGGCGCATAACAGAATGCGTTCCAGGAGGGCTTCGGGTTTTTGGGTGGGGTAGCCGATGGCCTCTTTAGCCGAGTTGTTCAACTTATCAAAAATCCAGACGTCAGAGACAGGCTTTCCGTAAGCCATAGCCTCGTCTAAAAACCTCTTTACACGTTTTCCATATCCACCATCAGACAGCACATATTTTCTCCCATTTTCATCAATATGTACCTTTTGCCTTCTTAACTTGATATATTCCTCTTCGGATTGCCATTTTTCTGTGAATCCATTAAAACTTAACCCGTTACTCTTAGAGTAAAAAAAGATAGAGTCATAACGTTTATTAAAGGAGTCTTTCAACCTGGCATTCCAACCACTATAATGCCAAATAATTTCATTCCTGAAATTTTTCTCCCCAAACACCTTATCCAAGACGTACACCCGAATATAAGCATTCGCGTGCCAATCACAATGCAGGAAAATCGCCCCCGTCGGCTTCAACAACCGGTGCATTTCCAGCACCCGGTCTTTTAACCAGGCAACATAATGATCAATGCCACCTGACCACCTGTCTTGAAAACTGCGGATTTCGCCGGCATCTCCCCAAATCACTTCGTAATTGCGATTGGAGAAGAAGGGGGGATCGAGGTAAATGAGGTCAATACTGTCGGATTCCATACTCTTCAAAATCTCTAAATTGTCACCCAGGATTAATTGGTTCATGTTAACTTTCACCTCTATGGTTAGGATAAACTAAAAATACTCTGTTGTTGTTGCAACCGCATTTCCGACACTTTAATCGCCTGCACCGATTGATCAATACCAATCCATTGACGTTTCAGACGGTCCGCCACCGCCACCGTAGTGCCTCCTCCCACGAACGGGTCTAGCACGGTGTCGCCTTCGTTGCTGGCGCATAACAGAATGCGTTCCAGGAGGGCTTCGGGCTTTTGAGTGGGGTAGCCGATGCATTCTTTGGAAGTCGCTGAAAGTGAACTGACATCATCCCAAATAGTTTGCAATGCCACTCCCTTACCTTCATCCAAATATTGCTTACGTTGTGGCACTGCACCTTTACGAGTTTGCACCACCATCTGTTTTTCCATAAGCACTTTCATTTTGGCTTGCGAATAACGCCAATGTCGAGAAACGCCCATGACTTCATAAAAGGGATTGCCTTTGGCGGCACCGCCTGGCCCTATCATACTAATCAGACGATAACGCCGACCTGTTTCAGGTTCAACATATTTGTAGAACGTGCCCAGATATTCGTCGGAGTAAGGCTTATACAATTCTTCAAAAGTATAGTCACCATTCTTGGTATAAAAAAAGAGAGTGTCTGCGTTTGGATCAAAGGCTTTACGACTTTGCCCAAAATTCCCTTTCACCGTGTCGGCCCGCTTCCAAATGATTTCATTTCTGAAATTATTTCCGCCAAACACTTTATCCAAAATCAACACCCGAATATAAGCATTCGCGTGCCAATCACAATGCAGGAAAATCGACCCCGTCGGTTTCAACAATCGGTGCATTTCCAGCACCCGGTCTTTTAACCAGGCAACATAATGGTCAATGCCACCTGACCACCTGTCTTGGAAACTGCGAATCTCGCCCGCGTCGCCCCAAATCACTTCGTAATTGCGATTGGAGAAGAAGGGGGGATCGAGGTAAATGAGGTCAATACTGTCGGATTCCATACTCTTCAAAATCTCTAAATTGTCACCCAGGATTAATTGGTTCATAGTTAAGTAATTCTTTGTGAAGATAGTAAAGTAGTGTTACGAAGGTAATATTGAAAACAGGAACTGCGCGTCTGAAACGCTAAGTTAAGGAAAAAAATCCCCCGAAATTAAAATACAGGTGGACTAGAGGCTTCAGCCGGAGGGGGCAGAACAGAATTGAAATCGCAGTGCCCACCCCTCCGGCTGAAGCCTCTAGTCCACCGCTGTTTTAATTTTCTGGCCACTTCAACTCTCGCTGTTTTAATTTTCTGGCCACTTCAACTCTCGCTGTTTTAATTTTCTGGCCACCCTACATGACTACATGACTCATTAATGCCTCAACCATAAATTCAACAAATGACTCACCAACTCGCCCATGTAACGCAGTAAATCGGTACTCATCCCCGCATGGAAGCGCGACACTTCTTGACTCCCAATGGCTAATAATCCATGCGGTTTGGGGGACCCAATCGGCATTAACACGGCGGACACAATGTTGCCGTGGGGGATCAAATATTCTGCCTGGGCCGGCGTCAGTCTTCCACATAGGGTCTCTTGCTTCTCTAAGACTCTTTCAAACAGGGCAAACATTTGGGCATCATATTCGACAAATTCAGGTCGTCCCGTCAAAAATGGCGGCGGGACCAGGAAGAGGCGCACCACGATGGCATCGGTGTCAAATTCATGTTGCAACTGACTATACAACGTGTCAAAAAATTCATCTGGACTATTGGCACTGGCTAATGTAACAATAATGCGTTGAATACGTTGATTCAGTTCCTCATTCTTGGTTGCAATCGCAATCAATTCCGCTAGTTGACGTTGCAATTGCCGATTCTCTTCGCGCAACACCCCCAATTGACGTTCGGCCAAGGGCACGACGGTCGTGCGAGAGGTATAAGAGGTGGGTACCTCTAATTTAGTTAGCAAGTCTCCATGGAGGGTAAGAAAATCAGGATGTCGTTGGAGATAATCAACGACGGTCTTTTCGGAAATCTCTTCAATAAATCGTGAACTCGATTGTGGTGTACTCATATTTCAATGATTCCTTCAAATACGCGAACGGCTGGGCCCCTCATTAACACGGGGGAATCGGGCTGGCCAGACCAGTCTATTTGTAATGTGCCGCCAGGTAAATGCACTTGCACAGGTGGTTGCAAACGTCCCCAACGAATGCCCGTGACCACCGCGGCACAAGCCCCGGTGCCACAGGCTAAGGTCTCCCCCACGCCGCGTTCAAAAACGCGCAGACGAATTTCTTGGGGTTGAATTATTTGCATAAAACCAACATTAACGCGCTGAGGGAAGCGCGGGTGACATTCTAATTGGGCGCCTAACGTGGTGACTGGGGCGGTGTCCACGTCTTCGGTTAACAATACTGCATGAGGATTGCCCATTGAGACGGCCCCTATCTGATAGGTGTCTAATTCCACTGTGATGGGGTAGTGCAAGGCTATCTCCCCGGCTTGAAAAGGGAGGTCTTTGGGATGAAAACGCGGCGTTCCCATGTTGACCGTGACTTCCCCGTTGGTTTCCAAATGAGGATAAATCAAACCGGCTGGCGTTTCCACCACGAGATCATCTTTATCCGTCAATTGCAGGTCCCGCACATAACGGGCAAAGCACCGGGCGCCATTGCCACATTGTTGAACTTCTTGACCATCGGCATTGAAAATCCGATAGCGAAAATCGACACCGGGTTGGTCACTGGCTTCTACCAACAGAATTTGGTCACAGCCAATGCCAAAGCGACGGTGGGCCAGGAAACGAATTTGTGGGGGTGTCAACGCCAAGGGCTTGAAAAAAGCATTGATCACCACAAAATCATTTCCTAGACCGTGCATTTTGGTAAAGGGAATTTGCATGTTGTTATATAGTATATCGGAATATATTTGAATATATTTGGAGTCCAAAACATGTTTTGGACGCCTATTTAACTGGATGATTATATTAACTATATTAGCAGGCAATTACCGCACTGCAAAAAAATTTTTGTCATCCCCCTTTACTTTCTTTAAAGTTAAACTATACTTGAAAATATAGTAGTGTCACAAGTCAAGTGGAATCCAAAGCGAGGCTTTGTTCAAATAAAGCTTTGCTTTGGATTCCTGAATTGATGCAACATTACATTATACATACTTCCATTCATTTTCCTATTATAGGAGTCAACTCATGCGAAAATTATTCACTCGAAAATTATTTACTCGCGCCCTCCTTGGGGGGCTTATTTTATACGGCGTCCAAGCCTTTGCCTGGCAAGTCACCTTGCAACCAGGCAAAAAAGATGCCGCTGACCAAGTCAAAGTCAGCAGTGACCGTGACCTTAGCCAAGTCGATGTGTATTTGGTGTGGTTAGACCTCGATGCGCAGGATAAGCAGCCGATGTTTTTATCCTGGACCTGGGGGTTTGGCAAAGAAGGTTGGCAGGAAGGCATTTTGCCTGTCAGCCAATCGCCGTTGGACATACAACAGTTTGACATCACTGCCATCGGTTCTTTAGACCAAGAGTGTCCGAAAGACCATCGTTGTTTTTTGGCATTGGTGGCCACCGAACCTGGTCAAGACCCCACCCTAGATGCAGATTGGCAAGCGGCTTCTCTATTGCCTTTGACGTTAGATGCAGGGCGTGAACGTCTGCCCTATCAACAATTCTTCTTGCCTCCTCAAAGTGAAGTCAGTCGCAATGGCGAAGGGGCTTATGGAAATACGGAAGAAGCCAGCGCGGAAGAAGCCAGCGAAGTCAGCATGGACAAAGATACCGCAGCCCCTGAAGCTGGTGCCGCAGCCCCTACGGCGGCCCCTGCGGCGGAATCCACAACTGCCGCTAAAGATGATGCCAGTGGTGCGCCCTCCACAGAAAAACCAGATATTTTCCGTCTGGTCGGGAATCAACTTCTCTATGCTAATGGGCAAGCCAATCGCTTCCAAGTCATTGACTTATCTGATGTCAATAAACCACGTCTCGTCGGGTGGACGACCTTATCTGGTAGTCCACGGGAACTGTATGTGATGGGGTCTTATTATATCCTGTTGCAAACGGATTACACCAGTATGGAAGCAGGTACGCATCTTACGGTGTTAACTCCAAGTGGGGATGGTAAATTGACCACCGTGCAAGACAAAACGTTGTCAGGCACCTTCTCTGAATCGCGGCGCCGGGGGGATTTTATTTACACCGTCACTCAAGATTACGTCACGCTGGACACACCCGAATGTATGGGGTGTACCAGTAATGTCGTCAAAGTGAATGCGTTACGTCTCAACCCTAGTAATGGGATGTTGGAAGAGACTGACAGTGTTCAAGTCGGTGGTTATTCTCCTCGCATAGCCATTTTCCAAGACCATCTCACGATTGCCAATGACGATCCCAATGATTGGATTAGCACTCAACTGGCTATCTTTGATCTGGCCAAAACGGAAGGTAAATTGGTTGCCCTCCCCTTGTTGAAAGTGCCTGGCAGAGTGCCTTCGGAATTTCACATGGATGTTAGCAACCAACAATTTCGTGTCGTCTATGGCCCCGAAGACCGCCAGAAAGGCAGTACCTTGGCCGTGTATGACCTCCTCTCACCCAAGCTGGACCTGCTAGGTCAAGTCAGTGACATAGCCCCTGGCGAAGACCTCTTTGCCACTCGTTTTGTCAATGACCGTGCCTTTGTGGTCACGTATGAACGTACAGACCCGTTATGGGTGATCGACCTCAGTCAACCGACTAAACCGACCATTTTGGGGGAACTGATAGTGCCAGGTTGGTCGGAAAAACTCTTCTTCCATGACAATCGTCTATTTGCCGTCGGCATTGACGACCAACCTGCTGAAGGGGAATCCAAAGATATGTGGGTGCGCCGCGTCGCCATGAGTCTCTTTGACGTAGCCGACCCCACTAAACCGGCCTTGTTAAGCAAATTCACGCCGCTGACTAACCGAGTCACTTATAGTTGGTCACTGGCTTTAGATGAAGAACGGGCGTTGTTACTAGATTGGGACGATGCGTTTGCCGCGTTGCCGATTGAAGCCTGGGATGCGAATGGTGGCAGTTTCTTACAAATCGTCTCCTTGATGGGGAATCAAATTCAAGATGCTGGTCTGGTGGACAGTCCTGTTTCCCTGCAACGCAGTCTCTCCCTGACCCCTGACACGCTGGCCACGTTAGGTGACCAGATGCTTCTTACCGTGCGCTGGGGAGTGGGTACGAAACCGCAAGTGCTAGGTGAGTTGGAATTGGCCAGTAACCTCAACTGGTTGATTCAGAAAGACGGGGATTTATGGGCCGCCAGTTGGGGGAACAATGGTTATCACCGCCTTTACCGTTATAGTCCGTCCAATTTAGAAACGCCTACCCAAGGTTGGAGTGTACCGAAAGGCTATGGCAGTCTCCAAATGGATGGCAACTTAGCGGTGTTCTATAACAGTTACAGTCCTCTGGCTGTGCAGGTGTTAGATGTTAGTACGGGACAAGTGTATCCTCCGCAGATGTTGGAAAAAGTGGCCGGGGAAACGCCTGTGCCGATGCCAGCTGCTGAAGAGTCTGCTACGGAGACTACTGACACTGGTGCAACCTCTGAGGGTAGTGAAGGCGTGACCGAAGAAGCTAGTATTGCCTATCCCGTATGGTATGATCGGAGTATGCCACTGGTTCACGACGGTTGGTTTTACGTGGGTGAACAACAACCGTTTGACCCGAAGGCCAGTCCTCAGACAGCCCATTTAGTGGTACCCAAAAGTGACACCTGGGAAACGCAATGGACTTTACGGAGTTGGCAGATCAAAGCTGACCCTGCGATTGAAGCCCCACGTCGTCTCATTCCTGGCAGACCGCTAGGTATCACGGCCACGGGTGAATTGATTACTCAGGAAAGTACCAACGATGGCAAATTGCGTTTGAACTTACTGGCACTGTCTGACAACGAAGCGCGATTACTGAGTAGTCGTCACTTACCTTGTCGCGACTATTCCGAAGTGCGTTGGGTCAATCAAGAGTCTCTGTATGTCAAATGCGAAACGCAAGACCGTTATTGGGGGCCAGTCTATTATGAAGAGTATGAAGAGATGGCTGTGGACGAAGAGATGGCCGTGGACACGGCAGTCACTCCTGCGGATGCACGTAGCGTTCCTCCAGTAGAGACTCCCGAAACCACTCAACCAGAGGAACAGACGACGCAAATTCTCAAACTGAGTCCAGCACGAGAATTGGCTGACGATGGGCAATGGACGTTTAAAGGGGTATGGAATATCCAAGCCATTTCCAAAGACGTGGTGCTTCTCTCTCCCAGTTACTCTTGGTACTATCCCATGTTAGAGGGAGATGCCATGGTTAGGTCAGAAGCTGTAGCCAGTGATAAAATGGCTATCATGCCACCATATCAAGATGGTGGTTGCGACGTTTATCAACTGCAACCGGCCAGTCAAGCCACGTTACTCAAACACTTGGAGACTTGCCCGTATGGGTCTTCAGATGCAACCGTGTTGACCGCTTCCAAGATTTGGACGGCGGAAGGGTTTACGGGGATTAAGGAAATCAGTTGGTAGGAGGGATGTCACTTGAGACCTCGTCGGTTTTGAAGACTTACGAGGTCTTTAATGGTTAGGGAAATCAAAGTAGAGACTGGGTAAAGTTGTTGTGGCTCCAAACTGAATAATACTGAATGGGGACCCGTTATGGAACATCGTGGTAGAATCCAAGCGCAAGGTGGCGGTTTAGAAGCCTCCGAATCATGGTCAAGTTCTACACCACCTACTAAACAAGAAGGTCTTGACCTGATTGATAAATTGGAACGCAAAATCCCGCTTGCGGAAGCTATGGTAAGAAAGAAAGCTTTTGAACAAGCGAGAACTTTTGTCGAACGGGCCACAGCCAATGGTGGTGCGGATGCACAGGTTTCCATAAGTTTTCCCAAAGGTATCAAAGTGAAAGGCATTCAAGTTGATATTGAAGTGATAAAAGGTAAAGCCTTTGTCCCCTAAAGGAGTTAAACTATGGTACATCATCTGTTCAAAGATTTCTTAGAAAATCAGGAAGTCTATGTTTTGAATGAAAACGACTGGAAAGACCAGTTTGATAACCTGTTGTCGCAGAATGGTACTTCACTGGTTTGTAGAGAGTGGCTAAAAACTAGGTTCTCTAATGGCGTGAAGTTTTTTGATGGTAATCCCATCTTCAGCGTTCTTTGTCCATCCTTAAACAGGGCCGTGAGAATTATCCAAGAAGAACTTACCAACGACCATTTAGTTATTTCGGCTTGGCTAGATGAATTTCCTACGGGAGATGACCAAGAAACGATAAAAGAATTAGTGATCGTCTTAGAACTATCCGAAGAAAGTAGAGACCTTGCGAAAGGTTTGATTAAGGCTTGGCTGGTAGAAAACGCGGGGTGTGAAGAGATGCAAAATTTGATAGATAAGGAGATGACTTCTCCTCTCATTCACCGTCATCCGCGACAACTTCAGCATCTGCTTCCCACCCATACTTTTCTGGGGAGTCTTACAATCATGGAAGTTCATGTATTCTATGATTGGCCAAGGTTATTTACTTGCCAAAATGCGTGTGGACAACTCTTTTTGGCAGTTTGGTTTGACGAAACTGAAAGCGCCGACTTTTGGCTATATGTCAATCTATCACCGCAACGCCTGGTGGCGATTCGCACTGGACAAATTGATTTATACGATGCTTTTCGGGGTGCCGAAAATCATTGGGTTTACCAAGTCACTACCTACTATGACGAAAGAGTTTCTCAAATTGAAGCCGTCAGTTGTGACACTATAGATGAGGATTGGCTACCCAAGCCGGGCCAACGCCTCAGTGGTGCCTCACCAACTGAATTAATTTATGGAATTTCAAGAGAAATTTTAGAACAAGTGCTACAACAACTGGTAGACCAACCATTCAAAATTGAGAAATCCGCAGCAAATGAAGAATGGGGAACGAACTGTAAAGAATGGGAAACGAAGCGTGCCGCTTAGGGAATTTACCCCATTCATTCCAGATACAATTTCTTCACTACCTACTCATGAAGTACCATAACAAAGGAGACGTAAGATATGTCGGATAGTTCCAAAGAAATAAAGGTCCTATTAGAAGAAGGCATAAAGACCGTACTGAAACAGAATCCAGAAATGATTCTGAAGCTTTTCGCCCAATTACAGACTGGACCAGTAATAAACAGCTATGGTGAGGCTGATACTCAAAAACTGCAAGCTGCACACGATAGCTTTTTCCAAACTCACACCTTCCAACAAAGACAACTGGTGAAATGGAAACCGGGCTTGAAGAATAAGAAGTTACCCAAGGAAGGTCAACCTGCTATTGTCATGGAACTGTTAGAGAAAACTCTCGAACAAGCTGACCGCGAGCCTGGTTCCCCCTATTTCCGCGAACCGTTGGATATAGTGTTAGGGGTGATTGATGAGGACGGGGATTTCATGACTTTTCACTTTGATAAAAGGCGGTTTGAACCGTATGACAGCTAACATTGTCAACTGGATGAGGGGTTGTTATGCACAGGTACTGACATAACAACCCATCAATCATAAAAAGTTACATTCCATATTATAGTAATATTCTTCATTTATACCCCCCTGCCCCCGTACACGGAGGGAGTGACCCCGTACACGGGGAGAGTGACTTCCCCCCGCGTGCGGGGGGCTAGGGGGGTGTCAATTCAACGAGTTACAAAAGTGGTTGCGTAAGTCCTGGATTTAAAGAAATCTCTCAATCAATTCACAAATTTTCTCTTCACAAAATTCTTTGGCCAATTCCCGAACTCGATTGGCAAACGGTGTCAATTGTGGATCGTCTTGTTCCATTTTTTCTACTTCCTTCACGACTTCTCCAAGTTCTTCGGTGAGGACCAATTGATACAGAATATTCGCCTGTTCATTCGCAGGGCCTATTAAATTGGTAACCTCGTCCCCCAGAACTCCATAGCAGTTGAGGTTTTGTCCAGAATCTGGTTGTTCATAAATCCAGGTGATTCCCAAATAGTTTTGCAAGGCGTCTAGCAGTTCTGAAGCCTGAATGGGTTTCATCAGACAGACGTTACAACCTGCTAGAATACTTTCTGTTTGTCCCGGTTCCAATACGCTGGCAGAGAGGGCGATAATCGGAATATGTGAGATTTCCGGTATCTTCCGAATTTGTCTGGCCAATTCAAAACCGTCCATCACTGGCATCACTAAATCCGTTAAAATCAAGTCGGGTTGTATTTCATGGACGATATTTAATGCCTCCTGACCATTGTTGGCTTCAATCAAATCAAATCCTAACGGTTTTAATAGATTCACCAGTACGGAACGATTTTCCCATTTGTCGTCCACTACCAATAATACCCGTGGTTTGCCTTCAAAGCCAAGAATCACTGGTGATTGCGTTTTGGGTCTCACTAAGCCGGGGATTTCTGGTAATTTCACCGTGACTGAAAAGGTGCTACCACGTCCTAACGTACTCTGTACTTGGATTTCTCCTTCCATCAACCGGACCAATTTTTGGGTCAAAGGCAGTCCTACGCCTAAACCATCGACTTTGGCATAATTGTATTGCTTACTGGGCTGTTGAAAGGGCAAAAAGATTCTTTCCAGATCCGTAGGCACAACTCCAATGCCGGTGTCTTCGACGACAAAATGAATATTACCGTCGGAATAACTGATTTGCAAGGTAACTCCGCCCTTGTTGGTAAATTTTACCGCATTGCCAAGCAGATGCACCAAAATTTGACGTAATCTTTTTTCATCGGCGTGGGCACCGACAGGCAGACGTGACAAGGGTTCATACACAAAAGAAATCTTTTTTTCTTGGGCCCGCAGTTGAAACAGTTGTGTCAGATGGGTGAGAAAATCTCCAAAGTGGAAATCTGAAGGATATAGATGCAACTCCCCCGTTTCTAGTTTAGAAATATCCAGGATGTCATTAATCAGAGTCAACAAGTATTCACCGCATTGTTGAATGATTTGAACGCCTTCTTGTTGTTCCGTGGTCAACTCCCTATCCATTTTAAGAATCTGGGCGTAGCCTAAAATGCCGTTTAGGGGGGTGCGTAACTCATGACTCATGTTGGCCAAAAAGGCACTCTTAGCACGATTCGCCAGTTCCGCTTCCAATCTAGCTTGTTCGGCTTGTTCGGCCCGTTTCTGTTCGGTAATGTCTTCCAGATGACTCCAAATAAGGGTTCGACCTTTAATGTCAATGGTCAAGCCGGACCATCTGACAGGCACCAGATGTCCATCTTTATGCAAATATTCTTTTTCAATCGGTCCCAGACGTCCTGTTGCTTTCACTTTCTCCAATTGGTCTTGAACGAGAGAGTAATATTTGTCTGGAACGAGGTGCCGTAAACTATATTGACTCAGTTCTGCCACCGTGTAACCAACAATCTTGGCATACGCGGGATTGACTTCTTGAATGTGACCTTCCAGATCGGCCAACACCAGACCTAAGAGAGATTCTTCAATCAGGGTGCGCCGATATTGTTCACTGTCTCGTAACCTCTCCTCTGCCGCTTTTTGCGCAGTCATATCCATATAGGTACCAATAAAGCGCAATGCGTCACCCTGTGCATTCCATAAAGCCAGTCCCCGTACCAACATCCAAACATAGTGGCCATCTTTATGTTTCATGCGGTGGAGACTTTCGTAACTGGGCGTCTTTTTTTCCAGGTAGGCGTCGATGTCCAACATAACTTTGTCAAATTCCTCTGGATGGAGGCGTTGATGCCATTCATCAAAATGACTCATCAGTTCCTCGTCAGAATATCCCAACATTTGTTTCCAGCGTGGCGAAAAATAAGCCTCATTGGTTTGTAAATCCCAATCCCATAAACCATCACTGGCGCCACGCATGGCCAGTTCAAAACGTTCTTCGGTAGCACGTAATGCCTTTGAAAGTTGAAGATGGTTTTGGAGGTCTTGTTGTAATTGGGCATTTTGTTCAGCCAATTGTTGCAACTGAGAAGTGCATTGAAGACGTAAATTCTCCTCCGTCAAGAGACGTTCCTGATATTCACGTTGCAAACGTTGACGATTTTGCCATTCTGTCGCCCATAGCCAGAGAATCAAGGAAAATAAACCGCTGACGAGTAGGCTACCGAGTAAGACAATCGATTCTTGTGGTACTGGAATATAGTTTAGGAAATTCATCATATATGATTAGGGTCTATGGAAATCATGATGAGAAACTAAGTTTCTTGAAGAAACTAAGTTTTTTTGAACGATGAGAAACTAAGTTTCTTCAAGAAACTAAGTTTCTTCTTTCATCCATTAACGGCCGCATCGCATGAAGCAAATTTTTAAAAATATGTTTATGCTGGGCTTCTTCATTAGCTAAGAATCCCTTAATATGGGTACGTTGTGTCGGTTGACTAAAACAGGCCGGACAATTATCCGCAATCACAGGTAAATTTTTAGCAAAATCAGCCGTTTGCCGTTCCCGTGCATAAATTAATGGACGTATCACTCGCACATCGCCTGCATCATTGGTATAATGCGCTTTCATGGTTTGTAAATTGCCTTGATAGAGGGCCGACATCAAGAAACTTTCAGCCACATCATCCAGATGTTGGCCCAATGCTAAGACGTTGTAATGGTGGTGACGCGCCGTTGTATACATAATACCCCGTTTCATTCTGGCGCAATAGGCACAAAAAGAGTCATTGCCCATTCTTTGCGTAGCCTCTTCCAAAATGGGTTGGGTACAGTAAAAATAAGGAATGTCTAATTTTGCCAGATAATCTTTGAGAGGCGAGGGGTCAAAACCTGGAATCTGGGGATCCACCGTCATGGCCCCCAATTCAAAATAGACAGGCGCATGACGTTGTAAATGTGCTAAAATGTGTAACAGTGACAAGGAATCTTTACCCCCTGATAGGGCTACCAACACGCGGTCACCGGCCTGAATCATGGTGTAATCGGCAATGGCACGGCCGGCGCAACTTAGTAAAGATTTGGGTGGTGTGATAAAATGATTCATAGTCTAAAAATTTTAGTTTTAAAATTACGCAAAGTGAGAAGAAACTTAGTTTCTTTGGCTTTGTTGCGCAAGTCATATAGTAATATTCTTTCACCCTTGTACCATTTTGATTTAAAATGTAGGGTGGATTAAGCGAAGCGTATCCACCACGGGTTATAGGATTTGGTGGATACGCTTCGCTTAATCCACCCTACAGGAAAAGAGAGAAGGTACAAAAGTAATGATACAATATACTCCAACTCAACTTTAGAAATCTATACTCAAGAGGAACATTATGGTAACTAGCCTCAGTTTTATTGCCATCTTTGCTTTTATATTTCTTACCCTGGCCGCCGTCGTACTCTTTATGGGCGTCAAATCGGTCCCGCAAGGTACGGAGTACACTGTCGAACGTTTTGGAAAGTACCGAACCACCCTTAAACCCGGTCTGAACCTGATTTACCCATTTGTTGACCTCATTGGCCAAAAATTGAGTATGATGGAAGAAGTCATGGACATTCCCGCCCAAGAGGTTATCACCAAAGACAATGCGATGGTCAAAGTTGATGGTGTGGTCTTTTACCAAATCATCGACGCTGCCAAAGCGGCCTATCAGGTCAAAAATCTCCGCTCTGCTATTTTAAATCTCACCATGACCAATATTCGTAACGTCATGGGGTCCATGGATTTAGACGAACTTCTCTCCAAACGCGACGAGATTAATCACCAACTGCTACGAGTCGTGGATGAAGCCACTAATCCTTGGGGCGTCAAGGTGTTGCGTGTGGAAATTAAAGATATTTCACCTCCCCTAGACCTGGTTGAATCAATGGGGAGACAAATGAAAGCCGAACGTGACAAACGTGCCAATATTTTGGAAGCCGAAGGCAAACGGCAAGCCGAAATTTTAAAGGCAGAAGGTGAAAAGCAAGCGGCCATCTTGGCCGCCGAAGGACGTAAAGAAGCGGCCTTTCGAGAAGCCGAAGCCAGAGAACGTCTGGCCCAGGCGGAAGCGAACGCCACCCTCGTGGTCTCCGAAGCCATCGCCAAAGGCAGTATCCAAGCCGTCAACTATTTTGTCGCCCAAAAATATGTAGAAGCCCTCCAGAAAATCGCCTCCGCAGATAATCAAAAACTCATCTTTATGCCTTTAGACGCTTCCGGCGTCATCGGTGCAATTGGTGGAATCAGTGAACTCACGAAAGCGTCTTTCACGAAAGACCGTCCGCTGTCTCGAATCGAGTAAGATATGATAGAACCAACTATTGCAATCACTTATTGGCACTGGTGGACGATAGCGGTATCTCTTCTCGTCCTCGAAGTCCTTATTCCTGGCACCTTCTTCTTATGGCCGGCGATAGCCGCCATTGGGATGGGGCTGTTGATACTACTGGTCCCCACTCTGATCGTGGAGTATCAAATCTTCATCTTTGCCCTCGCTTCCATTGTCAGTGTTTTTGTTAGCCGCTATTATTTAACCAAAAATCCAGAGTCAACCGACCAACCGTTTCTCAATCAACGCGGTGCAGAATGTATTGGACGCATTTTCACTCTTACTGAACCCATTGTCAATGGTCGCGGCAGAACCGATATTGATGATACCAGTTGGAGTGTCGAGGGTCCAGACGCTGCCCTGGGCACGAACGTCAAAGTCATTGGCGTCAACGGTATTCGTCTGCAAGTGAAACCGGTTGCAGTCGAACCTACCAAATCACAATCACAAGAGGAATTTAATTATTATGAGTGAAGTCACATCTTCATCACCTTCCCAGAATCTGCATGAACTGCATTCCATTGGCCCCAAAGAAGCCTATCAGTTAATGCAGGAAAATCCCAAAGCGGTACTGATTGACATCCGTTCGGAAATGGAATATCTCTTTGTTGGCCATCCCAAGGGGGCTATACACGTTGCTTGGATTGACGAACCGGATTGGAAAGTCAATCCCAGATTTGCCGTCGAAGTGCGGAAAGTGTTACTGGGTGGCATTGTGTATAACCCCGAAGACAGCAATATCGAAAGTGTTCCCGTTCTCCTTATCTGTCGTAGTGGCCGGCGTTCTTTGGAGGCCGGTCATTTGCTGGTTAAGGAAGAGTTCACTAACGTGTATAATGTCACAGAAGGCTTTGAAGGCGCCTTAGATGGTGAACATCACCGTAGCAGTGTCGGTGGTTGGCGGTTTCATGGGTTGCCGTGGGATCAGTGTTAAACCAGGACCAGGAGTCCAAAGCGTAGCTTTGTCAGACCTGACCAGGAGTCCAAAGCGTAGCTTTGTCGGACAAAGCTACGCTTTGGACTCATGGAGATATTGGACTCCTGGACATGAATGAGTCTATTTAGGCATCCCCCCATTATGTCTATTCCCCGTCACTGGCGAATCCAACACATACTCCTCTTGGTTAAGTAATTCCGAAACCAATTTCATACGCCGTCTAAAATCGTCCATCAATAAACTGTTATTTGAATCAGGTTGAACAATCGTGGGCACCATGATCAGTACCAACTCGGTGCGTGAATCTTCTCTATCTGTGGAGGAGAATAACGTATTCCCAATCAAAGGCAAATCTTTTAACACCGGAATACCTTGTTGGTCACTGCGGCGGTTGGTTTGAATTAGGCCACCAATGACAATGGCACTGCCATCTTGGACGACCACGGAAGTTGCCACTTTACGTTGAATAAAAGATTGCAAATTTTGCGTGGTGCGCGTCGGTCCCACTTGAGACAGTTCTTGTTCAATTTTCAGATTGATAATCCCGTCGTCATTGATACGCGGTGTGATTTTGACGGTGATACCGGTGTCTTTGTACTGCACATCTTGAGAGACTTGTTCATTATTCAGGTTGGACCGGTTGATGGAACCAAGAAAGGGTTCGTTGGCACCGACATTCATGGATGCCTCTTCATTGTTCCGCACCAAGAGGGAAGGACGTGATAAAATGCTGATGTCATTGGTGGAGGCCACTGCGTTTAACACGGCTGTCAAACTGCCTGCGATGTGGTCAATCACCAGCCCCGTCAAAGGACTTTCCGCCGTGCTGTTCCCTGGGACATTGAAGTTAGAACCGATATAACTTTGCTGTTTGCCATCCGTTCCCCGGCGGCCTCCAAACATGGCTTGCCAGTCAATCCCAAATTTATTGGCTTCGGTGAGGGAGACTTCGGCAATCACGATGTTGATCATCACTTCCTTGGGGACCTGGTCAAGGGCATAAATCGTTTCCAACAGTTGCCGATAGTCGCGAGGATTGGCGCGAATCAATAAACTATTCGTACTTTCGTCGGCTACAATGTTGACTTTTAACTCTGCCGAAACGGGTACCCCGGTGCCACCTGGCTGATTGGGTCGATTGGGCAACGGTGGCGGTGGCGGAATCGGTTCACCTTCAGGAGTGAGAAGCTGACCTTCGTTTTGTTGTTGACGTTGTTGAACAATTTCGTCTTCACGGCGTTGTTCTTCCGATTTAAATACATTGGTCAACGTGGCAGCTAGTTTTGCGGCTTCCAAATTTCGAACGCGGTAAATGAAAACTTGTTCCCCACTTTCTTCACTTCTCTCATCCAGAATGTTGACCCACATTTCTACGTCGTCAAAACGACCACCGGGCGGGGCTACCACTAACACGGAATTGATACGTTCCAACGCAATGGTTTGATAAGCAGGTGGAGTTTTCCAATAGATAGCTTGAAAAATTCTCTCCAATTCCGGTTGCAATTCTGTCGCTTTGGAATTGATCAAGCGAAACAAGCGCATCCCATGATGCAAAAAGGGGTCAGTGTCAATGATGGCCAGCAGTTTATTCACCCGTTCCAAACGTTGTGGGTTGGTGATAATGCCTATCACATTGACGTTAGGCAAGCTAATAATTCGCCCCTTCGGTTGCACCAGTGGCATCAATACGGCCAACGCCGTGTCCACGGAAATGAAGCGTAGTGGAGTCACTTGGAGAACTTCAGAAGCATCGCTACCTGTCAAAGCATCAGGCGAAATACCAATGGTGCCGGGGATAGAGGGACCGGTCTTGTTAAAATAATACACTTCCCCTCTTTTATCCACAGTCACTCCTGCTTCGGTGAGAAGGAGTTGCAACAATGGCCATAGGTCTTGCCTGCGTAAAGGCTTGTCTTTAGAAGTACGAACCGTTACCTTGTCACCAATGGCAGGGTCAATAACCATATTAAGTTTTAACACATCTCCAATATTTTCAATAACTTGTCGGAGGGGTACTTGTTCAAGGTCGAGTTGCAATGGTTTGTCGAGAGGGATTTCTTCCAAACTGATATTCTCCAATGTGTTATCGGATAATTCAGTCACTTTTGGCACTTCCCCCACGCGATTCACTTCTTTGAGAGGTTTAGGAGAAGTGGTTGGCAGTTCCACCAAGGGCAGGTCAGAAAGCGGTGGATTGACCACAGGCGTGTCTGGCGGTAATTGGCTGGTAGCCAGGGTAGAAGCCCGTGGCGGAGGTGCCGAAGTGCGTTTGTGAGGCGCCGCGCAGGCGACTAAAATACTGCTAAAGACGAGAATGGTACTTAGTTTTTTCAGTAAAGTGAATGACATAAAATACTTAAATGTTTAGTGAGTTAGACTACCGGCTAAAGCCTCTAGTCCCCTTATTTACAGCCAGCGGGACTAGAGGCTTTAGCCGGTGGTTTTGAATCCTTTAAAAATTGACTTCATTAATACTAAAGATAGCCGATAACATCGTGATGACGATGGCGCCTACTACCACACCTAAAAGTAGAATCAACAAAGGTTCTAATAAGGCGACTAATCTAGCCGTTTGCTGTTTGACGGTGGCATCGAAATTCTCCGCCAATCTCTCTAAAATGGCCGCAGTTCGTCCGGATTCTTCGCCTACTATGACCAATTGGGCGAGAAGCACGGGAAAGATGGCTTGGGTTGCTAAGGCTTTGCCTAAACTGGTACCGCTGCGTACCGCCTCTTCCACTTGAATGAGACCATTGGAGAGAACTTGGTTTTCCAGGACGCCTCGGACAATACTGAGTCCTTTTAACAAGGGAATACCGGCCACTAGCAAGGCACCCAGGGTTCGACAAAAACGTGAAGATTCGGCTTGTAAAATCAGTTTCCCTAAGAGAGGTAAAGACAACATAAACTGGTCACGTTGTAAACGTCGTTCAGGAGTCGCATCGAGTTGTTTCCAACCATACCAAAATAGAACCGGTAATGCAAGCATGGTCCAACCGTAAGTTTTCAACCAACCGCTTAAATACAGTAAAAACGTGGCAGAACGCGGCGTATTTGGCCCCATGTCTTCAAATAAAGTGGCAAAGGAGGGCACCACGAATATCATTAACAATGTGACGCTAATTAATCCTGTCATCAACAAAATAGCGGGGTAAATTAACGACGAAATGATAGTACGTTTGGCTTGGTCTGCCGAGGCTAGGAAATTGGCTAATTTAGGTAACAATTTATCTAAAATGCCACCTTCTTCACCCGCATGTACCATGTTGACATACATGCGCGAAAACACTTCCGGGCGCGTTTGTAAGGCGTCCGCTAAACTTTTACCTTCTTTCACTTCGCGCCGTAAATCGTCAATCAATTGTTGAACCACAGGTTTTTCAGTAATCCCTTGCAATAACCCTAACGCCCGGTCGATGGGGACACGGGCCTCCACAAGGGTACACAATCCTTCGGTGAAATTAATAATATCACCAGTAGAGATGGATTGGCGTATAATAAGACCGCCCGCCTCTTCCTCTTGTTCGATTTTCAAGGGTATCAATAGCTGACTTTGCAAGTTTGCAACCACTTCTTGCTGACTTTCAGCGGCCAGACGGCCTGATAAAATGTTGCCTTCAATGTCGCAGGCTTGATAGGTAAATTGATAAATAGCCATGGGTTAGTGGATTGGGTTAGTGGATAATGGATAATGGATAATGGATAATGGATAATGGATAATGATGGATGATGCTAAAATGACCTATTTTTCTCTCGTTCCCACGCGCCCGCGTGGGAATGCCGTGGGCAACGCGCCCGCGTGGCGGGAACGGGACGCTGGCGCGGAAGCCCCGCATTCCCTCGCGGGCGCGTGGGAACGAGACATTTATAGAATTATTGCAGTGTATTTATGGTTGATTTCGAAAACAATAAGCTGTTATGATTTCACATTCTATTATCCATTATCCATTATCCATTATCCATTATCCACTATATAAATAAAGGGGAAGTTTGAATGAACGTTTATTACGACAAAGACGCTGATTTATCCATTATCAAGGGCAAGAAAGTGGCCATTATTGGTTACGGTTCTCAAGGCCATGCCCATGCCAATAACTTAAAAGATTCAGGTGGCGATGTAGTCGTGGGTCTTCGCCCTGGTTCTGCTTCGGCAAAAAAGGTTGAAGCCGCCGGTTTGAAAATCAAATCGGTGGAAGAAGCCTCCGCTTGGGGTGATGTGGTGATGATTCTGACACCCGACCCGCATCAAGCAAAGATTTATCGAGAGGGCATTGAACCAAATATCAAAAAAGGTGCCGCCATTGCCTTCGCCCATGGCTTTAATATCCACTTCGGTCAAATCGAACCACGTCCTGACTTGGACGTGATTATGATTGCGCCCAAAGGGCCTGGACATTTGGTACGTTCTACTTATACCCAAGGTGCAGGCGTCCCCTGTTTGATTGCGATACATCAAAATGCCTCCGGCCGTGGTAGAGACATTGCCTTATCTTATGCCTCTGCCATCGGTGGTGGCCGGGCCGGAGTCATTGAAACGTCCTTCAAGGAGGAGACCGAGACCGATTTATTTGGTGAACAATGTGTCCTCTGTGGCGGTCTCACCGCGTTGGCCCAAGCGGGATTTGAAACGTTGGTAGAAGCGGGTTATGCACCAGAGATGGCGTATTTTGAATGCTTGCACGAACTGAAACTGATTGTGGACTTGATGTATGAAGGCGGAATGGCGAACATGCGTTATTCCGTATCGGATACCGCTGAATATGGCGATTTGACTCGTGGTCCACGGATTATCACGCAACAGACCAAGGCCGAAATGCAAAAGATTCTCAAAGAGATTCAAACCGGTGAATTTGCGCGTGAGTTTATTATGGAGTACCAAACCGGTCAAGCAACGTTTAAGGCCAAACGGCGGATTGGACGGGAACATCCCATTGAACAAGTGGGCGAGAAGTTGCGTGGCATGATGCCTTGGATTAAGGCCAATCGGTTGGTAGATAAGAGTAAGAATTAAGGCTTGACAACTTTCCAAAAGTTGTCAACCCCACCGGCTTCCGCCTCAATGCCATTAAATGGTAAGGGATAAATGCCCCGAAACTAAAATACAGGTGGACTAGAGGCTTTAGCCGGAAGGTGCAGAACAGAATTGAAATCGCAGGGCCCCACCCACCGGCTAAAGCCTCTAGTCCACCGCTATTTTAATTCTTTGGCTATTTTAATTCCTTAACTGAATAGCATGGAGGCATAAGCCTCTACTCCACCATAGCCGGCATTTCCATTTTCCATTTTTCACCAGGAGAGTAACCCAATATGACTGATGACAGTGTAGAAAAAATAGAAACAGTTTCCGAAAAGAAGAAACGTAAACGTCGCGGTATCTACCTACTTCCTAACTTGTTCACAACGGCTGCCTTATTCTCCGGCTTTTATGCTATCGTGGCGGCCAATAATGAACGCTTTGAAGCCGCCGCCATTGCTATTTTTGTCGCCATGATCATGGACGGTTTAGATGGACGAGTGGCACGCTTAACCAATACTCAAAGTGCCTTCGGGGCCGAATATGATAGTTTAGCGGATGTCATTTCATTTGGTTTAGCACCCGCATTGGTCATGTATGAGTGGTCATTAGTGAGTCTCGGTAAACCAGGATGGTTAGCCGCGTTTTTTTACACCGCCACGGCGGCCCTACGCCTGGCACGATTTAACACCCAAGTGGGAAAGGTCAATAAAGCCCATTTTCAGGGCTTACCCAGTCCTGCGGCAGCGGCTGTGATGTTAGGATTTGTTTGGCTATGTGCAGATTATAACATTGAAGGCAAAACCTTAGTCGTCGCATTAGGCGCGTTTTTTATTACCATCCTGATTGGCTTCCTGATGGTCAGTACCGTGCGCTACCGGAGTTTCAAAGATTTAAATTTAAGGGGACGGGTACGATTCGTGACGATTTTGTTTGTGGTGATGATATTTGTATTGATTTCCATTGACCCACCACAGGTTTTATTTTTAGTTTTTTCACTGTATGCGGCTTCTGGCCCCATTTGGACATTATTACAAAAACGCAAACGCCGGGCGGCCCGATTCCTAACAATGGGGGGGGAAGAAAATGAGGTACCTCCCTTGAATCAAGAAACCTCTTCGCAACGACAGGATTAATTAAGATGATAGCGAGGGGCCCCCCCACTCCTTATGAACAATACAAAATTTGAGCCGCAACGTTTATTATGCACTTCACCACTCATTTTCATACTTGGTTCACTTATCTATTTTTACATTTTCGTCACAACGATAAATATTCTTCGATTCCTCCCTCAGCCGTCACCTCAAAACGACGCCGTGAGGTTGCACCAGGTGGTTTCGACTGGAGTCTCATTCTCAGTAGTCTCGCTTTATTACTATTAGGTTTAGTGATGGTCGCTTCCGCATCTCTCAATGTTGCACAAGTGACTTTCGGAGAACCGTGGTATTATTTCTGGAAGCAACTGGGTTCTGCGGGAGTGGGAATTTTGTTAACCGTGATAGTTTTACAAATACCTATCGACGTTTGGCAACGTTGGAGTGTTCCATTATTATTGACCGGTTTAGGATTATTAATCTTGGTACTTATCCCCGGACTCGGTCACGAAGTGAAAGGCAGTATGCGTTGGTTACGAGTCGGTGCCGTGCAAATACAACCTTCCGAACTAATGAAAGTCTGTCTCATTTTGTACTTAGCTGGTTACTTGGTGCGCCGGCGGGAGGAGGTACGTGACCGTGTTAGCGGTTTCGTCAAACCTCTCGTGGTCGTTTGTGTTATCACAGGACTCTTAATTGTGGAACCCGACTATGGAACGGTTGTCGTGTTATTTGGCACGGTCTTAGGTATGTTATTTTTAGCAGGAGTCCCAGGACGTCAGTTCCTATTATGGGTCATCGTCGTAACAGTGGTATTACTTGGGGTCATGCTGTTAGCCCCCTATCGTGTGCAACGCTTGACCACCTTTGTGAACCCCTGGGCGGATCCCTTTGCCAGTGGTTTTCAGTTGACCCAAGCATTGATTGCAATCGGTCGCGGTGGCTGGCTGGGAGTGGGATTAGGCAACAGTGTGCAAAAATTGACTTCTTTACCAGAAGCCCATACAGATTTTTTGTTTGCGATCCTTGCCGAAGAATTAGGCTTGATAGGAGTGGTAATCGTACTGAGTTTATTTGGTTGGATCATCTTCCGTGCCTTTACGATTGCCAAACAAGCAAAACGGGCAAAATTAGAATTTGCCTCTTATGTGGCTTCTGGAATTGGGTTAGCATTCGGATTACAAGTGGCCATGAATGTGGGCGTAAATCTAGGACTGTTGCCCACCAAGGGGTTGACATTGCCATTGATGAGTTATGGCGGTTCCAGTTTGGTTGTAAGTTGTGTGATGGTAGGATTACTGGCGCGAATAATAGTGGATAGTGGGGAACGGATAGTGGATAGTGGATAACGGATAGTGGATAGTGGATAGTGAATCAGGGTGGACTAGAGGCTTCAGCCGGAGGCAGGGGCACGTCACAGGCTTTAGCCTCTAGTCCAGCATAATTTATTCCCCACTATCCACTATCCACTATCCACTATCCACTATCCGTTCCCCACTCCCATGACTCTCAAACATTTAAAAATTTTAGTCACTCGACCTGCCGAACAAGCAGAACATTTATGTAACTTAATAGAAACCCACGGGGGACAACCAGTACGTTTGCCGGTGATAAACATTGTGAATGTCGAAGACCTCACTCCATTATATCAGTGTCGTGACCAGTTGCACCAATTTGATATTGCCATTTTTATCAGTACCAATGCCGTTCAAAAATCTCTTCCAATCTTGTTAAGCGCAGGTCCTTTACCCTCGCATTTACAACTCATAGGGGTAGGCAAACGCACTGTGGAAATGCTTACAGCGCAGGGGCAATTGGCTTTGTGTCCACCACCTCCGTTTAACAGTGAAGCGGTGTTAACCCTGTCACAGTTACAACCTTCCGCCATCCAAAATCGACATGTCGTAATTTTTCGTGGTGAAGGAGGACGCGAATGGTTGGCTACTACCTTACAACAACGGGGGGCAACGGTTCATTATGTCAATGTGTATCGACGCGAGTTACCTTCGCTTCCGCCAGACTGGCTGGATAAAGAAAAAATGGACCTTATCATCGTGACTTCTGGCGAAGGGCTACAAAATTTGTTCACGCTGTTAAAAGGGCAACCGTGGTTATATGAGACGCCATTGGTGCTAATGAGTCAACGTCTCGTCCCACAAGCCCAACAATTGGGTGTACGTGCCTCCATTTTTGTAGCCCCCACCGCCAGTGATGAAGGACTGTTGGAGGCCACTTTGGAAGCGGCCCAAGGTTGTGTTCGGTAATTACCAAACTCAGGAGTCCAAAGCGTAGTGTCACAGTGAAGGACTCCTGAACACCTTATTACACTCACTTAACATAAATTCTATGAACCCCATTCATGTCGTCGCCGGTGTCATTACCAATCCTCAAGGTGAAATCCTCCTTGCCCGTCGCCCAGACCACCTTCATCAAGGTGGTCTTTGGGAATTTCCCGGCGGGAAATGTGAAAGGGGGGAGACGCCTGAACAAGCTTTGGCAAGAGAATTGTGGGAGGAACTTGACCTTGTGATTCAACAAATCCGTCCACTGATTCGCATTCATCATACTTATCCTGAAAAGTCGATTTTATTAGATGTGTGGCAAGTGGAAAAATGGCAGGGGCTACCGTGGGGGAAGGAACAGCAATTGTTGCAGTGGTGCCCTCCGCAACGCCTGCGCGAAAAAGCGTTTCCTGCCGCGAATTATCCGATTATCACGGCAGTCCAATTGCCGTCGATTTATTTGATTACGCCAGAACCGTTGTCCAAGCAGGATAGACGTTTTTTTTACCAGTTAGAAACTTGTTTAGACAATGATATTTCTTTGGTACAATTACGTGCCCCTCATCTCTCTGACCAAGAGTTTTGCGAATGTGCGGAAAGGGCTTTGACCATATCCAATCGTTATGGGGCCCATTTACTCGTGAATGCCGCGCCAGAATTGGCTATTGCAGTGGGAACGCATGGCGTTCATTTAAATGGGGAACGGTTACAACGTTATTCGCAACGTCCCTTACCTCCTCACTTATGGGTAGCCGCTTCTTGCCATGATGCCCAACAGATTC
Organism: Thiotrichaceae bacterium; assembly: GCA_011391085.1. Lineage (GTDB taxonomy): Bacteria > Pseudomonadota > Gammaproteobacteria > Beggiatoales > Beggiatoaceae > JAABRD01. The sequence continues at coordinate 47,557 of JAABRD010000017.1, read as the reverse complement.
AGCAGGCCAATCGCATTCAAGCTGATTTTATGGTACTCAGTCCCGTCAAGCCCACTTTGTCTCACCCTGATGCGAAACCGTTAGGTTGGTCCTCATTTTTTCAGTTAACGGAATTGGCCAATGGGCCTGTCTATGCGTTAGGAGGTATGTCCAAATCAGATATGCTCAAAACATGGTCCCATGGAGGTCAAGGGATTGCGGGGATTCGGGGGGTGTGGCGCAATCATTCTGATTGCGTTCCAGAGGAGTATATTAAGAACTCTCACGATTCAGCACTCACCTCTAATTCCACCTCTGCTAACAACATCTCATCCCCACTAATCAGTTCCGTATGCCAATCGCCACAGCTACCACACACCAATTGATTAGGTGTAGCCTCACTCTCGGCCCCACACGTTTGACAATGAACTCGTATTGGCAAATCTTCTATCAACAACTCCGCCTGGGCCGCTACCGTTGCCTCGCGGGCAAGCGTAAAAGCATGTTGAAGCAGTTCAGGCACCACTCCAGCCAAGGGCCCCAGTCGAACCGTCACGCGGGAGACATAAGTTGCATGATGTTGAGTGGCCAATGTTTCAACTTGGTTTAAAAGGGCTTGACAAATAGAAAGTTCGTGCATCTTTCAAGTCTCCTCCGCTTCCAACAACTGGTCAAACAATTCCCAGGTAGAAGAAGCCTCTTGGGGAGTCATTTTTTCGATGGCATAACCGACATGAACCATCACAAAGTCACCGATTTCAATAGGTTCATGTTGTAACATAAATAAACTGATGTCACGATCAACCCCTTTGGCCGTGCAACGGGCGTTAAAACCATTGATTTCAGTAATTTGCATGGGGATGCCTAAGCACATAAGAATAAATCCTGTCTTCGCAGTAAAATATAAAATTGGACTAGAAGTTTTAACCAGTGAGAAAGACTGGACTAGAGACTTTAGAGAGTTGGACTAGAGGCTTTAGCCGGCGAGAACTGTAGAGACCTTAGTAGGGTGCGTCCCACGCACCATATTTGAAACCGCACGGCGCCCGCCCACAATGGTGCGTAGGACGTACCCTACTCATTGAGGCTTCAGGGTAGTGATACAACTGGAGTGATAGAAATGCCAGACGTCCACTTAGGAACAAGGAAAGCAACGGGATTCAATAAATTAGGATAGGAATAAAACCAAAAAGATGGGGTGGACGGTGGGACTCGAACCCACGACAACCGGAACCACAATCCGGAGCTCTAGCCACCTGAGCTACGCCCACCATTGATGAGGGATAATTTGAAAAACTAATTTGGTACACTTTCAAAAACTAATTTGGTACGCCCGGCAGGACTCGAACCTGTTACCCTCGGCTTCATCCCACTATAGCTTTCGCTACCAATATTAACCTTAATTCTACAAAAAAATTTAACATTGTTTGTGGGCTGGACCATATCTTAACCTTCTCAGGTTTGGTGCGTATGGCCTCTACGGAACCTTGTCATATAATTGACGGGATAACTACCTGTACGTCAACTCAATAACGTACCCATTTATTATCCACCAAGTTTCCTCGGGGTTGCCACAGTTATACTCACTGTTTAAATGAATTAAAACCATCAGGGTTCACCGATATAGCACCATCCACCCTAATGATTCCTGTTTCTCATCAGGGGTCCAAAGAACTTAGAAGGCCGATGCTCTATCCAGATGAGCTACGGGCGCAGATTAAATGTGTGAATGGACTCAAAATTGGTCGGGGTGGAGGGATTTGAACCCCCGACAGCCTGCTCCCAAAGCAGGTGCGCTACCAGGCTGCGCTACACCCCGGAAAGACCGTCGGTGAATAGTGAATATGATGGATAATGGATAATGGATATTTAACGGATAATGGATAATGGATTCATACTCACTACTCACTTAGGTCTATTACGCAAAGCGGTATACCCGCCTTACGATGTCTAAAATATAGTGTGTCAAATCCAAAAATACAAGGGGGAGGGATGATTTTTTTTTAGTTATTATTATATAATATAGACCTGTGACAGCTTAACATCAAGAAGTTTAAGCAAGTTTTAAGATTTTGTCACTATTATGTAGTTGTTTTAGAACTTTCATTCACACTATTATTTCACGCAATTTACTTTTGGGTATCATACATGAATAAACGACTCAAAACCACCCTCGCGGGTCTATTAGCCCTTGGCATTGGCAACTATGCCACGATAGCCAATGCTGACGAAAACGCCTCTTTACCAGAAAAAGCCGTCAAATATCGGCAAGGTGCCTACTTTGTCATCGCCTGGAATTTTGGCGCCATTGGTGCTATGGTAAAAGGCGAAATGCCCTTTGATGCCAAAGTGTTGGCGGAAAAGGCCGACAGAGTCAATGTGATGACGAAAATGCTAATCGAGGGCTTTGAAGTCAAAGGCTCTGAAAAAGGTTATCACACCGAAGCCAAGCCTGAAGTGTGGAAAGACTGGGAAAAATTCAAAGAAGGCCAAACGAAATTCCAAGAAGCCACCGCAAAATTAGCTGAAGTTGCCAAAACCGCGGCCTCCGCAGAGGATGTCAAGGCGCAATTCCAAGACACGGCCAAATTGTGCAAAGATTGCCATGAGAATTTCAAGGAAGATTAATTCCTTTCTCTGACGGCAAGTTTTAAACCATTAATACCTGCGAAGTCGAAAAGGATTTCGTGGGTATTTTTTGTTCATATCAGCTAAGAAAAAAAGCCCCCGAAATGAATCGCCAGGTAGACTAGAGGCTTTAGCCGGAGAGTGCCGAACAGATATTGAAATTATCGTGCCCCCCCACCGGCTGAAGCCTCTAGTCCACCGCTGTTTTAATTTCTTTGCTACTTCAACTCCTTAGTTGAATGGCATTGCAACTGAAGCCTCCACTCCAAAAAGCTTTCATTCCACTCCAAAGCTGAAACACTCAATACTTCCCCAAATCATACACTACCACCTGCTTATTTTTCGTCAACGGCGCCGCCATCCAACAGTGTGGTTCCGTGGTGGTGCAACGAAAATCAAAATCCCAAACCACATTTTTACCTGCGGTGGGCAAAGTGAGAGTGAATAACTCACTGTGTTGCAGCAAATCCCAAAACCGAATCGTGTTGTCTCCTCCAATTGTCGCCAATTGGAGACTGTCGGGACTGAAAATAGCGCGTAAGACACTGTCTTTATGACCTGCTAGAGTATAAGGCGGTTCATTATTTTGAGGATACAGATTAATCACAAAATAGCGGCCTACCACGGCAATTTGTTGGGCATCTGGACTCAAGGCGGCCCACCAGGTGCCACTTAACGTCTCAGGATAAGTGACCAGAGGTTTTTCAAACTCGCCCATTTTCCATAGATAGGCTTGCTTATCACTGGTGGTCAACATCAAATTGCCGGTGTCGTCTAAGACCACGGAGTTCATATCTTGTTGATACAGTGGATAGAAGGATGCCTTTTGCGTGTTTAGTTTCAACATGCCTAATTGGCCGTCATAGCTGGCTGTTCACGGACGTTGACTAATTGATAATTCCTGGAATAACGTGATACTTCCTAACATACTCAATAATTTTGTTGTCAGTAGTGATAAGGGGACACTCAAGCATCATGGCCGAGGCCAAAATAATCTTGTCGTGCAAATCATGATTACGCAACTCAGCACCAATTTTCAATAAATTTTCCAGCACTTCTCGTTCAATCGGTTTTATTTCAATATTGGGCGATTGACTAATTAAGCTAAATACTTCGTAATGAAACTTGGCCCCGAATTCTTCAGTTCGTATCCATTTTTCAAATATCTCCACCAGAACCACCGCAGGAATACTCAATTTGATGTCACTCTCTGAACTACTCACGGCCCGTTCTATCAGGAGGCGAGCCTTTGCAGATAACTTGTCAGGTTCTCCAAATATTTTATTAAAGTAGAAAATTAGGGAGTTTGTGTCAATAACGTAACGTTTTGTCATACCGACGTTCTCTTAAACCATTTTGTAGCCTTACTAACTCCTCTTCCAGTGACAAACCGGGTTCTCTGGTGTTTCGCAACAGGTATTCAACAAAGTCCGAATCAAATTCCTGAATGGAAAGATTCATCTGTTCGGGCAGTTGGTATAACAGTTCTATCAACGGTTGGCAATTCACACCTAGTTTGGCTTGCTTTTCTAAGATTTCGGCAAACAGGTAAGCCAGACAACCCAATTCGTCTTCCCAATTTTCTGCTTGGTCTATCCACTTACGCAGTTCTTCATTGCTAACTTCACGATGGTGGAGTTGGTAGTCAAGAAATTGCCTTAATTCCTCCTTGTTCATGCAATAGTGCATTGGCTTCCTTATTCCTCCTGATGGACCAACTTCTTCTGTAAATCTATTGTATCTGCCTTATCAATCGTGGGGAGGCTACTAGAATAAGAAGCCAGTGATTGTGATTCGATATGTTCGGTCACAAACTTAGCATCAATTTTAGGCGTGCTTTTTAATGCTACGGCTTTTTCCAAAAGATCATAAGCCATTTTGAGAATCTTGGCAGCGTTATACTCGGATAATTCACCCATTTTACCCACTGCATCTTCGGTAAAGGGAAACAGCGCATCTGTCGTTTTTTCCGTGCGATATTCGGCAAGATATTTTTTCAACAGTAAAGAAGCATGTTCCCTACTCAATTTTTCAAAAGGAATAATATGTCTGGAAGCAGTTTGTGGGGAAAGTGGGGCACGATTTTCCATCCCGGACTGGGTCCAGGCATCACTGATAAGGCGTTGTACCCCTGCATGTAATACCAGCAAGAAGTTATAAAAACCTAGTCTGGCATTGACATATAAGCCATCAAACAAACAGGACCGTAATTCTAATGCAAAATCTCGTTTTTGCCTGGCACTCTGGAAGTCCGGAATCCGTTCAAAATCGTCTATCAGAACATACGCGCCATTGAAGTTAGCGGCTTGAAAGAAGCGAATTAAGTGAGAAAACAAAAAATCCAACCGGTCTTTCGCTTTTAAGTCAAGATAGTGTTGCTTAAAATCTATTGATGAAACCAACTTAGGGATTAGACTGTTTCTTTCTTGAAACAGCGGAAAATCATTAGGAATATCTTGTAAGTATTCATTCTTGAAGACAGTTCGCACAATCTTGACTATATCAAAATTGTGTTCCCCAAACCAATTTTCTGAATTGAGATGATTGACCAACAATTTTTCATCTGCCAATTCCATGTCCAAATTCTGATCCGGGTATAATTGGCCAATCGCCTCCAATCGTAAGCTGGCCAAACAGTTCTCAATGACCTGAGAACTTAACAGTGCTTGAAACAGAAGGTCCGCAAAATTAAGAAAGGTCTTGGTTCTGCCCCCCAAATCTGGAGACAAATAAATGGCAAAACATTTGTTTAAGCCCTCCGATAAATCCAAACAATATTCCCTGTTAATATCCTGCTGCAAGTTCACTAGAAATGCAGTTTTACCATTGCCACGCCCAATATAAGATGTGTCAATCAGATACCCTAAACGCAGGTGATTTGGGTCAGCTTGAGGTCGTTTTAAAAATGCGGTGTTAAACTGTTCATATTCGTGTTGACGAATTTCCATTTCATAAATGTTGCCGTTAATTCTCTTGTCCTTAGAGTCTTTATTCACCGTAGGTTCAGCGGGAAACGGATTTTCGGCTAAGTGGAATTGCTGAAACTTCCCGGCCCCTTCGGGGAGTGGTTTACGTGGTTTATTTAACAATTTGTTACTCATCTACTGTTTCCTCTTTTTCCTACTTCAATAGCGATAATGTTCCGGTACTTACCCTCCACCATCACGGGTTCTTGGGCCAAATATAACGCTTGTGTCTCTTCTGGCAAACGGTCCACCTCAAGGGAAATACCAATGTTTAATTGACCTCGAAGATTGAGTTTATAGGCTTCTTCTAAAAATTGATCAAATAAATATTCAGGTATCTTCAGATTATAACAGACCAGTTCTCGAACTGCCAAAAGATTAACGAAATAGCTACGATTGGAACGTCGTAAGCCAAAATACGCCTTAACCAGACCGTCAACAAATTTATTTTGATTGTCGTTGTCCTCCACTATAGGATGGTGAACATAAAATCCAATATCATCAGGGTAATCATAGAGTTTTTGGAAATCTTTAGATGCCGTGGCTTTGGTTATGACTGAAATGGGATAAACAATTTTACCATGAAAGTACGGATAGAAGTCAGTGGCATGAATGACTCCAATTTGTTTACCTCGATAAATCCATCGGTCAAACGAGAACATAATAGATTCGTATTGGTAAATTTCCCGGAGAAAATAGATCCTCCAGAAATTTCTAAATTTGCTTATAATACTATGATATTCCTTGGGGTCAAACTTATCATTTAGATTGGCAGGTAACAGTTTACTCTCAGTCAGTCGTGCTAAAAGTTCATCATTCTCTTTCTGTAAATTTCTACTTTCTCCTAAATACTTCTGTATATCTTGCTGAAGTCGATTAACCAATAGCTTTGAATATTGAATAATATCCGCTGTAGTTTTAATCGCCGGTTTTTCGAGATCCAGTAATCTTGGGGAATAACTTGGAAAAATCAGCAAGCCAGGTTGATATTTATTAGCTTTGTAGAATAGAGTTACTAGCTGACGAAAAGCCTGATATTTGGCCTCCATCAATTTGAAGAGGGCCCGATTAAAAGGCAGAGTACCTTCACTTTGATAACGGGTGAGTAATTTTCTACCTTCTTCAGTGAGTCTCCAATAGTCGTTAACATTTTCAATCAGGTTATATTCTTGAGATTCCTCCAACACCTCTTTAAAAGTCTTCTGATAACGGTCCTCTTGCAGTTTAGATAAAATATTTCGGTCATGATCCCAAGTGAGTTTTTTATACTTAGACTCTCCCAAGCGATGTTCTTGCTTCAAAGCTTTGAACGATTCAAATATTTTAGGTTCATCCGAATATTTTTCGACACTTTTGAGAAGAACGTAAAAGTATTCTAGTAAATAAAAGCTTTTTACCGATTTAAGTGGTGTCAAATTCATGGCTTCAATAAGGTCACTGAAAAGATCGTTCTTTTTAAATCCCTTCAGGTCTTTTTCCTTTAACACTCCCCAATGTGCGTATTATTTCAATAATTATTTTGGTAGGACAATAGAAAATCTTGATTAAGAGGTTCTAATTTATACTCAATTTTACACTTGATGCCAGCAATGAATAGATAACACCTGCTACACAGACACAACACACTTATGGAAATTATCAATAAACCGATAAGCGTGTTTGCCCAATGAACCCAATCCCAACGTGGAGGGTAGCGAGGTGATGTGCAGTAAAATCCCGGCCCGGCGCCGGTTTAATACTTCAGAAGAAGTGGCCATATATGGTATTATTTGGATTCAGATGTTCTCGTTCAGTTCATGCTTGACTAATTTTGAAAACAGTGACATGCCACATAACATGGGGTTATGACAGCATATTTTCAAGCGGGTCATTCAAAGTATTTTTTAAGGATTTGAAAATAAAATAAAAAAATGTGGATAGCCTTGTAGGAATAAACTACCCAACTGTCTGTCATGCTAAACCAGTCATAGACAACCCAGAAAACGTTTGCCCATGACTTGACCTTGAAACTCCCCCGCGTAGCCCTATATTTTAGGCACATTCACATTTTCAGGTACCACAACGTTTTCAAACACCACTATGACAGTTCAAGCCCATAAAGAAACCCTCGGTTTTCAAACCGAAATCAAACAACTGCTGGATTTAATGATTCATTCCTTGTATAGCAACAAGGAAATTTTTCTGCGCGAATTAATTTCCAACGGGTCTGATGCCAATGACAAACTGCGATTTTTCGCCCTTTCAGATGACGCCCTGTATGAAGGCCAATCAGAACTGAAAATGTGGATAGAAATCAATAAAGACGCACGCACCATCACCGTGCGAGACAACGGCGTTGGCATGTCCCGTGACGAGGTGATAGACAACATCGGCACCATCGCCAAATCTGGCACCCAACAATTTTTCAAAGCCCTCACCGGCGACCAAGCCAAAGATACCCAACTCATTGGCCAATTTGGAGTCGGTTTTTACTCCTCATTCATTGTGGCCGACAAAGTCACCTTATACACCCGCCGGGCCGGTGTCGGACCTGAACATGGCGTCAGATGGGAGTCAGCAGGCGAAGGTGACTACTCTATTGAGACGGTGGAACGTCCCTCGCGTGGCACCGAAGTTATCCTACACTTGCGCCCTGACGAAGACGAATTTCTACAAGAATATCGTCTGCGTGGCATCGTCAAAAAATATTCCGACCACATCACCTGGCCCATCGTGATGCCGAAAATCACCACCGACAAGGACAACAATGAGAAGACGATTGAAGAAGAAGTCGTCAACTCTACCAAAGCCCTGTGGGCGCTGGCCAAAGGAGAAGTTACGGAAGAAGAATATACCGAGTTTTACAAGCACATCGCCCACGACTTTGAAGCCCCTTTGACGCACATTCATACCAAAGTCGAGGGCACCAACGAATACACCACCCTGTTCTTCATTCCTGCCCGCGCCCCCTTTGATTTGTGGGACCGCACCAACCGTCGAGGCGTAAAACTATACGTGCGGCGCATCTTTATCATGGACGACAACGAAAAACTGTTGCCTCCCTACCTGCGCTTCATTCGCGGCGTCATTGACAGCAACGACCTGCCATTGAATATCTCCCGCGAAATGTTACAACACAACAAGCAAATTGATAACATTCGTTCTGGCGCCGTGAAAAAAGTCTTAGGTGCGTTGGAAGGACTGGCCAAAAATGAACCAGACCGCTACGCCACCTTCTGGAAAGAATTTGGGCGCGTCTTTAAAGAAGGCATCGTGGACGACCACGGTAACCGGGAACGAGTCGCCAAATTATTACGCCTCTCTAGCACACACGACGACAACCCCTCTTCGGCAGTCTCTCTGGAAGACTACATTGGCCGCATGAAAGAAGGGCAAGAGAAGATTTACTACATCACTGCCGAAGGGTTCGCCGCTGCCAAAAACAGTCCCCATTTAGAAATTTTCCGCAAGAAAGAGATTGAAGTCCTCCTCTTGCATGAACCCGTAGATGAATGGGTCGTCTCCAATCTGACCGAATTTGAAGGCAAAAAATTGCAATCGGTCACCAAAGGACAACTGGATTTAGGTAATTTAGGAAATGACGCCGAGAAGAAGGAAACCGAACAAGCCTCCACGGAATTGAAACCGCTGGTTGAACGCATCAAAAATGTCTTAGGTGACAAAGTCAAAGAAGTTCGCGTCACCTATCGTCTCACCACGTCACCCGCATGTTTGGTGGCCGACGAAAACGGCATGGATGTGCATTTAGAACGCCTCCTCAAAGCTGCCGGTCAACCGATGATGGGTGGTAGTAAGCGGATTTTTGAAATTAACCCGCATCACCCATTGTTAGAAACTCTCCAAACGGAACAGGATGAGGTGCGGTTCAACGACTGGGTTTGGATTTTATTTGACCAGGCGTTGTTAAGTGAAGGGGGCCAATTGGATGACCCCGCCACCTTTGTCAACCGTCTCAATCAGATGTTTATGGGGATGGTAAAACCCGCGTCACGGCTGATTTTGCCGGACTAAACATTTTCTCCAGGAGTCCAAAGCGTAGCTTTGTCAAAACAAAGCTAACGCATTGAACTCCTGTCGCTGGCATTCACTTTTCCCACCTTCAAATAAATCTCCCATTGAATCAGTTTTGATGCTGAAGCCTCTCCCCAACGGTTTTGCAAATCGTTGGTTATCTCCTCCAATGGACTCTCATGATGAACTTCTTGGAATTTTTGAACCGCTGACCAGGTGTTTAAATATCCCAACAATTCGGCCAAATTCCAAAATGATTGCATGGTGAACGAAGGTGTGTTCAACGTCGGGAAAGGGAAAGGAATGGTTTGATAAGATTGGTCCAAATGTCTCCTTTCCAACTCCCAGTAGGGGTCTAACAGGTGAGAATATAAGTGATGTAACACCTCATCTACGGGTGCTGAAATATTGAGTAGTCCATAGCCCCACACGGCAATCACTGCGTTTGGCACCGCCACTCGACGCACTTCTTGGTAAAATGAGTCAAAATGAAACCAATGAATGGCTTGTGCAACACTGATAAAATTAATCGATTGTGAACGCAACCCCGATTGTTCCGCCGTGGCCACGCGATACTCAAGATTGGGTAACTGAGTTGCCTGGGCCAATTGAGAGGAACTGGCATCGGTGGCAATCACCTGGTCAAAAAACGCGGCCAGTTGAGTGGCCACTTGACCGTTGCCAGTCCCACAATCCCAGGCAACCTTTCTCTCTTCTACCAAATTGACCAGGAAATGGTAAAGTTCTTGAGGATAGTAAGGACGATATTTGGCGTAATTCTGGGCTTGTTTTGAAAATAGGTCTTTCCAAGTTATGGTGTTCATGGTTTAAGTTGAAAAATTTCTACGGTGGACTAGAGGCTTTAGCCGGTGGGGGACTGCGCCGGTGGGAGGGTTGCGGTGGACTAGAGGCTTTAGCCGGTGTGGAACTGCGCCGGTGGGAGGGTCGCGGTGGACTAGAGGCTTTAGCCGGTGGGTGCAGAACAGAATTGAAATTGCGGGGCCCCGCCCCCGGCTGAAGCTTCTAGTCCACCGTAGCCTGGCCCCCGGCTGAAGCCTCTAGTCCACCGTAGCCTGGCCCCCGGCTGAAGCCTCTAGTCCAACGCCATCCGGCTGAAGCCTCTAGTCCACCAGTGAGGGTAACCGTTATCAATTGTCATTCACCAGCTTCACTTCCATACTAATCACAATCAGATTCGCCCGGGCGCCGCTTCCAACTTTGGCTTTGACTTCTTTAAAAACGGGCAACGCTTGAAACGTTTTCACATAAAAGGTCGGATCCGGTTGATTCACTTCCACTGTGAAACTCAACACCCCAGTTTGATAGTCCCATTCTAATAACTTGGCTTCTGGACCGGGCAATTTTTCTATCACTTGAGTCATTAGTTCAATTTGCGATGGATAAGGATTCAATGCCAATTGTGATTCAATCAATTGCTTATCGGTCATCGCTTGATTACGGGCTTTTAGAATCGGTGCCATCTTTTCCGTTAACTCTTCAATTTGCGTTCGCACCGTCGTTAAAGCAGGTTTCCATTTGAAGATACCTACCATTTCCCAAGTCAAGAAGACGGTGAAAATAGCGATGCCTAACAACACCGCGAACCTCTCTTGTACAGCCGTCCATTGACTCCCAGCACGGGCGGTATGGCGTCCCCAAGGTCGGTCTAATAGGGGTTGTTCAACCACGGAGGGCAGTTGTGGAAGGGCTGGCAAACCATGCGCCCGTTGAAAGTGTTCCCATTCAGTTTGACTAGGTAATTGCGGCCACCAGCGGCTACCAACCAGTAATCCGTCTTTCCAAATTTGACCTTCGATACCTTCCATACTGTCGACTAATTGTACCACCTCTGTCGTCGCCTTCGGACGCAAAAGCGTTTCAGGGATTAGAGAGGCTTTCTTGATACCCGTTTCAGCAAGTAACTGCTGTTGCTTCTGTTTATCCCAAATCCATACTTGTACCTGTCCTCCTTGCCACACTTGGTAGCTATCATATTCAGAAAAAGGGCTCCATTGTTGCATTTTCAATTGCAATACACTACTTCGCCGAGACGCTGGAATCTCGGTGAGTGACCATAATTGGTAGTGACACACACTGCGACATAGCACCCATTCACAACGATTTTTACCGCGTTGTTCGGGAGTCACAAGTTCATGGCGTTTCTGAAGATAACGCGGAGTGGAAAAGAGTCGTTTGGGCATGGCGAGGTAAGGTTTCGGTATAACTAGGAAGTAACTTGGATTCGAAAGAATATTCTATGACCCAGGGTTTAGAAGTATTCCCTTTTGGATCCGATCTGAGGAAAAATTGCCGCATTTGATGCCAATCTTGATACCAAAGCGTCAGTCGCAACACATCCGCCGGATAGTAATTGGCGTCAAACGGGTCCATATCAATATTGACTTCCGCCACTTGAGAAATCAGATCCAAGTCGTAAAAGGGCGTGGTTTGACGCAGTTTGATAAACTTTTCTGTATGTTCTGCATCCATATTATAAGCCGCTTGCAATACTTTGGCGGGGGCAGTGTTAAAATTGGGATGCAATGATACCAGAGTTTGAGTCAATTGAACAAGGGCGTTATTTTCCCATAACCCAGGTTGCTTGTCCCATTCCAAAATGCGTATGCTTTCCAACGGATTCGTCAAATAGTGATTCGTTGGTGGTGGTAAATGGGCTTGACGATAATGATAGGATTCCGCCCCATTGAGACGATGTAAATCATCTAAGTCCATGTAATCTTGCAATTTTGCTAACAAGGGGTCGCGTAAATCCTCAGCTACGCCTAACGTACCCAAGAGACGACTTATCATCTCCCCTGGGGCCACATTTAAATTCAGCAAACCTCCTACATCTTGCATAGCAAAGAAAGCTTTCCCTTGACCAAAATAGGGACGGTCATCTAAAACGATTTCGGTACCCTTGGCCGGGTCATTATAATAATCGGTGAGGACTTGTTCAACCATTTTCTTTGATAAACTTTTAGTCTCTTTCTCAGTTTTGGGAAGTGGAACAGTTAAACCACCAATGGTCATTCGTTGGGTGCTAAACAAGTAGCAAATCGTTGACTTGGTATTATACATATCAATCTCTCCTTGCACATCTTCTTGTAGAGATTGGGCAATATCGAGGGCGCGTTGGGTCCAGAGGGCGAAGAAACCCGCCGCAATTGTTAGGATGGCCAGCATCCAGACGGTGGTGACTAAGATGAAACCGGTTTGAGGGGGACGCATTGTGAATGAATAATGAATAATGAATAATAGAGACAGGGTAGTGATGCAATCTGGGTGATATTCATAGAGTTTCCCTCACCCCCGGCCCCTCTCCCAGAGGGCGTGGGGGGAACGGCGGCACCAGTGGTTTTCTCCCCACGCCCGTAGGGAGAGGGGCCGGGGGTGAGGGTAAACCACCCAGATTGCATCACTACCAGAGACAGGAGTTCTCAGTCCTTTCCACGATTATCAAATCTAGCTATATTGCGGTCCGCCAGTTGTACCATCCAGGTCATAGCAGTTTGACGACGTTGCGCTTCTAGTAAAATGAAACGCGGAATTTGAGGAGGCGTTTCACTGAAAAATGGAGGTGGCCATTGGGTGTGCCATTTTCCTTGTATATCCATATAACGAAACGTTCCTGGTTCACCGGTCCAACTGGCTACTTCCCAATACTCGCCATCACTTTTGCGATAACGTAAACTGGTTCGTCCACCTTCGGTTTGTAATTGCCAAGCAAACGGAGACAAGGCACCTAAATTGGCTTCCAATGGGTTGAGAGTTAAGCCGCTAAATTCTCGTTCTGTACCTTGAAAAATATTTTTGCCATCGTAATAATCGGTTATAATTCCCGCGGTGGTGCTACGAAACCAAGCCTCTTGAATGGCGCCATGTTGTAAATCGTCTAGGTGGACCTGCAAATGGGAACGTAATTGTAAAATATAGGAGAGACTTTGTAATAGTAGAGTGCTAATGAGGCTGACCAACACTAAGACGACTAGCATCTCTAATAGGGTGAAACCATGCAAATGATATTTGGGGTGCCGTAATTTAAAAATCATCTGGAATGTCTTTATAAAGTTGTCGATAGCCAACTTGGCGCACGGTCAATTCAGCTAGGAAAATGTCTTTGGAAAACACTTTGATGTGGGTATCATAGAGACCCACTTCAAAGGTCGTTTTGGCGCCGCTGGCATCGGCACCACTTTTGGGTGGTTCGACAACGGTGGCATTCCAACTAAATTTATAGACGCCCACCGTTTCTTCCCCTTGCGGTTGTTCAAGAGGGTTGCGGGTGTCTATAAATGTCAACGCATTACGAATCGCTTCGTGACGTTGTTGAATCTGTTGTAAGCGTTGGAGAGTTAACAGATTGGTATTTATCCAACTTAATACAGTAACGCCCGTGGTGGCCATTAGGACCAAGGCCACAATTGCTTCTAAGAGGGTAAAACCGTGTAGTTTCTTATTCATAGTAACATTTATGATACCTCAAATAAGGTAGGGTGGATTAAGCGAAGCGTATCCACCACATTAGAGACGCAACGCAGGTGGATACGCTTCGCTTAATCCACCCTACTTGATATGGAAAGTCTTAATGACATTGCGGCTGAAGCCTCTAATTCAGGGGATTACCTACTCACACCGCTACAGTCTTCTTTGTTCTCTTCCCAAATTTTGCCACCAATTCCTGGCGTGACGATTCGACTAGCCAGCGGGCGGCGGCTTCTGGGGACAGTTTCAACAAGGGGTCAATCACTTTTGCCAAAGTCTTGTCAATCCCGCCAAAGCGAGATTTTAGCACTCCTTCCACCCAACGTTGTTGGGCATGTAACAGACCTTGTTGCACACCTTGCTGGATGCCTTGCTGGATGCCTTGCTGCACACCTTGCTGGATGCCTTCTTGCATCCCTTGTCATAGGGTTTCTTCCAGCCATTTTAAATAGATAGGTGATAATTGCATAAACAACTCCTTATCGTTTTGAGTTAACTGCTGCTATTTTTCTAAAGAAGGATTGGGTTTACTGATAAATGGGGGTACAAAAGGGAGGTTTCAACTGTATTCGAAATTTTTGTGTCTGATGTTGTATCTCTACCACGCCACCTTGGCAAGCCCCGCTGGCAAAGAAATGAATGGGTTGTTCTGCATGAATTTGCCAACCTTCTGGAAGTTCTAATGGTGCTGGCCCCAATCGTTGAGAGTCTTCTGGTGGACTTTTAGGAGGAGGATAGCTGATTAAATCAAATTCTCGATGTTGTTGAAACGCCAGAAAACTGAGTCCACTTAATCGCATTAATACCTCTTCTCGTTCATAGGCGGTTTGCACACTGTCAGATAACTGAGTGAGTTTTGGTATCGCAAAAGCCACGAGTAAGCTAAAGATAAAGAGGACAATGATAAGTTCTAGTAAGGTGAAACCGTGGGAGTGAGAAAACTTTGTCATTTAGGGTGGTAAAGAATCTTTAATACGGTCCTGGCAACGTAGGGGGACGCGGGATTGACAGTCATCTTTTGCTGTTTGTAATCAATCACTACGTCCATGTCTTGCATTTGAAAAATAAAAAAGTAAAGATAAAGTTCCAGGAGTCCAAAGCGTAGCTTTGTGCGTGACCTGGCAAAGCTACGTTTTGGACTCCTGAGTTTTTTTGATACTACCGCGGCGGCAAGTATCCAATATCGGCATTGTAATCGGTGCCACCCAGTTGTCCATCGGACCCCAACGAGTATAAGGCAAATGGTTGGCCTTGACTGCCTTGGGTGCTGTATTGATAAGAATGATTCCAAGGGTCTTGCGGAACAGGTTCATCCAGATACGGCCCCCTCCACAGAGATTTCACTTTTTCATCAGCGGGAGGTGTGTTGAGAAGGGTTAAGCCTTCTTGGTCGGTAGGATAACGTCCAATGTCTAAGTACAAGGCACTCAAGGTCGTTTTCAGCATTTTGATTTGAGTGCCGGCTGTCTCAACCTTGGAAGAGTCCACATGGCCAAGCAGACGTGGACCGACCAGTCCTGCCACTAGCGTGATGATGACCAAAACGACTAGCATTTCAAGTAGAGTAAAAGCGTGTTGTTTCATAAATAATTACCTCGAGTTTTAATTTAATGGAAAATGGATACCGGACTAGAGGCTTTAGCCGGTGAAAGTGGCACGTCACCCGGCTGAAGCCTCCAGTCCGGCCTGGTGTTTTTCATTTTCCACTATCCACTATCCACTATCCACTATGTTTTCAGGTGCCTCGTTGATTCCCCCAAATATGGATATGCAACCGGGGTGAGTAACGATAACCGTGTTCTTTACAAATTTCTGCTAACCACGGCTGTCGCGAATTAATTTCCTTCATATCACTTCCCTGCGGCATCAATATTACCGCATTTTGGGGAATCGGAATTTCTTTCACCAGATGATTGACTTCTGCCATGTCTTGGAAGGTATCAATCACAAATTTAACTTGACATTCATAGTGATTGAGAAATTGACGAATGACTTCTGTTTGAAGGCGTCCTTGTGCATGACGTGGCCCCCAAAGCGCGTCTTGAGAAGGTGTCGAACTGGCTAGTTTGGGACTCATGGAAATCAAGTCGGCTGTCACCGGCACAAAGACCGTTGCATTGGTTTCAATGGTGATGTGATGAGAAGTCAACGAAAGTTTTTCACAGAGTTCACTCACCTCCTCTTTTTGCAAAAGAGGTTCGCCACCGGTGATGACAACATGTTTAGCACCCACTTGATTCACTTGTTCAAACACGTCTGCCACGGTCATTTCATACCCTTCTGGTTGCCAACTGGTATAGGTTGAATCACACCATTGACAACGTAAGTTACAGTAACAAGTACGCACAAATGTGGAAGGGACGCCTATCAATTTGCCTTCGCCTTGGAGAGTGTAAAAAATTTCGCTGATTTTCATGGAATATGTTGCTATTATTCTTTTATAGTCGTATTTCACCTAAGCTTATAAGTACCGAAGCAGAAATTTTACGGTATTTTCAATCGTCGCCCTCACCCCCGGCCCCTCTCCCAGAGGGAGAGGGGCCGGGGGTGAGGGTGTCGTTATACCAGAAAACTTCTGCTTCACTACTTAGCATTTCATCTGGAGTGCAATAAGAATTATTGCGCAGATTGTCAGCGTTGGAGTCAAGTAGGGTGGGCAACAGGTTTATCGTGGCCCACCACGAAAAAATAGACTGGTGGGCAAAAAAACAGTTGCCCACCCTACAAATACTATCCAACCCATTCGATAGCCCAACGTTGTGTGGTGTTCACTATTTCTTCAATGTCAGCCCGACTTATACGTTCAATCTCTGTATCATCGTAACGTAATGTCACCGCGTAGGGATTAAGACGGCCAAGTGTTTCAGAAGTATAAGGAGGCGTGATATTGATGTCTAGTAACAATGCAACGAGTTTTTCCAAATCGTGGGTTTTGCGTAATTCAACACCGTTTAATATCAAAATTGCCTTCAAACTTTTCTCGACGGCTTGTTGTGCAAAGAAACACACCCTGGAAATGTGAACCGTTGGCGCCTGTTTAAGCACTTGAAAGGCTTCCACATCTCTCTCCACCATTCGCAGAAATAGCAATGCCTCCTCATGTAATTCTTCTCTAGTGGGTTGCTTCATAAAGTACCTTCCCTTCGGTTAGCGCCCAATAAAGGGCCGAACTTGGGATATGTCCTCGTTTATTCACCTCCTGCTGCGAATAGACGAGAACATCTATGCCTATGCCAATCTGACCGATGGCATGTCTTAACTTGCCCATTTCCGCAAATTTGTCTTCTAACTGGTCTTCAATCACTAACAAATCTAAATCAGAGTCCTCCGTTGCTTCATTTCTGGCATAGGAACCAAAGAGGATGACTTTTTGCGGCTTGGCTACGGCAACCAAGGTTGAAACCGCTTGTTGAATCGTTTCTTGGGAAATCATAATGATTGGCCTCTGGTTAATAAACCATTTTCGGTGGTGATGAAATTTCGGTGAAATATTTGAACCACAGTGATATTCCCACTCCTATGTCCCTCTCGTAGGGTGGATTAAGCGAAGCGTATCCACCATTGTCGCAACTCAGGTGGATACGCTTCGCTTAATCCACCCTACCTTAATTTAATGGCATTGCGGCTAACGCCTCTACTCCAACGTTCTAAAACTGATTGGCATTGCAGCGAAAGCCTCTAGTCCAGCGGTGTCTCTCTTCACTCTATCACCCGCGGTTCATAATAAGCCAACCCCGTACACGTTTCTCGAATCGTCACACTTAAAGGAATCACGTTTGTCGGTAACACCAAGGCGGTGACTTCCTCAAATAGGCGTTTCGCCATCACTTCGGCACTGGGTTCTTGTGAAAAGATAAAAATCTTGAGACCTTCGGCTTGTAAAGGAGTCAACAAGGGGTCATTTTCATTGGCTAAGAAAGCATGATCCCACTGTTCATCAATCCATTTCTTTAAAGGACTTTTGAGGTCGCCGAAATCCATGACGAAACCGTTTTCGTTTAGCGTATTCGCCCCCAGTTCAACGATAGCCTTTCCATGGTGGCCGTGCAAATTTCGACATTTGCCGGGATGATAGATTAAGCGGTGGGCGTATTCGTATTCTAGTTTGATAATGATTTTGTACATGAGAATCTTAATATAAAGCTATATAATAAGAGAAGAAATGTTGGAGTAGTGGCTTTAGCCGCAATGCTAAGTTAAAGAAAATTCCGGTGGAGTGGAGGCTTTAGCCGGCCGGCCGTAGGCATCACCCCCCACTAAAATTGCGGGGCGCCCACCGCCGGCCGGCTAAAGCCTCCATTCCAATTGGATTCCTTCGTTAGACAGTTTCCACCGTCCACACCACATAAGTTTGCCAAAGTTCCACACGCTGGGCTACAAACTGAATTTTGAAAACCTTTTCATCTCGGTTGACTGTCTCCCAAGTACCTTGAAAAGAATTTTCGTAAGGGTTGGTCAGAAAACGAAAGTAATGGCGTAGCCCAGTCTGATGATAACCAGAGGGTATCACAACAGAAAACGTTTTACCAATCAATTCACTTACATTATAACCATAAAGTTGGCAATAACGAGTATTGACATACACAAAACGTCCACGCCCATCGGTGACACAGATTGCTGGATGGATGCCATTTAAAATTTCTGCCAGCAGGGTTTCTGGGTGACTGAACACTTGTTGAGTTTTTCTAATCTCTGTCAAATCCTCTCCAATCATCCAACCAAACCAGCCTGGAATGGGATACTCTTTGGAGACATTGGACCAGGCAATGATTCTGGATTCACCGTGTTTGCAGGTCATTTCGGTTTCCCAATGAGTGTAAGACGGTCCGTTCTTTTGCTGTTCCTGAATTTTCTCGCGATACGCCGCTTGTGGATATAACCATTCCAATGCCTTGGGATTGCGAACAATTTCGGTGGATTTATATCCCATCACCTTTTCACAGAAACGGTTCCACATTATCAGTTGCCCGCGTTCATCATAAGCGACTAACATCACCGGCATATTTTCTATCACTTGACGCAGACGTTCTTCACTGTCACATAAAATTTGCAAAACCTGGTCATGTTCTGTGATGTCTTGACCTACTGCACATAGCAAGAAATCGAGGGTTTGCGCGTCACTGGAACCGGACCACAAAATGGTTTTCTGCATCCCATCTTTACAGGTTAAAATCCATTCCCAATCCCGAAAACCAGCATAATTTTCTACCATCTCCCTGGTCGTAATTAACATTTCTTCCCGATACTCTGGATTCGGATAGAGAAGTTCCCAAGCGTTTGGATTGTTAATAATTTCTGCGGCAGTATAACCGGTCACTTGTTCACATTCTCGATTCCACAGGACGAAGTTAAATTTACCATCAATGGCATATAACATGGTGGGCAATGTTTCTAAAGCCATTCGTAAGTTCATCTCGCTTTCTTGTAAAACTTGTTGCTTTTGCCGTAACGCTTGTTCCATTTTGACGCGCTTGGTGATATTCATGGAAAAGACGATAACACCTTGAATATTACCTTCGGCATCGCGATACGGTATTTTATCGACTTGCGAAAAACCGCTACGATTTTTTTCGATCAATCCCAATTTGGGCCTACCAGAACAGATCACTTCTAAATCGCTGGTATGATATTCTTTCGCATGGTCAGGAGACAAGTCATAGAGAGACATGCCTTCTAATTGTTTGACATGGACTCCCATCTGGGTGGCCGCATGTAAGTTGGCACGAATGATTCGATTTTCTTTGTCTTTATAAAGAATGGACAAGGGTGCCGTGTGAAAAATGGTTTCATATTGTTCATGTTCATAACGTAATGCCAGTTCGGCCTGGATACGTTCCGTGATGTCCATCGAGAAGACCATGACACCTGAAATTTTTCCCGCGGCATCCAGGTAAGGAATTTTATCCGTGCGTAGATAGCCTTTGGGATAACGTTCGATAATCGCCAATTTGGGTTTGCCGGACCGCATCACTTCTTTATCATCCGCCTGATACTGCTTGGCAAATTCCGGCATAACGTCCTCATCGGATTTCCCTTCCATCTCTTCTGGCGTCGTTTCAAATATTTTGGCAGCATAGCGATTGACGCGAATGAAACGACTTTCCCGGTCTTTATAAAAAATCATCAGCGGGGCGGAATGAAAAATTGTTTCATATTGTTCCCGTTCATAACGCAAATCCGCCTCCATACTCTGATGTTCAGAAATGTCGTGCATCATGGAAAAGGCAAATAACACTTGACCTTGTTCATCATACACGGCATCAAAACGGGCCCACACGGGGAAAGATTGCCCTTGTGTATCAACCATGTCCAGAACACCTTCCCAGGTGATTTTTTGCTTTTCAATACAGTTCCGAATTTCTTGGTTCACATTCCGACTGGTTTTGGTGGACGGCAAATAGTCACGATAATGCGATTGACGTGCCTCCTCAAAGGAATGTTTGAACAATTTTTGATGGGCTAAATTAATGTAAATGAGGGTTCGATCGGCCCCTCGAATCGCAATAGCTTCGTTGGAATGTTCCACAATGGTTTTAAACATTTGCAATTCTTGGAGAACTTGCCGACGTTCTCCAATATCAATGCCAACCGCAAATAAATATTCTACTTGTCCTTTGGCATCCAACATGATGCGACAATGACATTCCACCAATAAAGGACGTCCATTTTTGGCTAAAATGGTCATTTCCGACAACATGCGTTCTTCATGTTGATTAATGAGGGCGTTCATGTTGCTAAAAATCACGGGGCGGTCCGCTTCTGGAATCAACAAAGTCAGATAATCTTTACCGATTACCTCTTCGGCGGTGTAACCCAGGTTTTTTAGCAACGTATCATTCAGCATCGTGATTTTGCCCGCGGGCGTGATGGTGATAAAAAACGCGGGCGAAGTTTGGATCAGGGCATTGACAAATTTTAACGCCTTTTGCGAGTCTTCCTCCATTTTCAGCCGTTCCGTCAAGTCCCGGAGGATGGTACAGACGAGGGTGCGGTCTTTGAGTTTATAACTGCCTGTGGAGATTTCGACGGGAAAAACGGTACCATCTCCTTTTCGATGCCAGTCTATTGCTATTTTGTAGTTCTTTTGTTTGCCGGCCAGACGAAGTGGAGTAAGGCTTTGCGTGGGGTCCGCCAGGATGTCTTCAACATGCAAACGTAGCCATTTATCACGAGTGTAACCATATAATCGGCGGGCCACCGGATTGGCTTCCAAAACTTGAAGAGTGGCGGTATCAAAGACTATTACGGCCTCCGCGTGGGCATCAAATAAGAGACGATAACGGGCTTCATTTTCGGTGAGAGTGACTATTGATTCGCGGATACTGGTGACATCTCGCACAGTCATCACAAACCATTTTTGGGATTGCCATAGGAACGAACTGATCATGACTTCCACCGGTATCAAGCGGCCTGCTTTGTTTCGATGATAAGTGGCCTGAACGAGGCGCGATTCGGTCCATTTCCAATCGCTTAGGAAAACCTCAGACCCTTTCAATTGCAATAATTCTTGGCGTGAGTAACCGTAAAATTGACACGCGGATGGATTTGCTTCGACAATTTTACTTTGGTGGTCTAACAGTAACGTAGCCTCCCCCAGTGCCAATAGAATGTGTTCATATTTGCGACTGGTTTCCAGCGATTGTTCGACACGTTTCGCTTCTGTAATATCGACAAAAGCTATCAAGTAGCGATATGGTTGCCCCTTGTTATCACGCCATACGGCCCCCTGACTGTGCATCCACCGATAGCTACCGTCTTTATGTTGCAGGCGATGGGTTTTATTATAGACGGAAGTCAGCCCTTCCAAACAGTTCTTAACTTCCTTGAGAACCGTAGGATGGTCGGTGGGATGAATCCTCGAATACCACACATTAATTTGAGTCCCCAGGTCTTCTTGCGTATAGCCTAACAAATTCTTCCATTGCGACGAGTAATGTACCTGATTATTACGCAAATTCCATTCCAGTAACCCTTCGCCCTTACTTTGCATAACAAATTCTAAATTCTGTTTTAATTGTTGCGCAGCGAGTTCTTGTTGATAAAGGGCCGTAACGTCAAGAAAACTCATCACTTTGGTATTATGATGAGACAACACTTGAGGACGTATTAAGAGTTTTAACCCATTTCCAGAAGTCGTTTGAAAAGAGATGGGCACCGGTTTATCTGTTATTGGTTTTTGATTTACGGTTTGCCATAACAAGTCAAAATCGGAGGTTTCCATGGCCATTCCCAAAATGTGTTCGACTCGACTATTTAGAGTTTGTAACTGCCCATTGGCAGATTGCACCACAATTGCTTCTTGCAACCCTTCTAAAATCGTTTGCAAGTCATTAACTTTTTGACGCAGTTTGAGAATTTCCAATTCGACGGGAGAAGAACTCAATTTTTTGGGAGTGTTTGTATCTGACTTATGCGGGGCCGCCAAATCGGGTTCTAGCACCGGGGTAGTAGTCGCTTTTATTTCTCCAGAGTGTAGCATACCTACCGCATAACAAGTGACTTCAGAAACCACACGGGTCATTTGCCAGGAGATTTGGTGATAAGTACCCTCTTTATGGCGAAAACGATTGGCAAAGGTGACAGATAGTCCACCTGCTTGCAATTGACTTAAACATGCTTGAGTGGTCGCTAAATCATCTGGATGAGTGAGTTCCAAAAAAGATTCTGGAGGCAATTGGCCAGGGTTAAAACCCAAATTTTGCCAGGCCGCATTCAATTGCAAAAAATATCCGTCCAGATCAACGACACTGAATAAAGTTTGACAGGTGGAAAAAAAATCAGGATGTTGAGAATTATTAAGAAACATAGATATACTATTTGTCGACAAGGGGTCATTGAGGATTGACAATTATCAATTATTTGTGGTCAATTAGCAATTCCTACAAGTCTTTGTTGACGTATAAATAGTATTTTAGCTAATCAACGCTTTGAACTTTTTTTAAAACAGGAGTCCAAAGCGTAGTTTTGTCAAAGCTACGCTTTGGCCCCTGGATTTGATAGCCCATTTTCTAATATAGTAATATTCGTTCAAATTTGTACGATTCCCGCTGGAGCGCAATCAGAATTATTGCGCGGTATCGCGCCGTAGCATAGCGGGCGCACGGCGCAATAATTTTGATTGCGCTCCAGTGGAAGTGTACAAATTTATAGGAATATTACTATATGTTTTCTAATATGAGGAGACTCTTATGACTTTCGGTGCAAATATTCTTTCCAAAGGTGCCACAGGCCCTGAGGTGGCAGAACTCCAACTGCGTCTAGCAGGTTTTCGTGGCACTCTATGGGACGGTGAATTCGGTCCTGGCACAGAACTACAAGTTATCACCTTTCAACGTGACTACCTGAAGATGGAAAATCCTTCTGGAATTGTTGACGAAGCCACTTATCAAGGTTTAGATCGCTTTGCCCAAGAATTTCCCATTGACTTTGCCAAACTTCAATGTTCTAACTGCCAATGTCAAGGCTTTGGTCAAAATCGGTTTCAAAACGAATTTTTATCTGGTAAAGCACAGATAGAAGCCTTTCATAAACGTGAATATCCAGGCATCCATAAAGCCGTTTTACATACCTTTCGGGCAATCCGATTCTATACGAGAGGGGCCGATTTGGGAGAAGCCCTAGTCACTTCTGGATACCGGTGCTGGATCAAAAACGAAGAGAAAGGTCGGACGACCACTAATCATTTAGGGAAGGCCCTCGACTTCGATTTTCCCATGAACGCAGGAGATGACAAACGAGACGATTGCCAACGTTGTGACGCCGTTCGTGGCCTGTTGGTGGAAAAAAGCAATTGTCAAATTGGGTGGGGTGCCAACAACCTCAAGGCGTTAGAACCGTCCAATATTGCGCCCACTTGGATTCATTTGGATGTACGTTGTTATGAACCGAAATATTTGGCGGATAAATATTTTGTGAAGACGGCTGAGGAATTGGATAGGAAGGAGATTTAGCGGGTGGCAACCCGGCTAAAGCCTCCAGTCCCGCATAAGCAAATTCAGATGGACTAGAGACTTCAGCCGCAATGCCATTAAGTTAAGGAAAATCCCGGTGGAGTGGAGGCTTTAGCCGGCCGGCAGTAGGCATCACCCCACACTCAAATTGCGGGGCGCCTACCGAAGGCCGGCTAAAGCCTCCACTCCACCGTGCCTTAACTTAATGGCAGTGAGGCTTCAGCCGGTGGCCGTTTGCCGATGATTCTTCTACATCACCTTCGACTGCGCTATATGGGTCAACAAATTCTGCACCGACGTGTGCATCACGTCTAACATGGGCGCAGGATATAGACCAAAAAAGAGTACCACTATCGCTAGGGTGGCTAAGATCACCGTCTCCCGCATATTAATATCGGTCAATGAAGCCACACCATCATTGGCAACACTGCCAAAAATCACCCGTTTGACCATCCACAAGGTGTAAGCGGCGCCTAATACGAGAATCGTAGCAGCAAGAAATGCTACCCAGAAATTCGCTTGAAAACTGCTGAGAATGACCAGAAATTCGCCGACAAATCCAGACGTGGCCGGCAGTCCCGAATTGGCCATCGCAAAGAGAACGGCATACATGGCAAACCGCGGCATCGTATTGACAACGCCACCATAATCAGAAATTTGCCGACTGTGTAAACGGTCATAGAGAATGCCGACACAGAGAAACAGGGCGCCTGAGATAAAGCCGTGAGAAATCATTTGTACCATCCCACCTTCTATTGCCATCGCCCCACCGCTAAACGATTGAGTTTGTTCAAAAATGTCAAAGGCAATGAAAAAGCCAAGGGTGGCAAACCCCATGTGTGAGATGGAAGAGTAAGCAATCAGTTTTTTCAGGTCTTGTTGGACAATGGCAACGAAGGAAATATAGATGATGGCGGTGAGAGACAGGGCAATAATCAACCAATCTAATTCGCGACTGGCATCTGGTGTGATGGGAAGACTGAAGCGGAGGAAACCGTAACCGCCCATTTTTAACATGATGGCCGCTAAAATGACCGACCCTCCGGTGGGCGCCTCAACGTGGGCGTCGGGCAACCAAGTGTGAACTGGCCACATAGGCACTTTGACGGCAAAGGCGACGAGGAAGGCCAGGAAGATAAGAATTTGGGCCGTCATGGGAATCGCGAGTTTATGAAAATCTAAAATCGCAAAGCTGTTGGCGTGATAATGGAGGTACAGCAATGAAACTAACATCAATACAGAACCAAGGAATGTGTATAAAAAGAACTTAATCGTTGCATACACCCGGCGTGCCCCGCCCCAGACACCAATGATGATAAACATGGGTACCAGCATCGCTTCCCAGAGGACATAGAACAACATGGCATCCAATGCGGAGAAGACGCCCACCATCAGGCCTTCCATGATAAGAAATGCCGCCATGTATTGGGCGGCCTTATATTGGATAACTTCCCAACCGGCTAAGATGACGAGAACCGTGGTAAAGGTTGTGAGGAGAATGAGAGGCATCGAGAAGCCATCGACACCCAAATGGTAATAGATGCCAAACGCAGGTATCCACGAGAGTTTTTCGCTAAATTGCATAGCGGCGGTGGTGGTATCAAATTCAAAATAGAGAGGCAATGACAGCAAAAAAGTGGCCAATGAAACAATGAGGGCAATGGGGCGGGCGTTTTCATTAGTACCCGCTGACAAACACCATACGCCACCGAGTATGGGTAGCCAAACTAACAGACTGAGTAAAGGGAAGTTTTCTCCAAACATGTAATGGTTTCCTTATAATAAATTAGGTAAAGTTGAATGAAACGTTGAGAGATGCAAGATAAACGATTCGTTCCCGGACAGACGCGCCATTAAAGGCAAGTGAAATGATGATGAGACGAAACGCCTGGGAAATTAAGCCGTTAACAGTATAATACCTTGGTCAAAATAATGTCAAGGGATTTGAGATTTGGATTAAGATTTGGCAATTTTTTAGAAGTTGTCCATCTGTTAGTCCACATTTTGAGAGTAGCGTTCCAAAACCCGTTTTAGATGGTGTTGCACACAAAGTATGAAAACCTCCGTGAAATAAATACAGGTGGACTAGAGGCTAACGCCTCAATGCCATTAAGTTAAGGTAGGGTGGATTAAGCGTTAGCGTATCCACCATCCCCGAAACTGGTGGATACGCTGACGCTTAATCCACCCTACATTGGCTGGATATTCCTTAACTTAATGGCATTGCGGCTAAAGCCTCTAGTCCACCACTCTTTTAATTCTTTACCGCCGGCGTAAGCCTCTTATTTACCACTCTACTCCAAAGCCTTCACAAGACCTGACAGGTCCGGCGCACCTTAATAGACAAATTATTCCATGATAAAAAAATATTATTTGCACGCCATCTCATGCCCGATCTACACAATTGGTATTAATCCTGCTAGTTGTTTTAAAGAATACAAACCCGGTCTATTAGAATGTTAGAAAAAAATTATATACTATACCTATTGAACTTTGTAATTTCTTTTCGTAGTATCAAATTGCTATGAAAACATACAACACACTTTTACTACTGTTAACCACTGCAAGCCTTTATGGCTGTAGCAGCACTGCTACCAAACCAGATGAAAACTCTGGTGATACTGCCACCCCTTCGACCAAAGGGGCGGTAAAACATATCGGGGCGGTAAATCCTCGTAAAAATAATTCGTATGCCCATTCGGATCATGAATTATACGATGACCCTACTGACCTGGACTTTTTGTCAGCAGCGCCTGCGGAACAATGTCAAACATTGTTTTCTCCGCTGGCGACAGTTGAGTTAGTACAAGAAGAAGTCCCTATCCAAGGACTGCTTGAAACCAGGAACGAGAAACCCAGTTCGCGCTTATGGACACCCACACGCTTGTTCAAAATTGACCAGTTGAACAATGGCCCTAGTAAAAACCAGGCGCCACCACCCTCTGGAAAATTTGACTTGTGGTGCCGTATCCGCGATGGTTATAAGTTGGAAGTGGTTGACAATAGCTACATCCAACGGGCGCTAGAGAAATATGTCAACCATCCGAGTTACTTTGAGAATATTTCTCTCAAGGCAAAACCCTATTTGTACCACATCGTGACCGAAGTGGAACAACGCGGAATGCCATTGGAAATTGCCTTGTTACCTGCTATCGAAAGTGGCTTTGAACCCTTTGCCACCTCGCCTAAAAGGGCCGCAGGTCTTTGGCAATTTATCCCAAATACCGGCCGAGACTATGGTCTCAAACAAACTGCCTGGTATGACGGAAGGCGCGACATTATTGCTTCTACCGAAGCCGCTTTGGATTATTTGGAAAAACTCCATGACCTCTTTGACGGTGATTGGCTAAATGCACTGGCCGCTTACAATTACGGGGAAGGCAATGTGAAACAAGCCATTCGCCGGAATGAGGCGCGAGGCAAACCCACCGATTTCTGGTCACTAGAGTTACCCAGAGAAACCCGTTGGTATGTTCCCAAATTACTGGCATTGGCCAAAGTCATTGCCAATCCCCAAGAATATGGGATTCGACTGCCCTCGATTCCTGACAGTCCATACTTGAAGCAGGTCGAGTTCGAAGGCCAAATCAGTTTATCGTTAGCGGCCCAGCTTGTAGAACTGTCTGCGACAGACGTGTTGAGTCTCAATGCCGGTTATAGCCAAGGAGTCACGACCCCAGATGGTCCTCAAAAGTTGACATTACCACTTCACAAGGCCCATTTGTTTAAGCAACGCCTGGCCAAACTTAATTTGCCACAACGGCTACCAACAACGCTGACTTATGGCAACGGACTCAGTAATGTCAATTTCGTTGCCGCTAATAATTCGTTAGCGTCGTTTTCTGCCACGGTGCCAGGCATGTCTTTGCAACCGCCTGCAACCGCAGAGGCAAAAACTCAACAACATGTCGTCAGTAAAGGCGAATTTTTGGAACACATCGCGAATCGCTACGGAACGTCAGTCACTCAATTACGTCTGCTGAATCGTTTGCCAAATAACTTAATTAAGGCAGGCACCATTCTTACCGTGCCAGCGCCTCCCACAGTGGGCGTCACTCCCTTGCCGGTGCCACAATCATCAACTGCGCCATTTTTCAGAGAAGACGACTCAGTTGGACAACTAACCGTGAGGAAGTGATACACAACCCCAGGAGTTCGAAGCGTAGCTTGGTCACGTACAAAGCACAGCGAAGGACTCCTGGGTTAGATTCCTGGGGGGGTTAAGTGCCTGCTGATTGTTATGCTTTGAGCAAAGACGCATCCAATACTCCTAATACTCCACACGATTACCTTGAAAATCGTCTCAAGAAATTATTAATTTCTAATTTAACATTTTTTTTTTTAAATTTTAGGACTTACGCACTCACCCCACCCCAACCCTCCCCGCACACGGGGAGGGAGTCATTCCCCACCCGCGTGCGGGGGGGCTAGGGGGGTGTCAACTCCACGAGTTACAAAAACAGTTGCGTAAGTCCTGAATTTTTCTTTGCACCCCGATATAAATGTGATATAATAAAACTGTGACATTCACAAAAACGTTAACATGAGGTGATTATGGAACTAACTCAAAAAGGTCATGCCGCATGGATTGACCAATTTCAACAACTAACCATTTCGATGAAATGGTCCACCGCCGCGGATTTTGATCTGGCAACGATTTATGAAACCAAGGACGGGAAACAAGGCATCGTGTATTTTGGCGATTTAGGTAATCTAAACGCCTTTCCTTACATGAGTTTGAACAAGGATGAAGGCGTTGGCGACAAAGGCGGGAATAACGAAGAGACCATGCAAATTTGTCGACTAGACGACATGAAGTCTGTATGGATATGTTGCTGGGACTACAACATGGTGCAACATGGAAAATCCGCCCGGTTTAAAGACAGTGACGTGAATCTGACCCTCACCAATGAAACGGGGAAAAGCATGTCAGTGACCGTGGATACCGGCGATATTGGCAACGTGTGTTGCCTGGCGACCATTGACAATACGGGCGATTCGCCAAAATTGGTGAATACCAGTCGGGCAGGGACATTAAAGGGACTGAAAACGCTGGAACAACTGATTAATGTTGTACAGCAAGACGCAAGTTCGACGCAGGAAGTGCAGGAAGTACTGATTACCTAACATTTCAAATCTGCGGAAAAAATGCCCCGGTGGAGTAGAGGCTTTAGCCGGTGAGGGTTACCCCGGTTGCCATGGTGGACTAGAGGCTTTAGCCGGTGAGGGTTACCCCGGTTGCCATGGTGGACTAGAGGCTTTAGCCGGTGAGGGTTACCCCGGTTGCCATGGTGGACTAGAGGCTTTAGCCGGTGAGGGTTGCCCCGGTGGAGTAGAGGCTTTAGCCGGTGAGGGTTGCCCCTATTTTGGAGGAGGTGCCAACCCCCACCGGCTAAAGCCTCCACTCCACCGGGGGGCCCGTTTTCATTTCTCATTACAATCTGATTTTATCTTTATTATATCAAGAGGTTTTCTCACCATGAAATTTAACTTTACAGGTCTGTCTTCCCAACAAGTGGAAGCGTCTCGTGCCCAATATGGCAGCAATACCATCACCACGATGGAACGCGAAACATTTTGGGATAAGTTGTTAGACAACTTCAAAGACCCCCTTATCATCATCTTGGTCGTGGCACTGATCATTACCATTGTCCTAGCTTTCCTGGGTTACGCCCATTGGTATGAAGGCGTCGGCATTGCTTTGGCCGTCGTCATCGCCACGTTTGTGGCAACCTGGTCCGAACATAGCAATGAAAGTGCCTTCCAAAAATTGTTGGAGGAGGCTTCCATCATTCAAGTCAAAACGTTTCGCGAGGGCAAACTCGGTCAACTCAATATTACCGAATTGGTCGTCGGAGACCACATTCTCTTGCAACCGGGCGATACGATTCCTTCGGATGGCCTGTTAATCGCAGGTCACTTAGAAGTCAATGAAGCCTCGTTGACGGGGGAATCCGAAGCCGTTCACAAAGTCTCTTTGCCAGAAAAGGTCAAGGAGGAGACCGCAACGGAGGAGCATAAATTGTTTCGGGCCGCCCTGATTGAAGATGGAGAAGCCGTGATGCGTACCACCGCGGTGGGCGATAAGACGCGCTATGGGGAAACGATGAAGGAAATTCTCTCCGCCGAAGACCGTCTCTCGCCTCTGCAAGAAAAATTGGTGGTGTTAGGCAAACATATTGCCATGTTTGGCTATATTGGTGCCGTCGTGATTTTCCTGTCCTTTATTGGAAACAGTATGTTTTGGCAACCAGAAGGAGGTATTACAGGTTATCTCGCCACCCATGAAACCGGGCTGATTATTCAACATGTCCTCACGGCCATGATTTTGGCGATTATCGTCATTGTGGTCGCGGTACCTGAAGGCTTACCGATGGTCATTGCCATGGTGTTGGCGATGAACATGAAAAAGTTACTCAACGTCAAAGTGCTGGTGCGCAAACTGTTAGGCATTGAAACGGCGGGGAGTTTAACCATTTTGTTTAGCGACAAAACGGGGACGCTGACGCAGGGACAGTTGGCCGTGGAGGAGGTGGTGATGGGAAATGGTCAGCACCATCAGAAGTTGGAGAACCTGCCTGAGACGTTGCGCTATCTGATTGCCTTTGCGTTGCGGAATAATACCAGTGCCGTCATTGACCTCAGTGACCCGGTCCTACCGAAAATGGTAGGCGCAGACCGTACTGACCAAGCGATGTTGCGTTTTGTCACACCCTTGTTGAAACAGGAACAGGAGATTGATATTGTCGAGGTGGTCCCCTTTAACAGCAGTCGCAAATTCTCTGCGACCCAAGTCCAAGGCGAGAAAAATCTCACCCTAGTCAAAGGGGCTGCCGAAGTCCTCTTGAAAAATTGTACTCACTACATCAACGCTGACGGGCAAGCCGTACCTTTGACTGACAAAAATATCTTGGATGACGAGATGCGTGGTTTATCTAAACGTGCTATGCGTTTACTGGCGGTAGCCGTCACCGACATGCCTCTGAAGGAGACCAAAGAATTGCCGAGTTCACTGACGTTGCTGGGCATTTTTGGATTACGTGATGCACTACGTCCAACCTCTTACTCTGCCGTAAAATTGGCCAAGAGTGCTGGTATTCATGTCGTCATGATTACCGGTGATGCTAAAGAAACGGCGGAAGCAATTGCCAAAGATGTCGGCTTGTTAGAAGGGGATGACCAAGCGAAAATTCTCACTTCCACTGAATTGGCCGCTTTATCGGACGACGAAGTGAAGAAGATTCTACCTCATCTGTATGTCGTGTCCCGGGCCTTCCCCACCGATAAGAGTCGTCTCGTCAAACTGGCCAAAGACATGAACTGGGTCGTCGGCATGACCGGCGATGGCGTGAATGATGCGCCTGCGGTGAAAAATGCCGATGTCGGTTTCGCCATGGGCAGTGGCACGGAGATGACCAAAGAATCGAGTGACATTGTGATTTTGGATGACAACTTCTCCTCCATCACCAAAGCCGTGTTATACGGACGCACTTTGTTTAAATCCATCCGCAAATTTATCGTGTTCCAACTGACTGTTGGTTTATCTGCGGTGTTAGTCTCTTTCTGCGGACAATTTTTGGGATTTGAACTGCCTCTGACCATGACTCAACTGCTGTGGATTAACATCATCATGGACACCCTGGCGGGACTCGCCTTTGCGGGCGAACCGGCATTGCAACGTTATATGTTGGAAAAACCCACTCCCAAGGATGAACGCTTGATTAACAACGACATGTGGTCTGCGATTCTTCTCAATGGAGGCATCGCCGCATTGATGAGTGTCATCTTCCTGACCTCAGATTTTATCTTTGAACTTTTCGCGGGTGGGTACCCACTGGATTCTAAGGCCGCAGAAGCTAACTTTCTCACCGCGTTCTTTGCCTTCTTTGTGTTCATGCACATATTCAACACGTTCAATGCGCGGACGCAAAGTCTCAACTTGTTTGAGAACTTCTTTGAGAATAAAATCTTTCCAAGCGTGATCAGTGGCATCATCGTAATTCAAATTCTGCTGGTTACGTTTGGCGGTAACATCATGCGGACCGTGGGACTGACGTTCCATGAATGGGTGCATGTCCTCCTGTTAGCGGCAATCCTCATCCCGATAGATATGCTAAGGAAGAAGATTCGCAATACGTGGTTTGGGAATCCGGTGTTGGCGGGGGCGAAGTTCTAAAACGGTGTAGAAACTAAGTTTCTTTAAGAAACTTAGTTTCTTCGCGACGGCACTACGGAAACTTAGTTTCTTCTTGCGCAAAGTAAGTTAATTTCAATTGACGAGGTGTGAAACTCTTATGACAACTTTGACCATAGACAATTGTCCAGAAGAATTATATCAACAGTTAGAACAACGGGCGGTGCAACATGGTCGTACCTTGACAGAGGAGATACTGACGAGTTTGAAACAGGTGGTGTACGCGCCTAAGATTGATGTGGATGCCCTCTTGACTGAAGTGCGGGAATCGCGCAAACGAACCGCCCATTATTTCTTGACCGACGAGGAATTACAAGCGGCTAAGAGTGAGGGACGGTTATGATTGTGGCAGACACCAATCTGATCGTGTATTTTCATGTGGATGGTCAGTGGACTTCCCAGGCTGAACAGGTAGCAACCATAGACCCTGTTGAAGTGATGGGCAACGATAAACCTGTTGCCCACCCTACGGCTACCCTATAACAAAACATTACTTCCTACTTGACACTATGAAATCAAAATACTTACTCATAACCATTCTCACCCTTTCTCTTACCACTCTCACCCTATCCACCTTCTCATGGGCTGGTGAACCTTCTCCTTCTGCTTCCCTGCCAACCTCCTCTGCGCCACCGGCGGCTTGCCAAACGGATTGTGCCACCCCCTATGGCCAAGTGTTAGGTCGCGCCCCTGGGAATGTTACCGCCTATTCCAACTGCAATGCCAAATGTGTCATCTTGGAACCGAATCGGGAGAAAGACACTTACACGGGCCTCAAATGGCAATGTGTCGAGTTTGCCCGGCGTTGGTTACTCAATCAGACCGGCGTCGTTTATGGCGATGTTGACACTGCCGCAGATATATGGAAACTCCATACCGTTACTCGTGTATCGGATGGCACCCCTCTCCCCTTTGAGTCTCATCTCAATGGGGCCCCCACCGTCCCGCAAGTGGGAGATTTGCTAATCTATGCCAAGGAGTATCTAAACACGGGACACGTTGCCATCATTACTCAGGTTGATAAACACTCTGGGGTGCTTAACATTGCCGAACAAAATTTCGCGAATGCCAAATGGCCTGCGGACTATGCCAGGACTTTGCCGATGGTGGAAAAGGCGGGCAAATATTGGATATTAGATGGCTATCTTCTTGGTTGGAAACATGTCTCCACGAAATGACCAGTAAAGAAACTAAGTTTCTGTGGTGCAAGCCCTCTGGCAATCCTGACTGTACCTATCCCCCACATCTCATTTCTACCGAATTAATAGAGGTATAAACTCATGAAACACCAACCCATAACCCAACTTATCCTAACATGCGCTATCTTACCCATTCTATTGACCACTAGCGGCTGCATAAATCTTAGTAAGAACCTCATGGACAAAGCCACTGACCGACAATTTACCGAAGTTCGCAATGATACCCTTGACCAAGTGACCGCTGCTTATGTAACGGACCATCAAGAACTTATCGTATGTATTCGGGGACTCTATGAAGGAAAACCACCAGTACAAGAATATGCCTTTCGGATACCCATGCAAACCTTGAAAAACGAGGCGCCGACCTCTTCTCCTGACACCATGATTAAGTCCCAAACCGTGCCGCGAGACCAAGTGGTATTGGGATGTCCTTATCGCCATAAACCTGCCACCGCCACTTGGAAATCAGTGAAGGTTCAAACTCTTCCAAATACTTTGACGATTGAACAACAACAATCACTACGTCCCCTTCCTGAGACCTCAGAAACGGTATATGAGATGGGTCACTACCATGCCAATAAGCAAGTGATATATACCACTACCTTAGAAGAATATCACCCAGTGACCCTGCTTCAAAGCGACTTCATGACGGTCACCCATATTGAGAAAGGACAACCACTGCTATACCTGCTAGTGCCCTTTGCGGCGGTGGCAGATGTGGTTGGAAACATTGTGGTCGGCATTGTGTTGGTCCCGGCCATTCTGATTTTTTGTCATCCCAATAGTTGTAAAAGTTAGCAACCACGAATAAAGAAGCTATTCACACTTATTCACCACTAGAGGTACTTTCCTCGTTCCCACGCGCCAGCGTGGAAATGCGTGGGCCCACGACAGCTACACTGCATTCCCACGCTGGCGCAAACCCTCCATTTGAAGTCAACGGAGAGACCGAAACCGTCTCGTATCGAAAGACGCCTTTGGGCTATACAAACCGAAACGTTCGGTCACGTTGGAGGAAATGGAAGAAGCTATTGTGAAAGGCGTCCTACAATGATGGCACCACCGATGATAAAGGCTGACACGAATGAGTTAATTCGCTTGCTACTTGACGATGCAGACCAACCGCAACAAGTCCAGGCGGCACGTCAATTGGCTATTGCGATACTGCAATGGTACATTACTAAGTATGGGAAAAACCCAGGTCAAAAACCCGAAGAGAGATTTGTACACTCTCGAAGAGTTGACAAATCTGAAGACAAATCTGAAGAGTTGACAAAGCGAAGCTTGGCACTAAATTATAGAGAATTGACCGATGAATACCTCACCGATTCGCGTATATGCAGACACCTCGGTTTTCGGGGGAGTCTTTGATGAAATTTTTGAAACCGCCAGTCGCGCTTTTTTTCAACAAGTGACCGACGGACGTTTTCAACTGGTCATCTCGCCCGTGGTGCAACAAGAGATTAGCGCGGCACCTGCAAGAGTACAGGAATGGGTTGAGGATTTAGCCAGCCTAGCCGATTTTATCGACAGCACTGAAGAAGCGTTACAACTTCGCCAGGCATACTTAAACGCTGGTATTGTCACAATTAAATCGGTTGCCGATGCATTCCACGTAGCATTGGCCACCGTTGCCAGATGTCGTTTGATAATCAGTTGGAATTTTAAACATATTGTGCATTTCCAAAAGATTCCTCTATATCAAGGGATCAACTTAGTCAATGGTTATGAAGCCATTCACATTTATTCACCACTAGAGGTACTTAACTATGAAGGATAGAACATTTGATTGTGTCGCGTTACAACATCGTGGTGCCGAACAGATTTATGAAGAAACCAAAGGCATGACGATAGCTGAGGAGTTGGCCTATTGGCAACGCTGCACCGAAGAATTTCGGCAACGGCAACAAGCTAGAAAGCAAGCCAACCCCAAGGGCATGTCAACCGCCCAGTGACGGGAAAACCTGCTGATTAACTAATTATTAAGGACAAACTCAGGTCAATCACATAAGACTCAGGCCGACCAACTACAACGACTTTGGAGTCCGGAATTGATTCCGCCACTGAAATGGAATAAATTCCGTACTCCAACGGCCATTTGGAGTCCGGAATTGATTCCGCCACTGAAACGGAATAAATTCCGTACTCCAACGGCCATTTGGAGTCCGGAATTGATTCCGTCAACGACTTTGGAGTACGGAATTTATTCCGTTGCTTAAACTGATAAATTTGAAAGCCTATGCAACTCTTGTTAGAAGTTCCTGACGCACTTGGCGAACGTCTGAACCGTTTTGCAGACCCCAATGCGTTTATTGTACATACACTGGCGCAAACCCTCCATTTGAAGTCAACGGAGAGACCGAAACCGTCTCGTATCGAAGACGCCTTTGGGCTATACAAACCGAAACGTTCGGTCACGTTGGAGCAGATGGAAGAAGCTATTGTGAAAGGCGCACTACAATGATGGCGCCACCGATGATAGTGGCTGACACGAATGTGTTAATTCGCTTGCTACTTGACGATGCCGACCAGCCGCTACTTTCGGATAATTCCTTGAAAACACAAAGGAAAAAATTTATTTAAAATAAGTTTGGAGAATTTTGGCAAATGTTACGTTAACTATAACTAAGAAGCACCGAATTCAACTACAACGACTTTGGAGTCCGGAATTGATTCCGTCTTACTAACATTGAGGACAAACTCAGGTCAATCACATAAGACTCAGGCTGACCCCCCCTACCGAAGAGAGATTTGTCAACTCTCGAAGAGTTGACCAATCTGAAGACAAATCTCACACTCATTAACTTAAACTGACATATTTGGAGGAAAACCGGTATGAAATCGTACCAACAACAACGTGCCTCCCCCAACGGAGGCACTTCTAAACAACATCATACTCTTTGGCGAGACCACACACTCGCCCCTAACCCAGGAGTACAAAGCGAAGCTTTGTTACCATAAAGGTGTTGCTAGTATGACTACCAGAGAACTGATTTTGGCTGAAATTGACCACTTGGGTGACGATAAGTTGGAAACCGTTTATAGTTTTCTCAAACGTTTGATTCGGCCCCAACCACCTGTTCCTCAACTCCCAGAGGGAGACTTTGAACGTTTTTTTGATAAGTATTGTGCCAATTTAAGTCACTATCAATTTAACCGAGAAGAAGCCAATGAACGATAAACATTGGGTGGATACTAACATTTTAATTTACAGCGGGGGGTTGGGGGGCTACAAGAGTAGTTAAAGTAGGGTGGGCAAGTGTTTATTTGCCCACCAATCTATTCTACTTGATTGGATGAGAACTTAGGACTGCTAGTCCTTCCATTATTCACATTATTTTGAATAAGTGAAATAGTTCACTTTAAGCAATAATCATGCCAATTTTCTACGTCGGGAGGTTATAGTGTACTAGGGGTAGTACACTCGAACTTGTAACCATTGCGACTGGCAACTATATATAGGGGCATGGGAACGAAATACGTTTCACCATAACACAGAAAGAAACTCAGTTTTTTAAAAAACTGAGTTTCTGTGGTAACCAATCTGACGGATAAGCAGTTAACTCTTATCCACTTTAATTGAAATAGTTGGCCAGACCGGTCTAGTCCACCAGTCTGACCTAAACACTCGTTTTCTGGTAGTGTTATAGAGGTAATGGTTCAGGAGTCCAAAGCGTAGCTTTGTCCGGGTCACGCACAAAGCTACGCTTTGGACTCCTGGAGTTGAGGCAGTTTGATACCATTACCACTACAACACTACCCGTTTTTTAAACATCCTTTTAGAGGAAATTATTTATGAACAAGAGTTTCAACTCTCATTTTAATACGATGACCCCCAATAGTCAAGTAGGGGGCGAAATGGCCGCGCCTGGATGGCAGAAGAAGCGGTTGGCTTGGAATATGGCGTTAGCGTTGGTGGCGGGGAGTTTAGCGGTACCTGCGAGTGTGTGTGCTAATACTGTCATTGACTTTGAACAATTTTCACAGGATGGGATGTATTACTTCCCAGGCTATCCTGTTCCAACGACTTCACGCTTAACAGACCAACTGTTACCCACATATGGAGTCTTGTTTAGTTCAGATGCTGGTTATGTCGCTATTGTCAACTTAGGAACGGCTGATGCGGAGATAGGATTCACTCATACGCCAAGTGGAATTATGGGAATAGGTGGAGCGGATTCCAACAACAAGTTGAGCTATGCCTCTCCGATTACTATCTCCTTTTTTGAACCTACCAATGCCACCGTAAAGGCAGTGACTAACTTCGTTTCTATTCGTGGAGATTTAGCTGGTTCAGGTGCTGATGTCACCATTGAAGGATTTGGAATTGGTGGCAATTTGGTAGCCAGTTCCACCGTAAAAGATACGGGAGGAGAAACGCTTAGTCTTTCTGCCGAAGGCATTCATTCGGTGAAAATCCATGACTATAGCACTGGAACTATCGGGTTTGATGATTTAATATTTGGTACCCTCAAATATCAATCTTCGACCTGCAAAGACCCAGCTAAACGCGCTCACTATTCCGTTGTCACCGGTAAAGTGAGCATTCCATTTACTGACTTACCCACGCTCAGAGAAACCAGTCCAGATGCCACCGGGGGGATAGCAGTTTTCAAAAACATTCGCTTGCGGTTAAACGCCGATCAAGATTTTGAAGTGATAGACTCGTCAGTCAAACCAGATACCTCTGGTGAACCGGTGGGCGACCCTTGTCATGCGGTGTACACCTACGAAAATCGCACCCTCAAAATTCCGATGGTAGAAGTACCCACCGTACTCACCACCTTCCCTACCGTAAAGGAAGGCAAACCTATCAGTATTTATGAAGTGACGTTGCAACACATTGAAACTAACCCGATTGATTTGGGAATATTACAAGTGCAAGAGGTGAAGTTGATTGAGGTGATTAAATAGTGGTGGTCCATATTCTCTTACCACCAATGCTACCAACGGCACGGTCAAATGCAACGGTGACACCTGCCAAACTTCCTATCCAAAGGATACGCAACTGACTCTAACTGCCACCCCCAACAGTGGTTACCAGTTTGCCAATTGGAGTGGCGATTGTTCTGGAACCAGTTGCCAAGTGACCATGACGGCCAATAAGAGTGTGACGGCGAATTTCACTTCTTCTCCTTCTTGCACAGGCAACACTTGTCCTCCATTTGGCGAAAATGACATCACCATCTGGCCAACTTGTAGTGAACACGCCCGCTATTCCATAGAAGACTACACCCTCACCATCCCCGTTCTGGAAATTCCACTACTG
Organism: Thiotrichaceae bacterium; assembly: GCA_011391085.1. Taxonomy (GTDB): domain Bacteria; phylum Pseudomonadota; class Gammaproteobacteria; order Beggiatoales; family Beggiatoaceae; genus JAABRD01. Next base: position 8,876 of record JAABRD010000017.1, on the reverse strand, counting down.
TCCCTAATGGGTGACCCACTGGGCGAAAGTCTCTACTATGAAACCACCTTGAAACAGGTGAATGGCACCAATGACCGCTTCGTGCTTCAAGAAGTGACACAACTGGTTAAAGTGGAAGCAGATACGACCTGCGCCCGGTTTGACTTAGACCAAGGACTCGCCACACTACCAGCCGTGGATGTCAAAATGCCTCTGTTGAACCCTATCGTTGGCAAAGATTATGGGCACTACACCGAAAGATACGCAGTCACCTTAAAATGGATGCCCATTTTGGGGACCGAAATCTTTGTGGTAGAATCCATCAACAAGATTGGCGAAGAGGAGAGAAAGCCATAGGTTGACAGCCTCAATCGGAGTCCAAGACGTGTCTTGGACTCCACCGTTTCAATCTACCACTGGAGTCCGTGTAGGGTGGGCAAATGTTTATTTTCCCACCAATTTACTCCCCAATGGTGGGCAACGATAAAGCGGTTGCCCACCCTACTCTATCAAGTTTAACCCTCCCAGACCTCGTAGGTTTCCAAAACCTACGAGGTCTTTACCGTTTATGACTTGACTATTTGACAACTGCTTGTCAGAATCAGAATTTGCAGAATTTTAGCGAGTGTAGGGTGCGTTAGGCGCGTGTTGTTGCGCCGTAACGCACCATTTTTATGGTTTTATGGCAATTTATACGATGGTGCGTTACGCGGTTGCTAACGCACCCTACAACGCTACAACGCTAACGCACCCTACAACGCTACAACGCTACAGGTGAAGTTTAATGCGGTCGTCAGTGGGGATGGTGGCGATAAGGAGAGTTGGACGGAATTAATTCCGTACTCCAACCTCCATGAGACCTGTAGGGTGCGTTAGGCGCGTGTGTTTGCGACGTAACGCACTATTTTTATGGTTTTATAGCAATTTATACGATGGTGCGTTACGCGGTTGCTAACGCACCCTACAACGCTACAACGCTACAACGCAACAGGTGAAGTTTAATGCGGTCGTCAGTGGGGATGGTGGCGATAAGGAGAGTTGGACGGAATTAATTCCGTACTCCAACCTCCATCAGACCTCGTAGGTTTTCAAAACTTACGAGGTCTTTGCCGTTTATGTTCGAATCAGAATTTGCAGAATTTTAGAATTGGAAGACATGGGTTGGTGGGGGTTCATTCTGTAAATTCTGATTCTGACTATTAATAGAATGGTGCGTGGGACGCATCCTACTTATGTCACCTCGACCCAATTTTCTAAAGTTAATCCAGACACTCTGGAAAAGTGACGTTGATTATTACTCACCAAAATGGCATCCAAACTCAAAGCATGGGCGGCAATCAACAGGTCCAGATTGCCAATCGGAGTCCCTTGACGTTCTAATTTGGTACGCAAGGTGGCATAATGTTGAGTCGCCCGTGCTTCCCACGGATGCACCGTCAAGTAGCTAATAAAAGAATCAATGTCGGATTGGGTAAAACGACTGGAATTTAAACGTTCCACATCGTAACGCAACTCTGCCAAGGTGATAACCAAAATACCCAAACGTGATGCCTCTACCATTTGCAACTGTGTCAAGACCGATAAAGGATGACGTTTCATCACGTAACTACAAGTATCTGTATCCAGCAAATAACGACGGTGCATGACTAAAAACTCCTCTCTTGAGGAGGTTCATCAGTCACCTCCATCATAAATTCGGCCGGTGCTGGGCGGGCGGTGGCTAAATAATGTTCCCAAGTAGGTAATTTGGGAGACAGAATAATCTCCTCCCCGTGTTGACAAATAACCACTTCGGTTGCCGACAACTGAATTTCTTTGGGTAAGAGGATAGATTGTCGGCCATGAGAATTATTGACTTTGGCAGTGAATGATAACATGGTGATTCTCCTGAACAATTGAAAAGTAAACAACTCCGGTAGTGTCAAATTGATGATAACTACTTAACTTAAAGGATAACACTCTTATGAAATTTATTCAATCACTTATTTACCAGCAAGTGTTGCTGACCACACTTGGCTTACTGACCATCAGCCCGCCCGCGCTGGCGGACCCATCAATGAGTGACGATTACCTCCTCTCGGAAGCGGTTTTCAGCCCGTGTAGGGTGGGGTGTGCCTAGTTAGGCGTCAAGAAATGGAGTGAGATTCCCCCTTCATTGAGTGAAAACCAGAAACTGCTGTAATCTGGGTAGTTTATGAAGTCCTTACTCTCAGACCACTCTCGTTCTAACAAACTATTAGAGTGTATAGCGACAGGACAAATGCGGAAAGGTTCACTTAGGAGGCACTGTTAGTGTGTCGTAAAAAATCATAATAAAACTCGATAATTCAAACAGTTATGACGAAAGATAGAAAGAAATAGGGTGAGATTTTCCCGCCACTGATGAGAAGTGGAGTACTAACCCCCAGACCTCTGGACTCCTATAAGAGTATCAGGGTGTATAGCGGGGGGACAAAAGGGAGAGGCAAGATTAGGAGACTCTGTTAGAAGTTGCCACCTGAGTAGAGAGATTAATAAGGTTAGCGCAAGCAAAGAAATAATTGAAGCCTCTAAAGCTACACAGAGTTAAAGCACTTATCTGAATGCGTAAACAGACATTCAGAATCATCTAAAGGTGCAAGGGGTATAGTCACAACCTAAATTAATCAATAAATTCTTGCTAATCAAAATACGAGATGAGGTATGAAACAGATCAAGGCCGACCAAAGTTATAGCAAGTTGATTCAGAATTTACAGAAGCGCAAAAGTACGTGTAGAATGGAATCATAACAATATTCAGGCTGATAGAAACGCTGAAACCCAAGGGAATAAGGGACGGAAGTGACGCTAGGAAGTTTCCGAAATAGTTGTTGAATATCTGGTTCAACACATAAATGCGTAAAGGTAATAGATTAAGAACTTCTGATACCAAGAAGAGAAACAACTTTACCAGTGGTCTAATCAAACAGACCGCTAAACAAGTACAAGAATTGCAGACACAACTGTTTAGGGCGGTTAGCGAATGTAAGTTAAAGAAAATAAACAGATTCCAACTACTAATGAAAAATAGCCAATACAACAAAATACCCTCACTGTACAAACTTGCCCAACAAAACAGAGGCAAGAAAACCGCTGGGGTGGATAGAATTAAGAATAAACTAACCAACCAGCGGCAAGTGTCAAAAATTATGGACAATCTAAGACGAGATTTAAACCATGAAAAGTGGAGACCAATGCCAACTAGAAGGAAATACATCCCAAAACCAGACGGCACCAAACGACCACTGGGAATACCAACCCAATACGACAGAGTTGCGCAAAACATCCTTACATCAATACTAGAAATTGAGATTGAACACTTGATACACAGTCATAAGTTATGGATTCCGAAAGAACCACTCAACGGCTGATGCAATAGCAAGCCTTACCACCTTTGCACACAAAGGAAAAACTGCAATAGTCATTGAAGCAGATATTGCCAAATGTTTTGATAAAATAAACCATGAATACATCAGGTCACTACCGACTGAAAACGTCATAGGAAAATTCGTAGAAAGACTATTGGAGGCGGGACCTGTAGAGACCGACAACACGCTAGTGACAGAGGATATGGGAACACCACAAGGAAGCATCATAAGTCCCACACTAAGCAACTTGGTTCTGAGAACTATACTTGACGCCCAAATAATCAAAACACCTAAGACAGTATCCGGAAAATACATAAAATCCATAAACCTAACAACATACACCGACAACTTGGTAATAACCATCGTACCAAAACATCGAGGCAAAGACCATAAATGGCAACCTGAAGTCTCACAGAAGGTCATAGACTGGCTAACCAAACAACTGACAATAGCAGGACTTGAACTCAAGTCATCAAAAACTAGAATTATCACCGAGGAACCATTTGACTTTCTGGGATATGAAATACAAAGAGGAAAGAGAATCAGACTAGCCACCAAGATGACAAAGAAGACACGAGTGGCACTAAAACAAAGTCTGAAATATGGCAGAGGGCAACACCGAATACAAAAAGAGACTAACTCAATACGGAGAGGCGTACACAACTACGCGGCAAAATTCTCCAGCGGCAAAATGTGGAAACAACTCAGAAAAATAGACTTTGAAATAACCAGAAGAAACCATAAACTCCTTGATGAGTATGACATTGGACAAGTAAGATTTGCAGAGGTCCCAAAAACCACCAAATATATCTCGGTAGCAAAAGGGAGTACATGGTTGGAAAATAAAGAATATTGGGAAAAGAGAAACCTGACTGGACTTACCCAAAGAAAGAAATTTCTCTACAAAGTACAGAACGGAGTTTGTCCCCACTGCAAGAGAAGATTCACACTTGATAGAATTGAAGACCTAGAAACTCACCACATTGTGGCGAAGGGCAAAGGAGGGAAGGACAAAAACAAGAACGTGAACCTCTATCACCAACAATGTCATAAAGAGATAGATACACCGATTAGAAAAAGAAACTGAATTTGCAAAACTGCCAGAAAACTTAACATGGAGGCCATTCTGAATGGAATACCTAACCACCCCAAACTTACAAAACTAACCGCGGTCATGGGTCAAAATACCTAGACCAAAACTTTTGAAAGCCGTGTTTCGCTACCGTTTCCCGCACGGTTTGGGGTGGGGGGAATACCTAATTTTTTAGTATGTAAGGTTTGTTGTACTAGAAAAAGATGTATTACTCTAACACCATCAACAGATTCTTTGCCCACCCATTCACACGAAAATGGTGGACAACGATAAAGCTGTTGCCCACCCTACTCTAGCTACACCAACTACACCAACTGGATGGCATGGAGGCGTAAGCTTCCGGTCCTCCAATACCAGCCTCATTCTTCTTTGATACAAACCTGAATTGACCATGTTAAACAACCTTTGCCTTCTGTTTTCTCTGCTATTTATTAACAGTTGTGCGAATCCTCAATCTAGTCCGTCTTTACTTTCACCACAGCAACTGGTTAAAATGGTCTATGTTGTCAATCATGGCAAACATACTGGTATTGCCATCAAACGAAGTGACATACCTGAGACGATTTGGCCAGAAGTTGGTGACTTTCTCCATGCAAATTATCTGGAAGTGGGGTGGGGGGCCGCCGATTATTATCAGGCGCGACAACCGTCTCTCAGTCAAGGTCTGCAAGCATTGTTATTTCCCAGTGCCAGCGTTTTGCATGTTGTCGTTTTGCCAAATTCGCCCAAGGTGAGTTTTCCACCAGGTCAAGTCGCGGAAGTACGTCTATCAGAGGACGGATTTATTCACCTATGTGAATATATTCATCTTAGTTATCTCCATGACATTCAAGGTCGGGCTTTGCCAGTGGGTAACAGTGTGTATGGTCAAGGTTTTTTTTACCAGGCGCAGGGTCAATACCATTTGCTGAATAATTGCAATCACTGGACCGCGTCGGCCTTGGAAGTCGCGGGGTATCCGCTGGTCAAAGGGTATGTTATGAGTGCCGATTATCTGATGAATCAAATTGGCGGGCGTGACACACAACCTGTCAAAAATGAGTGAGACGCGGTGTTATTAAGCAACCTTGTTTCCTTCAATACTTCGGACTATTTGATTAAATTCGTAAAAAGTATGTGTTTTGGGTAGTGATGCAATGTGGGTGATGTAGGGGCAACCCTTGTGGTTGCCCGTGGGGAGGTGAGACTCGCTATCTTCAAGGGCAACCACAAGGGTTGCCCCTACAGAAAACCACCCACATTGTTCTCTTTAAAGTCATCTATTTTATATGATTTTGGCCAACTTGTCCTAAGTATTGACTTATATGAAAATTATGAAAATGACGAAAACTCTAACCATTATATCAATAGCAGTCGCACTTGTTATTATTTCCTTTTTATTACAAAGTCATATTGGCCTCGGTTTAGCTGATGAAGGTTATCTTTGGTACGGTACCTGGCGATCCGCTATGGGAGACATTCCGCTTCGAGATTTTCGGTCTTATCAACCTGGACGATATTACTGGACGGCGGCCTGGTCATTTTTATTTGGCCAAGGTATTTTGGGAGTTCGCGCCAGTATTGCAATATTCCAAGTGATCGGATTAACCTGTGGATTACTGACCATACGTCGTCTCACACGTTCCTGGATAACATTATGCCTTATCGGACTGTTGTTGCTGATCTGGATGTATCCTTATCATAAGGTCTTTGAACATAGCCTAACTATGATGTTCGTCTATGGAGGAACTCTGTTGATTGAAAAACCTTCGTTGCATAGACATTTTCTCATAGGAATACTGGTTGGTATCATGGCCTGTTTTGGAGAACATCATGGTTTTTTCGGAAGCGTTTCGTCGTTGGGATTAATCTTGATGATATGGTATAAAATCGATCGGCACGACCTGTTCAAACGACTCGTCGTGTGGAGTGTCGGAATCGGAGTAGGCTATCTTCCAATGCTTCTCATGTTCATCGGCATCCCCGGTGTTTGGGAAAGTTTCGTGCAACGCGTCGAGTTTATCTTCACTCGGGAGGGCTTTAACTTACCCTTACCGGTGCCCTGGCCATGGTTGGTCGATTTCACCCAGGGGAATGGGTCAGACATAGCCACTGCGGTATCGACCGGACTATTTTTTCTGCTTCTACCAGTCTTCTGTGTGCTGGTGGGAATGTATCTCATTTGGGCGAAACGACCTCTTCAAACAGTTGCGCCTCTTATCGCCTGCTTCTTTGCCGAAGTAACCTATCTTCAATACGCATTTTCCCGCGCTGATTTAGGACACCTGGCGTTTGCCATCCATCCTCTCTTAATCGGACTGTTGGCATTGCCAATGTTATATCAACCATCGATTTCCAAAAAAATATTTAACAGCTTGCTAGTGGTGCTGTGTTCTTTGTCATTGCTGACGGTAGGAAAAGTCCATCCAGTTTACCGGAAGCTTATCCAACCTCAAGAGAATTTCGTGCTGTTCAATCTTCGTGGTGAGAATTTATGGATTGATACTTATACCGCCAAGCTTATCCAAACGGTTATCCAAATTAATACCGAACTCGTTTCACCTGAAGAAAGCTTCGTCATTGCCCCGCACTGGCCGGCGTTCTATCCGATATTGCAAAGAAAATCTCCCTGGTGGGACACTTATTTGGCCTGGAGAATCTCTGAACCAGAAGCGCGGAAAATGATTTCAGATTTGCAAACTCACCGGGTGAATTGGATCTTACTGGGAGATGTTGCGCTAGATGGACGCGATGATTTGCGCTTTCGGAACACTCATAGGTTGGTTTGGGAATATATTATAGAAAATTTCCAACTGGTTCCGATTTCTGGCTTGCCGGGAAATTTTCAACTGTTGAGGAGAAGAAATTAAGTTTTAGCTTGTGGCGGTGTTGGAGTAGAGGCTTTAGCCGGCGGCTGTTCCCCTGGCGGTGTTGGAGTAGAGGCCTTAGCCGGTGGCGGTGTTGGAGTAGAGGCTTTAGCCGGTGGCGGTGTTGGAGTAGAGGCCTTAGCCGGTGGCGGTGTTGGAGTAGAGGCTTTAGCCGGTGGCGGTGTTGGAGTAGAGGCTTTAGCTGGTGGCTTTTCCCCTGAGTTTAACTCGGTGCCAACCCCCACCGGCTAAAGCCACCACTCCAGCATATCCTATTTCACCTATATAAAGCCTCCACTTCAGCATATCCTATTTCACCCATATTTGGATTTCACTAATGATTAAACCCATTTCGTACCCTGAAGAGAATCAGGCAATTTGTTTTGAAGTAGAAGATTCTTCATTTTGGTATTCTCATCGGAACCGCTGTATTTGTGAAGTTGTCAAACAGCATCTAGCGAAAGGAACTCCATTTTTTGATGTCGGTGGTGGCAATGGCGTGGTGTCGCGGGAACTTCAAAAACTGGGGTTTGATGTTTCTCTCGTAGAACCTGGATTCACCGGTATTCAAAATGCGCAGAAACGCGGGATAACACAGATACTCTGTGCTACTTTCGAGGAATGTGGCTTTTCTGAAAATGTTATTCCTGCTATTGGACTGTTTGACTTGTTAGAACACATCGAAAATGACAGCGAGTTCTTGGACCGTGTGAAACAGGTTCTGGTCCGCAATGGAAAACTCTTTATGACGGTGCCAGCCTATCCTTTTCTCTGGTCCAACCATGACCAACAGGTTGGACATTTTAGAAGATATACGATAGGGAGGTTGAGTCAGCAATTGAAACAGCTTGGCTATCAAGTCGACTATAGCACCTATCTATTTGGACTACTGCCCATTCCAATTTGGTTATATCGAACCTTGCCAAGCAAATTGGGTTTCTATAAAAATATTGATAAGAATATTAAACGGAAAGAACATCACCCGAACCAAACTCTATTCACTCCCTTCATCAATAGGTGGTTGGAAACAGAGTTGAACGCCATTCGAAAACAACACTCTCTGCGATTTGGTATAGCATTTCTCACTTGATTAACTATCAACTTCTAAGATAAAATAACTTAAATGTTAACTTTAATTTGAGAGGAATTTTTTATGAAAGCTTATCCAACCGAACTTCGTAGCCGAGTTATAGACGCGTACCAACGTGGCGAAGGTTCGATGCGACAGTTGGCAAAGAGGTTTAAGGTCTCTTTTCAGTTTGTGTTTCAACTTCTAAAGAGAGTTCGTCAAACTGGTCGAATTGACCCAAAGCCTGCGGGCGGTGGAAATCGTAGCGTCATTGACCAGGCTGGGGAGAAAATGCTCAGACGGTGGCTAGGGGAACACTCAGACTTGACGTTGTGGCAATTATGTGCTCGATATGAAGAACACAGGGGGGTGACCGTCAGCCTTTCGGCAATGAGCCGTGCACTTCGGCGAATGGGAATCTCGCGGAAAAAAAAGACCTTCTACGACCCCAAACGACAGTCCGCTAACGTGACCGTTCGCACCCACGAGTATTTTGCGAAACT
>JAABRD010000016.1:20338-98869 GCA_011391085.1 Thiotrichaceae bacterium | reverse complement strand
CTCCCTCTGGAAGAGGGGCCGGGGGTGAGGGTAAAGTCCAGGTGGAATTAAAATCTTCACTCCCCTCTCCCTCTGGGAGAGGGGCCGGGGGTGAGGGCAACGTTCATCATGCCCACTTATATGGCACACGGGCTTCTAAATATGAGTATTTGATGGAACACGACCTCAAGACTACCGCTTGGACCACGTTGCAACCGCAATCACCGTTTTACTTGTTGGTGCCGCAAAATGTGGACTTGTTAGCGGAATATGAACAAGGGTGGAAAGTGACAGAGATGATGCCAGTGAATTCGGTAGGAATCGTCACGGCCCGCGACCATCTGACCATTCATTACACTCGAAAGTCTCTGCGCGACACGTTGCAAACGTTTGCGCAATTAGACATTGAACAAGCACGTCTCCAATATGAGTTGGGTAATGATGCGAGAGATTGGAAGGTGAGTCTGGCCCAACAAGATATACGAGAACATGGCATTCAAGACCAATATCTACGGACCATTTTGTACCGTCCCTTTGACACGCGATATACTTACTATACAGGTAAGACTCGTGGCTTTCACTGTATGCCTAGATTTGAAGTCATGCAACACCTGTTACAAGGTGAAAATTTGGGATTGATAACTGTTCGTCAAGCGCCACGCAGTAGCCAATGCAACTACTTCATGGTTACAGACTTGATGATTAGTAATGGTGTCATTCGTTCCAACAGTCAGAGTATCGATTCGTTATTCCCCCTTTATCTCTACCCGACCGAAACCGATAACTTCATTAACGGCAACGGCAATGGCAATGGTAAGCACAAAGAGTTACCTCGGAAACCCAATTTCTCCGACGCTTTCCTCCAAGACCTTGAAACTCGCCTCCACTTGCGGCTGATTCTAGAAGGTCACGGCAACTTTAAGAAAACTGTCAGCGCATTAGACGTGTTTAATTACATGTATGCTGTGTTTCACAGCCCAACCTATCGTCAACGCTATGCCGAATTTCTCAAGATGGACTTCCCCCGTTTACCTTTGACCAGTGACCAAATGCTGTTCAAACAACTGGCAGAGTTAGGGGGACAATTGGTCAAGATTCATCTCATGGAAGCGGAAATTGAAAACGAGTGTAGTTTTCCGGTGAAGGGGAGTAATCTGGTCGAGAAACTGGTATACAAGGACGAAAAGGTGTATATTAACCAGACTCAATATTTTGACCACGTTACCCCTGAGATTTGGGAATTTCACTTCGGCGGTTATCAAGTCTGTGAAAAATGGTTGAAAGACCGCAAGGGACGGGTATTGAGTTTTGAGGAGTGTTCACGGTACTTGTATATTCTGGCCGCGGTGGAGAAGACGAGAGAAGTGATGGGGAGGATTGATAAAACGATACCAACGTTCCCAATTTGATTTTGATTTGGAAAAACCAGTTTTGTTAGTGATTTTTTGGGTAGGGGCAACCCTGGTGGTTGCCCGCGTGGATAGCCATTATCGCCCACCTTGGGCAACCACCAGGGTTGCCCCTACACCACCCACATTGCATCACTACCCATCATTTTAATCCAATGTCTTCCGATACCGCAACACCCCTAACAGAATCACCACCGTCATAAATATCACAATGGGAATAATTTCTGGCACACTGTCTTCCCAACCATTCCCTTTTAACAAAATACCCCGTACCAGCCTCAAAAAATGCGTGAGTGGCAAGACTTCACCGATATTTTGAGCCCAGTGCGGCATCCCCCGAAAGGGAAACATGAAACCAGAGAGGAGAAGGGAAGGGAGGAAAAAGAAGAAGGCCATTTGAACAGCTTGCAGTTGATTTTTTGCCAGCGTCGAGAAGGTGATACCAACTGACAAATTGGCAGCAATAAACAGAATTGCAATGCCATACAGGAGTTTCAAACTGCCTAACATGGGGACTTGAAAGAAGAAACGCGAGACTAAGAGAATGATGGTGATTTGAATGTAGCCAATGAGAATATAAGGAATAATTTTGCCTAACATCACTTCCAAAGGCCGGGCGGGAGTGGCGAGGAGATTTTCCATCGTACCTCGTTCTTTTTCACGAGTCATAGCCAAAGCCGTAATCATTATCATCGTCATCGTCAAAATGACCCCCATGAGGCCGGGTACGACGTTGTATTGCGTAATGCCATCGGGATTGTATTTGCGATGAATACGCAATTCCACCGCTGGCGGTTTGCCACGTAAATGTTGTAAGTGACCCACTAAATCTCGGTCAAAGACATTTTGGATAAGGATATTTAAAGTTCCCAACGCATTGCTAGTCGCCGCTGGATCCGTGGCATCGGCTTCCAGAAGTAACACTGGATGTTCTTTGCGTATCAACTGTCTGGCAAAATCGTTGGGAATCGTCAGCACAAATTGAACTTGGCCCAAGGCGAGGAGACGGTTCACTTCCTCTTCATTTTGAGCAATTTTGACAAGCTGAAAGTAGCCGCTATTTTCCAAAGCATGAGTCAACGTGCGCGAGAAGACACTGTGATTGGCAATCAACACGGCTGTCGGTAAATGTTTGGGGTCTGAATTGATAGCGAATCCAAAGAGAATCAGTTGCATGAGAGGAATCCCTACCATCATACCAAAACTGAGGCGGTCCCGGCGCATTTGAATAAATTCTTTGATGACGATGGCCCACCAGCGGAAGAGGGAAAATTTTATCATAGACTATGATCCTGGGCATGTCCCATTAAGCTAATAAAGACATCTTCTAAAGTCGGTTTAGACAGTTGCCATTCGTATGGAGAATTTGTCATCAAGGGGGCAATACTGGCTTGTAACAAATCGGTATCTTGGCCAATGAGGTGTAACAAATTGCCAAAGGGGACAACTTGTTCAAGACCAGGCAGTGATTTAAGTTGCGCTTGGAGTTTCCATAAATTATCTCCCATGACGGTCCACACAGTCAACCCAGAGTGGTCAATGACTTCTTGAACCGTGCCATTCACCAACAGGTTGCCATACGCCAGATAAGCCAGCCGGTGACACCGTTCCGCCTCGTCCATGTAATGGGTGCTAACTAACGTGGTGATACCTTGGGCACTGAGTTGATGAATCTGTTCCCAAAAATCGCGGCGGGCTTTTGGATCCACGCCTGCGGTGGGTTCATCTAACAGTAGTAATTGCGGTTCATGGAGGAGACAAGCGGCCAGGGCCAGACGTTGTTTCCAACCACCTGATAGAGAACCGGCCAATTGGTTAGCCCGTTCGGTCAACCCCAATTGTTCTAAACTTTGGGAGACTCGTACACGACGGCGAGACATCCCATAAATACGGGCAACGAAATCTAAGTTTTCATGGATAGTGAGGTCTTCATACAAAGTGAATTTTTGAGTCATGTAACCCACCTGACGTTTAATCTGATCCGATTGGGTGAGGATGTTATAACCCAAACATTGACCTTGACCGGCATCAGGGGTGAGGAGACCACATAACATACGAATGGTCGTCGTTTTGCCACTACCATTGGGGCCGAGAAATCCGTAAATTTGTCCCCGTTCGACATGCAAAGCGAGGTTGTCGACAACGCAACGTTTGCCGAAATATTTGGTGAGTCCTTTGACTTCTATGACGAGGTTTGACATGATGAATATTGAAAAATGAACTTATCCAAACCTGGAGTGAAGAATGAACTTAATTTCGAGAAGTGCCAGTGCCAGATGAGAATAGCCTGTTCTGTGCGACAGCACCACAGAAACTCAGTTTTTCACTACCTTTTGTGTAAGCTGAGTTATGGTAATTTTTCATGTTTATATCTCTCATCCCAAGCATTCTTCTTAGAAATATAGTTAAATAATTCAGCTTTATGATCCCACTGTAAAACAACAATGATAAAATCTTGTTGCTGTCTGATTTTCTTAATTTTTTCATCAGGCACCGAAGAACCCGTTGGTGTGAGTAAAATTCCTTGGAACTTAATCTTAGGCAACAGTTTAGGAAAATAATGTTGTAGTTGTTCTTTCAACTTGTCTCTGACATGGATAATCTGGTCAATTCCATGTTCAAGTTTTTTTTCATCTTTACCTTTCATCTCAACAATCGTGCAAAGATAAGTATCTCCACTTGCATAGAAAACCACAAAATCAGGTCGCGGTCCTTCTTCAAAGGGTATCAAAGGATCACGTTTTCGGTCTATTTCAAATAACAAGCAAATAGCTTCTTGTTTAGCCTTGGAACTAATCCGAAAGTGAACGCCACTTTCTTTGTCCACACTTCGTTTTTTAAGGGCACAAAACAGTAGCAAGTTTTCCAGAAAATTGAAATTTTGCCAATCTAACTGATTGGTGTCTTGGGCAACTCCTTTTGCGGCATGTTTGTCCCCCTTGTCTTTCTTAGCCATGCAAACTTACTCCTACTGCTTACTCCTTGTTGTACAATTGGAAACGTTTCTGTTGCAAGTCAACTGCCACATCACTTAAATTATCCCATCTGATACCATAATCTTCATCTTTGAGAGAAACTAATTGGTTATCCTGCATTTCATAAGCGCCCACTTTTTCCAAAGATAAAAAGGCCCGTGAATCTCGAAGGTAAAGCAACTTAGCTTGTTTTTTCAGTGCATTAGGATTATCTATGTCACCTTTAGTTAAGTTATTCAGATGTGACATAAAATACGGGCTATGCGTAGTAATAAGAACTTTCACTCCTAAATACACCAAAATACCCAGCACTTCCAGCAATTTTGCTTGAGATTCTGGATGTAAACCCGTTTCCGGTTCATCGATGATTAACAAATCACCTGTTTTGGCCCGATAACGCAGGTATAACAGCAAGGGCGCCAGTTGTTTGATGGAGGAGGAAGCGTTGTATAAGTCAATACTGAGTCCTCTTTTTATTTCTACTCGGATTTCCTTACCGCCCAGGAGAGTCGGTGTTAAAACCGTCTTGTGGTTACCTTGTAAGTGTTTTTCTAGGGTATCCGCCAGTTTTTGAAAATCGTTTTTGTTAGTAGAATCAATCTTAGTCTGTGGTTGGAGGTCAAGACTGACTAAAAAATCTAAAAAATCTTCTACAGGTTGCGGGTAACGAGTATCTCCAGACTCTCTTAACATCCCAAACTGTTTTTGTAAATCCTCACCCTTGCGAGAACGTTCTCGCACTTGTTCCAATAACTTAAAACGTCTATGATTAAGCAGTTTATAGTTAATCACCAGTGCGTTACGTTCGGCAGGCAGTAAAAATGGGGGTTGTGTCATTAGACCTTCCGAAAGTTCTGCCACTTCCTGTTTAGAAAAAGAAAACGTCGAGTCAGTTTTAGAAAATATTTGGTGACTGGAATCTTGAAAGAAATCTTCGAAAGTTCCAAAAGTCGAGTTTATCTTTTTCTTACCCAATTTTTCCAGGCTGACAATAAAATCCTGTACACTGTGAACAACGGCAAAATCAGATGGTTCTGACTCTCTCTGTTTCATATAGTTAGTAATATGGTCGCCAGAATCACCAGAATCATTATCACCAGAATCATTTCCATTGCTTCCTCTTGCCGGTTCGTTCTCTTTCTGGTATTTAGCAAGTTCTTCTGCACCTTGTTTATATCTGGTCAACAAAATAAACCGTTCCACATAAAATTGAATGATTGACCAAGTTCTATAAACACAATAAGCCACATACGTCTTATTCGAGTTATTTGGTCCAATAATCACCGTGAGAGACCGTAAATCTAATTCGGTCTCTTTGAGGGTGCCTAAGTTGTAAAATTTGATGTTCATATTTGAAATATCTCTTTGTACGACCACAGAAACTAACTTTCTTCAAAAAACTTAGTTTCTAGTCACTTGCTGTGATTTTCATGGGGCACCTATGAACTCAGTAGAAAATCTTTTTGAGTGGGATATTAATCCCCAGGTTGTTATCCACTAGGTCGCCCTTAAAAACCTCATTCTCAAGGTCTGGTTTATAAGTAATGGCCAATTCAAGGGTAGGGTCAACATACCAGCACGATTTCACTCCAATGTCAAAATAAACCTTGAATTTGTTGATAATCTCTTGACTCCCTTGAGAGGGCGAGATTATCTCCACACAAAGCAAGGGTGGCTCTAACACCCGCACCCTATCTGCCCCCTGGGACGCCTTAATGAAACTGAGTTTGTTAGCCTCATACAACACCAAATCAGGTCTGAGTTCTTTAGTCCCCTCCAGTCCATGTTTTTTCAGAATTTCGACACGTTCTGGGGTGCCCATGTCGAGACTCAGTTCCGTTGCCGCGGAGAATTTTTCTTCCCCAGCTAGGTAGAGTTGAACCCCTAACCTTAATTGAGTCAGTGCGTGGTTTTGGGAAGCCATACCAAACTCCTCTTGAGTTAAGTTGTCAGTGGTCATCATTGCGAACCTCCTTGTTGTCGCAATTGTCTTGCACTCATTTGTCGGGCCTGTTTAAAGGCGTTCGAAAGTGGATTCACGTCCACCCAATTTGGTTTTGTTGCCATCGTGTTAGGTCCTCTGGTTAACTTACTTTACGCAAGAAGTGGTAAGAAACTCAGTTTCTTAAAGAAACTGAGTTTCTGTAGTGCCGACTCCACTTCCTTCAGAAGAATTAGCCAACCCTTTATGCTGTATAGCGTAACAATCTGAACTGTTTAAGCAGGGATAATACCCCTTCGAGGGGTGTATCTCATGACGCCGATAACATCACTAAAATAGATGTTGCACACAAAGTATGTTCCAATTCCAGCGCCGCTACCTCATCAAAACCTTCAAAAGGGTCTGTCATTATCACCGGCGCCTCAGGTGGAAAATGTTCGATGGAGTCGTCAATGGCGACCCAAGGACGGTTTTCTAAGGCGTGCTGGCGCAGATAATCGAGTACTTGCTGGTAGCGGAGATATTTATCCACGGAATAACTTTTGAGCGGCGTTGCACCTACCACTCGTGCCGCAATATCTTTAGAAAATTTCGCCTTTATCGTGTCCAAGGTAAATATCTTACGCCGAGACGATGAAATCACAATCTTAGCGTTTTTATGTTTGCGAATGACGGTTTCAAATTGGTTAGCACACTGTCGATCGAAATCGAACTTGCGCAGGTCATTGGTGTTACAATCTATCCTGTCATGGGGTCTCTCTTTTTTTATCAAGACCCCATCTATATCCAAAAAGATGTATCTATCTTGCGTTAGAACCCTTTCAATGGTCTGGTCAGTTTTCTGGTTGGGAGTGGCCATAGAGTTTTCGGTAGTGATGCAATGTGGGTGAGATGTTTTCCATTACCTTAGGCCCCTCTCCCAGAGGGAGAGAAGCCGGGGGTGAGGGCAACGGCATTGTTATACCAAAAAATTTCTGCTTCACTACTTACCACTATGGCGTTTCCATCTCATCCTCTACATCCTCCGCCTCTGCGCCGAGTTCTGGAAGCGACGGGTGCGCTTCTTTGCCTCCCCCTTCCTTGTCCTTATCTTTCCCAAACCGTTGCCGCTGTAGCCGCCGTTCTTCATGGTAGGCTAACCCGGTGCCAGCAGGAATTAACCGTCCCACGATCACATTCTCTTTCAAACCGCGTAAATTGTCACATTTACCATTGACCGACGCGTCGGTGAGAACTCGTGTGGTTTCCTGGAAAGAGGCCGCTGAAATAAACGATTCGGTGGCTAACGACGCCTTGGTGATGCCTAATAACAACGATTCCCAAGTCGCAGGTCGCTTACCTTGCTTCAAGGTTTGTTCATTTTCTTCAGACAGTTTGGAACGTTCTACTTGTTCGCCGGGCAATAGACGAGTATCTCCGTGGTCAAGAATCGTCACCTTTCGTAACATTTGACGCACAATGACTTCAATGTGTTTGTCATTAATTTTCACACCTTGGAGACGATACACTTCTTGTACTTCGTTTACAATGTAGTTGGCCAGTTCGTCCACGCCTTTCAAGCGCAAAATGTCATGCGAACTAGGCGCACCATCCACAATCATTTCACCCCGTTCGACATGTTCACCTTCAAATACCTGAATGTTACGCCACCGGTGAATTGGAATTTCACATTGGGTACCATCTTTGGCAGTGATGATGAGACGTTGTTTCGTTTTCGTTTCTTTGCCGAAACTGATGGTGCCACTGATTTCTGCCAAGACCGCAGGTTCCTTTGGTAACCGCGCCTCAAATAGATCTGCGACTCGCGGCAAACCGCCGGTAATATCACGAGTTTTGGAACTCTCCTGGGGCACGCGGGCGACAGGATGACCGGAATACACTGGAGTGCCCTCTTCTACATTGACAATTGCCCGTGGCGGTAGGCTGTAGATAGCCGGGTGGGTTGTCCCTGGAATGAAAATATCGTTGCCTTGTTCGTCGACAATTTTCACCGCCGGACGAAGCGTCACCGTGGTGGAAGCACCGCTACCCCAGGCAGTCTTAATCTGTTTTGGATCCACCACCACTAGATTGGTCAAGCCCGTAATTTCATCCACTTGACGTTGCACGTTAATGCCTTCCTTGATGTCTTCGAACCGCACCAGTCCGCCCACTTCGGTAATGATGGGTTGCGTATGAGGATCCCAACTGGCCACAATTTGACCTGGTTCCACAGTGTCGCTGTCGGCTACGGTGAGTACTGCACCATAAGGTACTTTGTAACGTTCGCGTTCGCGTCCAAAATCATCATGAATGGTCAATTCTCCAGAACGCGACACGGCGACGAAGGAGGACTTAGAAAGGTTGAATGGCATAGGACGTACCTCGGCGCCTGCCGTCGTGATGGTCGAATCCGTAGGCGTCTCTGCCTTCGAAGGTAAGTCTCGGTGTTGTTCGATCAACTTGAGGTTATGCAGTTTGGCAGTCCCTTTCGACTTAATCTCAATATTATTTTCGGCAGCTTTTCTCGAAGCGGCCCCCCCGATGTGGAAGGTTCGCATGGTCAATTGTGTACCAGGTTCACCGATGGATTGGGCCGCCATGACCCCCACGGCTTCGCCTTTGTTGACCAAGTGACCGCGTGCCAAATCGCGTCCATAGCAAAGGGCACAAATGCCGTAGCGGGAATCGCAAGTGATGGGGGACCGAACTTTAACGCGGTCAATGTTTTCCTTTTCTAACACTTCCACCCAATCTTCATCTAACAGGATGCCGGCTTTAACTACGGCAGCTTCTTGACCTAACTTAAACACGTCTTCAACAACGACTCGTCCTAACACTCGTTCCCGCAATGGTTCTACCACGTCTCCTCCTTCAATCAAGGGGGCCATGTACAAGCCATTGTGAGTGCCGCAGTCATGTTCCAAAATCACCAGGTCTTGGGCAACATCGACTAAACGTCGGGTGAGATAGCCAGAGTTGGCAGTTTTCAAAGCGGTATCAGCAAGACCTTTCCGGGCACCGTGGGTGGAAATGAAGTATTGCAATACGTCCAACCCTTCTCGGAAATTGGCCTTAATCGGCGTCTCAATAATAGAACCGTCTGGTTTGGCCATCAAGCCACGCATCCCCGCTAATTGCCGAATTTGGGCCGCACTACCACGGGCCCCGGAGTCAGCCATTTTGTAAATAGAATTTAACGAAGCTTGTTCTATATCCATACTGGTCAAAAACTTGAGAATCTTGTCTCTGATAGTCACAGGTCGGTACAAAAACTGAAGTAACAGTTCCTTGTGACTCTCCCGTAGCACCTTGACAAGAACATAATCAACAAAGTCCTTGATCCCCTCTTGAGAAAGCTGGTCTTGGAAGTTCTGATAAGTCTGTAGGTGACGTTCCAACGCCTCCACACCACCGTCTTCATTGCGTAATATTCCCAGAATTTGGCTTTGGTAACGCACGGCCTGAGGGTGAAGAACCTTGATGAACACATAGTCGCCCAAGTCCATGATTCCTTCTTGCCGCAACGAGTCTTGATTCTCCAAATAAGTTTGGCGATAGCCGGCCAATTCCTCGTTCGGTTCTTCAGGAGTGTTGCGCAGAACTTTCGTAATCAAGTAATCAAGTAAATCTAGGTATCCCTCCTGACACAACGCTTCCTGCTGTTGCTGATAAATCTGACGGTGCCGGTTCAACTCCGCCGGTTCCTGTTGCAATTGTTGCCAGATGGTGTCTATACCTTTCTGTTTGATGACATGTTTCAACACGTCTTCCAGCAACCACAAGGCTGGGGGGAGAGGATCATACCAGTTCGCATCCTCTTGATTGGGGTCGTTTTCAACTTGGTCGGGGCGCCAACGTAAGGCTTGTGCCCCTGGTATACGAACGGTGCCCAATTTGCTTAACATCGCTTTGGCCAGTTTTTCATTGGTATGCGACCAAATGTCGACCACCTTGTTGTAACGTTCACCATTGGTGATTAAGCCAGAGGAATATTGTTCCTGAATTTCTTTCACTTCGGCTTCGGCTTCCCCAATAATCCGTGGTTTATCATCTGGCACGACCATGTCGTCAATACAAATCGAAATGCCTGCCCGCGTGGCAAAGGAGAAACCCGTGTACATTAGCCGATCTGCAAAAATGACGGTTTCTTTGAGACCCACACGACGGTAGCTGGTGTTAATCAATCTGGAAATATTTTTTTTGGTCAAATTGCAATCCACCAGGCTAAAGGGCAAGCCATCGGGGAGAACTTCAGATAGTAGTGCCCGTCCCACGGTCGTTTTAACACGTTTAATCGTCACCTGGAGTTTGCCTTGGTCATCAAACAGGCGTTCTTTGATACGTACTTGAATCTTGGCTTGGAGACCCACATGGCGGGATTCATAAGCGCGGCGTGCTTCATCGACATTGCTAAACATCATGCCTTGACCACGGGTGCCATAGACTTCACGAGTCATAAAGTATAACCCCAAGACCACGTCTTGAGACGGTACAATAATCGGTTCTCCATTGGCGGGTGAGAGAATATTATTGGTGGACATCATCAGCGTCCGGGCTTCCAGTTGTGCTTCCAAAGACAAGGGCACATGAACGGCCATTTGGTCTCCATCAAAGTCGGCATTGAAGGCTGTACACACCAAGGGATGCAGTTGTATCGCTTTGCCTTCCACTAGCACGGGTTCAAAGGCTTGAATGCCTAAACGGTGCAAGGTGGGGGCACGATTGAGTAACACGGGATGTTCACGAATGACTTCGGCGAGAATGTCCCACACTTCAGGTCCTTCCCGTTCAACCATCTTCTTGGCAGCCTTAATTGTGGTTGCCAACCCTTTCAGTTCCAGTTTGCCAAAAATAAACGGTTTGAACAATTCCAAAGCCATTTTTTTGGGTAAACCACATTGTTGCAGTTTCAAGGTGGGACCGACCACAATGACGGAACGACCGGAGTAGTCGACCCGTTTGCCCAACAAGTTTTGCCGAAAACGTCCCTGTTTGCCTTTAATCATATCGGCCAGGGCTTTCAGTGGTAATTTATTCGAACCGGTGATAGCCCGACCCCGTCGACCATTGTCTAACAAGGCATCGACGGCTTCTTGCAACATGCGCTTTTCATTGCGTACAATGATGTCAGGCGCGTTCAATTCTAGCAACCGTTTGAGACGGTTGTTGCGGTTGATGACGCGCCGGTAGAGGTCATTCAAATCGGAGGTCGCAAAACGTCCGCCATCCAAAGGTACTAAGGGCCGTAAATCAGGCGGTAACACTGGCAAAACGCGGAGAATCATCCATTCTGGATGGTTGCCGGACAATTGAAAAGATTCAATCAATTTCAGCCTTTTGCTGAGTTTCTTGAGTTTCGTGTCAGAAGTTGTCGAATCGATTTCTTCACGCAGTCGGTTCGCTTCTGCTACTAAGTCCATCGTGCGGAGGAGATTATAGATGGCTTCGGCGCCCATCTGGGCGTTAAATTCTTCACCATGTTCGTTGAGGGCGTCCAGATAAGCCTCTTCAGTCAACAATTGACCGCGTTCGAGGGAAGTGGAAGCGGGGTCAATGACGACGTAGGCTTCAAAATAGAGAATCCGTTCAATATCTCTAAGACTCAAGTCGATAAGGAGTCCTAACCGGGAGGGCAAGGATTTTAAGTACCAAATGTGGGCGACGGGGCTGGCCAGTTCAATATGTCCCATGCGTTCGCGTCGCACTTTGGCCATCGTGACTTCCACTCCACATTTTTCGCAAACGACACCGCGGTGTTTGAGGCGTTTGTATTTACCGCAGAGACATTCATAGTCTTTAACGGGGCCAAAAATTTTGGCGCAAAATAAGCCATCGCGTTCTGGTTTGAAGGTGCGATAGTTGATCGTTTCTGGCTTTTTCACTTCGCCGTAGGACCATGAACGAATTTTTTCAGGAGAGGCTAGGCCAATACAAATTCTGTCAAATTCGTCGATTTGTCCTTGGGTGTTGATGAGATTGAGTAGGTCTTTCATATTAGCGGATAGTGGACTTTAGTGGATAGCGGATAGTGGATAGTGGATAGCAGGAAAATCAGAGTGGACTAGAGGCTTTCGCCGGTGAGGTGCCCCTGCCACCGGCTTCCGCCTCTAGTCCACCTTGAATAATATGCCGGATTGGAGGTTTTAGCCGCAATGCCATTCAGTTAAGGAATGCAGACGCCGGTGGAGTGGAGGCTTTAGCCGGCTGGCAGTAGGCGCCTCCGTCTTTCCCAACGTGCAGGGTCTGCCTACTGCCAGCCGGCTAAAGCCTCCACTCCAACGGTGTTTTTCCCAACTTAATAGCATTTTAATAGCATTGAGGCGTAAGCCGGTGGTAGGGGTACATCACCACCCAAAGTTGACTTTAAGTTTGTTCCAATTCAATATCAATTCCCAAAGAACGAATTTCTTTGACTAAGACGTTGAAGGATTCAGGCATACCAGCTTCCATCTTGTAGTCTCCATCGACAATGTTCTTGTACATCTTGGTGCGTCCATTCACGTCGTCAGATTTGACGGTAAGCATTTCTTGCAAAGTGTAAGAGGCTCCATAGGCTTCTAACGCCCACACTTCCATTTCTCCAAAGCGTTGGCCACCGAATTGGGCTTTGCCGCCGAGGGGTTGTTGAGTGACTAAGCTGTAGGGACCCGTGGAACGGGCGTGCATCTTGTCGTCCACTAGGTGGTTCAGTTTTAGCATGTACATGTAACCCACTGTCACAGGTCGTTCAAAAGGTTCACCGGTGCGTCCGTCGTAGAGAATGGTTTGTCCATTTTCGGGGAGACCTGCTATTTTTAGCATAGCCTTGATTTCTGCTTCACTTGCACCGTCAAACACGGGGGTTGCTACCGGTACGCCGTCGGACAGATGATTGGCCAGTTCCAACAGTTCCATGTTATTCAACTCGAACAAAGTTTCCTTTTTGCCACTGAAATTATAGACGCGGTCTAAAAATTCTCTCAACTTGACTATCGCTTGATATAGCGATTGGAGGATTTCCTGGAAGTGGGCCGAGTGTTCCTCTAGCACTTTTTCGACAATGGCCGGTTGAACCTGGAGACGTTTCGGCAGGTTGACGGTGAACGCCAACCAATTACCTTCTTGTATAGGTTGTGTCAACTGGTTGCAAATCACTGCTACTTGTGCCTGAATGACGGGGATTTGGAAAGGTAACATCTGAACTATCCATTCCCCAAAGCGTTTGGCAACCACGCGCAATTTGTCGTCGACGTTATAATTGTCCTGTTTCAACAGGTCCACCACTTCTAGCAGTTGCCCACCCATCCTTTGGAGGTCTTCATGGGCCAGGGTTTGTAGCGTGTTAGCCAGTTGTTCCAAATGGGTTATCTGAGAGTCTCGGTCAGCGGGTTCATAATCCGACTGTGCAGGCGCCTCCGCGGGCGTGGTCTCCTCACTTTTCTCTGCCGTCATCTCTGCCTGTGTCTCCTCACTTTTCTCTGCTGTCATCTCTGCCGGTGCTGTCATCTCTGCCGGTGCCGTCATCTCTGCCGGTGTGTCCTCTGTCATCTCTGTCTTCAGAACTTCCTGCGCATTTTCCGCTGAAGGTGTTGTAGGTGAAGAGAGTTGTTCTGTGGCGGTGTTGTCGGCTACAGATTCACCTACAACGTCCCCCGCTACGGAGTCTCCTGCGGCAATTTCTAAGGGAACTGGCACTTCAACAGGCGAAGTCTCCTGCGAAGAGGGCATTTCGTCTGATGATAATGTTTCCCCAGCCGGAAGGGTGCCAGACGATGCCGACTCTGCTTGCGGTGCCAATGCTTCCTGCGGAGAGTCACCGGTTTGAACGGTAGCCTCAGTTTCCGAGGCTTCTGTGGTTGCCACAGGTTCAGAACTCGTAGAAGGTGTCTCTGCTACCGTCAGCACTGGGACTCTAGTCAACAGTTCAAAGGCCAACACTCTCACCAATTTTTCGATCTGTTTCGCAGATGGAGGAGGAATGACCATCGATATGGGTACAGAAAGGGCATATACCTGTTCACCTAACGTCCCAAAAAGGGTGTTAGAGACGTTTTCACTCAGATAACGGGCCAAGGTAACGATTTCATGGTCGCTAAGTACGTCCGCATCTAGTATTTCACCTTGGGAGGCATATATCTTGGCTAGGAAATCGTGCAAGTTCTTAACCCTGATCTTGGCGAAAAAATTTCTTAACTCGGTCAAACCAGCGGTGGCAGGTCGAACCAAGTGGGCTATTTTTTCACCCAATCCTTTTGCCGCCCACCCCAAGTGAGTTTCCAACACTTGACCCACATTCATGCGGGAGGGCACTCCCAATGGGTTGAGAACCATATCCACGGTGCGGCCGTCGGCGGCATAAGGCATGTCTTCGACTGGCACAATTATGGATACCACGCCTTTGTTGCCATGTCGTCCAGCCATTTTGTCACCTGGTTGAACTGGACGTTTGACGGCCAAATAGACTTTGACCATTTTGAGAACGCCAGGGGCCAAATCATCCCCTTGGGCCAGTTTTTGACGTTTTTCCTCAAACAGTTCATCACCGCGTTGACGTTCCCGTTTCAAGTGTTCCGCGGCCCGTTCCAGTTGGGTTTGCACCGATTCTTCTCGGAGATGTATTTCAAACCATTGTTCCCGTGACAAGCAGGCCATATATTCTTTGGTAAGAGGGCTACCACCGGCCAGATTTTTGGGACCACTGAGGGCAATGTTACCCAATAGCAGTCGTTCTAAACGCTGGTAAATATCGTCTTCCACAATTCGATATTTGTCATACAACTCTTTTTTCAGGCGCGACAATTCGGTTTGTTCAATCTGTTGGGCGCGGGCGTCCTTATCCATGTTATCCCGTCGAAAGACCTGGACATCAATGACGGTACCAGAGGTGCCAGAAGGGACTCGTAAGGAGGAGTCTTTGACATCGGAAGCTTTTTCACCAAAAATGGCCCGCAAGAGTTTTTCTTCAGGAGTCAGTTGCGTTTCTCCTTTTGGGGTAACTTTGCCAACTAAAATGTCGCCTGGTTTGACTTCCGCCCCAATATAGACAATCCCCGCTTCATCGAGTTTAGATAAAGCGGTTTCACTGACATTGGGGATGTCAGATGTAATGTCTTCGGGTCCCAATTTAGTGTCTCGCGCCATGCAACTGAGTTCCACAATGTGAATGGAGGTGAAACGGTCTTCTTGAACCACTCGTTCGGAAATCAGAATGGAATCTTCAAAGTTATAACCATTCCAGGGCATGAACGCCACAAACATGTTTTGGCCCAGGGCCAGTTCACCCAAATCTGTCGAGGGTCCATCGGCCAACACGTCTCCTTTGCGGACTCGGTCACCAGGTTTCACCAAAGGACGTTGGTTAATGCAAGTGTTCTGGTTAGATCGTACATACTTGGTCAGATTGTAAACATCAATGCCTGAACTTTCGGTGATCAGAAACCAATCGTCCGCAGAATGGGTTGCAGGTGAATCGTTGGTGCTACTCGTTTCCTCATTCTGAACTCGTACCACAATTCGGGAAGCATCCACAGTATCTACGATACCACCACGTTTGGCAATGACAGTAACGCCGGAATCCACTGCCACAGTGCGTTCCAATCCGGTGCCAACAATCGGAGTAGCAGGCCGCAACGTGGGCACCGCCTGGCGTTGCATGTTAGAACCCATCAAGGCCCGGTTCGCGTCGTCATGTTCCAAAAATGGAATGAGAGAGGCTGCTACCGAGACAATTTGTCTGGGGGAGACATCCATGTAAGTGACTTCGTCGCGAAGTTTCTGCGTAAATTCATTTTCATGGTGGGCCGCCACGATGCTTTCTGTAAAGTAGCCATTTTCATCCAGTTTCGCATTGGCTTGGGCGATGACATAGCGGCCTTCTTCGATGGCAGACAAGTACTCGACTTGGTCAGTCACTCGACCATTTTTGACCACGCGATAAGGTGTTTCCAGAAAGCCATATTCATTGGTTCTCGCATACACGGCTAAGGAGTTAATCAAACCAATGTTAGGACCTTCAGGGGTTTCAATCGGGCACATCCGACCGTAGTGGGTGGGATGTACGTCGCGGACTTCAAAACCGGCCCGTTCTCTGGTTAAGCCACCTGGCCCCAAAGCCGAAATACGCCGTTTATGGGTGACTTCCGACAGCGGGTTGTTTTGATCCATAAACTGGGACAATTGGCTGGAACTGAAGAACTCTCGAATGGCTGCCGAAATGGGTTTCGCATTAATCAGTTCTTGGGGCATAGCCGTTTCATGGTCTGCCAAACTGAGACGTTCTTTAACGGCCCGTTCGACTCGTACTAAACCAATGCGGAAATGGTTTTCGGCCATTTCGCCCACCGACCGAATGCGACGGTTGCCCAGGTGGTCAATATCATCCACGACTCCTTTGCTGTCACGAATGTTAATCAACGTTTTGAGAACATCTATAATATCTTGTTCGGTAAGGGTGCCAGCATGGGGGTCAAGTAACTTGGTCAAGTCTTCCCAAGTCCAGTGTGTATTCCAACGGAAAACACAAGCTGGAATTAATTTTTCCAGGGCCGTCACAATCGACTCTCGGGTCAATACTTTGACCTCTTGTTTCGACAACAATTGTTGTTTCAAGAGTCGAATTTGTTTGAATACTTCACCGTCAGTGTCGTTGCTGTCATCTTCCAGCAGACTTTTGAGTACCCATAAAACATCTTGGTCAGTCAGGGTGGCACTATTGACCAGGTTGCGTAACAAGGGGATAACTTCTTGACCCACTAACTGGGTGGCCAACAAGTGTTCTAGGTGTTCTAGCACTTCAAAACTCGACATGGAATGGCGTTGAATAGCCTTTTTATAAGCTGCCAACATGTCTTGTTCATTGACTTGACGACCTTGCACCAGGGCTT
Source organism: Thiotrichaceae bacterium (assembly GCA_011391085.1). GTDB lineage: Bacteria > Pseudomonadota > Gammaproteobacteria > Beggiatoales > Beggiatoaceae > JAABRD01. The sequence continues at coordinate 81,720 of JAABRD010000016.1, read as the reverse complement.
GCAAACCTGTTAACAGTTCAGGTGGCGTAAGTTGTTCGCGTTGTTCCAAGAGACGACTTACTGCCTGCCAGGTTTCTTGAAGCGGCAATTTGCCGGCTTCTCGCAATGCTTTGAGTCCTTCCAACCAGTCTTGCCAGGTGATCGGTGGAACGGTAATAGTCAAACGTTGTAATTTGTCAATATCTTCCTGTTTGGTCACTTTGCCCAATTCCAGAAAGGTTTTGACAAGACTATTTAACTGTTTGATTTGTCCGGCTAAATCCAGGGTTTCGCGCAGGTCTGCAATCGTTTTAAGACTTCTGAGAATCTCATGACTTGTGAGTTTACCGGTGTTCAAGAGTTCTTGAAGAGTGTCTAACAAGCGCAGGGTTTTGAGAACCTGGAGACATTTTAAAATCCCTTGGGGTTCTAGTTCGCCCATTTCTATGAGTTGTTTCAACACGTCGATAGGTGTGGGGCGATTGACCCGGCGATTAAACTTCATGCGGCCCACGGAGGAGAGGTCGTAACGTTCGGGACTAAAGAATAACCCCGTGAACAGACTTTCCGCTGCTTCTGGCGTAGGCGGTTCGCCAGGACGCATCATGCGGTAAATTTCTACATGCGCTTCTGCGGGCGTAGTGGTAGAGTCTAATCGCAACGTGTCAGAAATGTAGGGACCGCGATCCAGTTCATTGGTATATAAGGTGTTGAAATGAGGAACTTGGTGTTCGAAAAACACGTTTAAGAGTTCCTCCGTCAATTCATCATTAGCTTGGGCTAACCATTGTTCACTTTGATTGGGCACCGGGATGTCGTGGGCCAATATTTTACCAATGAGGTACTCTCTGGGTACGGTCACCGTGGTGACGTTGGCTTTGTCTAGTTGTTTAATATGCCGTGCAGTAATCCGACGTCCACTTTCGACAATGAGTTGACCTTCGGGACCGCGGATGTCAAAGGCAGCGATTTCACCGCGTAAATGTTCTGGCACCAACGTTAAATGAAATTCGTCGCCGACTCTAACGAGGTGATTAGTATCAAAGAATAACTTCAGAATTTGTTCGGTGCTGTAACCCAAGGCGCGTAACATGATGGTGGCTGGGAGTTTGCGCCGTCTGTCAATGCGGATATAGACGCAGTCCTTATGGTCAAATTCGAAGTCTAACCAGGAGCCTCGATAGGGGATGATCCGGGCCGCAAAGAGGATTTTGCCGGAGGTATGAGTTTTGCCCTTATCATGGTCAAAGAAGACGCCCGGCGAACGGTGAAGTTGGGAGACAATGACTCGTTCGGTGCCGTTAATGACAAAAGTGCCATTGTCGGTCATCAAGGGAATTTCCCCCATATAGACTTCTTGTTGGCGAATTTCTCTAGGCACTTCTCGGTTTTTCGAATCTTTGTCATAAATTTCGAGACTGAGGGTGACTCGTAACGATGCCGCATAAGTCAGTCCTCGTAGTTGGCATTCTTTGACATCAAAGGTAGGTTTGCTAAGGTGGTAATAGACATCTTTTTCAATGTCATTGCCATGGACATCTTTCACGGTAACTTTGCCACCATAGTTAAGTTTGGCATGTCCAGAGTAACTGGAGATGGGAAAAACCGATTGAAAGGCCGCCTGTAACCCTACGTTTTGCAACTTGTCTGGCGGGACGTCTTTTTGTAAAAAATGACGAAAAGATTCTATTTGAATAGCCAGTAAGTAGGGCACCTCTAGGATGCTAGGTTGTTTGCCGAAATCTTTGCGGATGCGTTTTTTTTCGGTGAAGGAGTATGTCATTGTGCGGGCAAAGTGCAGAAGAGGAAGAAAGTGGAATGTTGAAAATCGAAATGAATAAAGGTTCTGCGGTTGAAGAAGTGATATTAACTAGGTGAACATTGTTTTTCAGGTCGGGTTGTAAAGATTGAGGGTGACATGTTAATCTGGTATATTATTTCCAGAGACATTTCCATGAGTCCAAAGCGTAGCTTTGCTTTGCCAGGCTAACAAACAGGACATTTCCAGGAGTCCAAAGCTACGCTTTGGACTCCTGGGTTTTGGAAGGAAAGGGAGAGAGGAAGCCCCCGTCTATTTAATTTCGACGGTGCCGCCCGATTCTTCGAGTTCCTTCTTGATTTTCTCAGCTTCGGCTTTAGGAATCGCCTCTTTGACCACAGAAGGCACACCTTCGACTAGGTCTTTCGCTTCTTTTAGCCCTAAGCCAGTGATGGCGCGAATGACTTTAATGACTTGCACTTTCTTGTCGCCAAAGCCTGTCAGAACCACGTTAAATTCGGTCTGTTCTTCTACAGGTGCGGCAGCGGCCCCGGCGGCGGGGGCGGCCCCGGCGGCTACCGCAGCCGCAGCCGAAACGCCGAATTTGTCTTCCATCGCTTTGATGAGGTCAACGACTTCCATAACCGTCATACCGGCTATGGCTTCTAAAATGTCTTCTTTGGATACAGCCATGATTAAAGTTTCTCCTGTTTTTTAGTTGGGATGTTGAATATGAAGTATCCTCATTCCTGTTCCCTCAGTTGCCAGAGAGGAGTGTTCTCCTCACTACTTGCTATCCATCGATACGTGACATGGTAGTAAGAGTTCGTTTCTGCCATCCCTCTGGAGGAGGTTTGGGGTGAGGGTGTCTGGTCATTCTGAGGGTTGTTTGCTATCACGTACCGCAGCCAGGGTGCGTGCCAGCTTGGCCGGTGGTTCTGCCAAGGTACGTACCAGTTGGGTTAGTGGCGCCTTCATGACTGCCAGAAGTTGGCTAAGTGCTTGTTCTAGGGTAGGTAGCTTGGCGACTTTGTCAAGTTCTTTCGCAGGTATTAGCTTACCGCCTAGTGCTATGCTTTTGACTACCAATTTTTGGTTGGTTTTCAGGTAGTCACTCAAGACTCGGGCACCCGCCCCAGGGTCATTGATGGAAAAGGCCATGACGAGGGGGCCTACGAGGCTGTCTTTCATACATTCGAAAGGAGTGTTAGCCGTTGCACGTCGTGCTAAGGTGTTTCTGATGACGCGCAGGTAAACACCAGCCTTTCTAGCTTGGACACGTAGTTGAGTCATTTCTGCCACGGTCATGCCCCGGTATTCAGCGGCAATAGCCGACTGGGCGGTGGCCACGACTTGGGTGACTTCTTCTACAATGCGCCGTTTGTCTTCTAGTTTAAGCGGCATCGCTTGGTTCCTCTAGGTAAGTGATACCATACCTAGCAATTCCTGTGGTTTTCTGTTGTCAAGCCTTGGTAAGAAACGAAGTTTCTTGAAGAAACTTCGTTTCTAGTTAAGCGAAAATGTCAGAACACTACAGGTTTTGCCATCTGCGTAGGATATTAAGTCTTTTCAGTTTGACAAGACTCCTACGGTCTTTGACGGAGTTGCGTAGTGTTATCTAGCAATCCGCCGCTGGTTGAAAAGAAACCGAGTGGGTTTGTGAAACTCGGTTTCTGTAACAATTCGGTGATATTTATTTAGAGATGAATCCAAATCAATTTTTCAGGTTCTGTTGCTTATCATTCTTTTGTGCATCATTACCGAATGATTGGTTATCAAATGGAATATTTAAATTAGGTCAGACAAAATCTGGGGAGAGTGGCCTTTGATTCGAATGTATCATCCAAATGAAAATGCCAAGTATCTTTGAGACGTTTGAAATATGGTATTCTTCTCGGTCCACCCACACTGTGCTACTGCTGAGTTTTAGAAAGTTCCACAAGCTACCCGTGGTGACGACGCCATAGATGCTATTGAGTTGGTGTCCTTTATTCTCGTTAAATAATTTGGCTGCCAGCATTTCAGAAATACATTGACTCAGACCCAATTTGATGTTATCGTTCTTAGCTTCTACAACTGCCAGCACAGGGACATCCACATAGAGTTGTTCTGGGGAGAGGCTAATCAGATAGTCACAGACACCATTTAACCCTTTGCTTTTATTCACTGTCAATTCAATTCCTGAAAAGAGACTCACTTGATGGTTTAGACGTTTTATCACCTCTACTAATACCGGGGCCACTATGAGTTCAGAACGGGCTTTTTCGGTATGAATGGAAGTAGCTAACGGCACGTTATATTTAACGTGTCTCTTTAAGATGTTCACTAGGGTCTAAGCCTTCTATCTGAGAGAACAAATTCTCGTTTTCAGCTAAAGATAAGAACAACTTCTCTGTCACTTCGGTTAGGGTGAAGTCACTATATGCCATTGGAGTTCTCTGTCGTTCTCAAAGAAACTAAGTTTCTTTCAGAAACTTAGTTTCTAGCCGATTGAAAAATCAAGTTTTTCCAACAACTTAGTTTGTTGTTCGCATTACACTTCTAAACTACTGGGGTCCACTGGCACCCCTCCACCCATCGTTCTGGAGAGTGTCATTTTCTTGAAGAACACACCTTTGGAAGTGCTTGGTTTAGCTTTTCTCAAGTCGGTTAACAAGGCTTGTAAGTTTTCACGGAGAGCGTTGGCTTCAAAATTCACTTTGCCTACGGTACAGTGAATGATGCCGGCTTTATCCGTGCGATAGCGCACTTGACCACCTTTGGTATCACGAACGGTGGTGGCCACGTCTTGAGTGACGGTGCCAACTTTGGGGTTCGGCATGAGGCCACGGGGACCTAAGATCTTGCCCAGTGTTCCGACTACGCGCATGGCGTCTGGGGTGGCAATGGCGACATCAAAGTTGATATTGCCTTGTTTGATTTGTTCCGCGAGGTCTTCCAATCCTACAATGTCAGCACCTGCGGATTTGGCAATTTCGACGTTTGCGCCTTGAGTGAATACGGCCACGCGAACCTTTTTCCCGGTACCATTGGGTAAGTTGGTGCTACCGCGGACCACTTGGTCGGATTTGCGAACGTCCACACCCAAATTCACGCTGACATCCACAGACTCTACGAATTTGGCCAGTGGAAAAGATTGTAGCAATTCAATTGCTTCATCAATCGGATAGAGTTTTCCGATTTGAATTTTCTGGTTGATTTCAATAATGCGTTTCGAGCGTTTGTTCGCCATAATATCAGCTCCTTCTCCCTGCTTTGGTTATAGAGAAACCCGGTGTTTTACACCCATTTGGTTTCTTAACATGATGAATATAGAAGTTTGAAGTAAATTTTGCTCTTTTATCAATACTATACAAGCACTAAACTTCGGTTTCAATACCCATACTACGGGCACTTCCTGCAATCGTTCGCACTGCGGCATCCATGCTGGCGGCAGTGATGTCGGGCATTTTGATAGTGGCAATTTCTTCAAGTTGTTTACGGGTGACTTTGCCAACTTTGTGGATGTGGGGCGTTTTACTGCCACTTTCAATACCCGCCGCTTTTTTAAGGAGAATAGCAGCGGGTGGAGTTTTGAGAATGAAGGTAAACGATTTATCCGAATAGACCGTGATGACCACGGGTGTGGGGATTCCCGGTTCAAGCTGTTGCGTCTGGGCATTAAAATCTTTGCAAAATTGCATAATGTTAACGCCATGTTGGCCCAACGCAGGCCCCACGGGCGGGCTTGGGTTGGCTTGCCCAGCCTTAATTTGTAATTTGACGTAAGCGGCGACTTTTTTAGCCATTTATAAAATCCTTAAAAAATGGTGTTAGCAAACAATCTCTTTGCCATTGCAATTTGTTTTGTTCCATCGTCTAAATCAGAATTTGCAGAATTTTAGAATGAATTAACTTAACTATTCGGTTCATTCTAAAATTCTGCAAAATTCTGATTCAGACAATCAAGAGTGCGTAAGATTAAGAAACTAAGTTTTTTGAAAAAACTGAGTTTCTTCCACTTGCAAGGAACACAGGTTTTTCAAAAAACTTAAATTTGTTTGAAACTTATTCCTTTTTGAAACTTATTCCTTTTCCACTTGTGAAAAGTCTAATTCTACCGGTGTAGAACGTCCAAAAATCAAGACAGCTACGCGCAACCTGTTTTTTTCATAATTGACTTCTTCTACCACTCCATTGAAATCATTGAAGGGGCCATCATTGACCCGAACGGCTTCACCAATCTCAAATAAAACTTTGGGACGTGGCTTATCGGCACCTTCTTGAACACGTTGCAAAATCAACTCTGCTTCTTTTTCTGAAATGGGTGCAGGGCGTTCCTGGGTGCCACCAATAAATCCCATGACTTTAGGCGTACTCCTCACTAAGTGCCAGGTATCGCCATTCATTTCCATTTGCACGAGGACATAACCGGGGAAGAGTTTGCGGTCACTTTTGCGCTTTTGACCATCTCGCATTTCGACCACTTCTTCCGTGGGCACCATGACATCGCCAAATTGGTCACGTAAGCCGCTTTGTTCGATACGTTCTTTGAGGGAACGCATCACAGCTTTTTCATACCCAGAATAGGCATGAACCACGTACCAACGTTTGGCAATCGCAGCGTCGGCTATTCTTGTTAGTGGTTGGTGATTAATCGAACTAACCATATTAAAATGCTGTCAATAACCCAAATGAGGATAGCCAATATCACCACCATGAGAATCACCACGCCTGTCATTTGCAGTGTTTCTTCTCGTGTGGGCCAGACGACCTTACGAATTTCCAGATGGGATTCGTGAATAAAGTCAAGAGTAGAACGACCTGTTTCCGTTTTGGATGCCACAAACACGGCTATTCCCACGCTGGCAAGAAGGGCGACGATTCGTAGTAGGTGTGAAACTTCTTCAAAATAGTAAAAACTAAATAGTCCACCGCCCACCAGAAGAATGGCAAATAGCCACTTGAGAGGGTCTAGCTTGTCCGTAGCGGAGGAAACGTCGGCTTTGGTATTCATCTTTTATATTGAGGTAAAAAAAGGATGGCATTCATAATAAGGTCTCCTAAATATTTAAGAACAGTTTAGGAAACCTGACACACTTTCAATCATATAACTAGGGAACCCTAGACCTTGGTCAGAAGGTGGTAGGAAACCTGACTCACTTTACAACCATAAAATAAGGTTTCCTAAACAAAAAATGGTTTAAGAAACCTCAAAAATAGACATAACTTTTGAAACAATGGCAGGCCAGGAGAGATTCGAACTCCCAATTTCGCGTTTGGAGCGCGACGTTTTGCCGTTGAAACTACTGGCCTACTTAAAAAACAGGTCCAAAATCCAGGAGTCCAAAGCTACGCTTTGGACTCCCTGAATCTTAACACAAAATTTGGAGCCGCAAACGGGGATTGAACCCGTGACCCCGTCCTTACCAAGGACGTACTCTACCACTGAGCTACTGCGGCTTTTGACAAAAAACAAACAGAATCAATGATTTGGAGCGGGCGAGGGGACTCGAACCCCCGACACTTAACTTGGAAGGCTAAGACTCTACCAACTGAGCTACACCCGCGGAAATTGGTGGAGGGGGGGGGATTCGAACCTCCGAAGTCGATAGACAGCAGATTTACAGTCTGCCCCCGTTGGCCGCTTGGGTACCCCTCCAAATTATACTTAAACTGTGATGGGTATGATTGATGTGATTTGGATGATTTACACCCTATAAAATTATACAAATCACATCACTCATTGTTCACCTCTAAATCATGCAAATTATATACAATCTATAAGTTCATGCCTACTATTATAGCACAAACAATTAATTCTGGTGGAGGGGGGGGGATTCGAACCTCCGAAGTCGATAGACAGCAGATTTACAGTCTGCCCCCGTTGGCCGCTTGGGTACCCCTCCACATTAGAGTCTCATATTTTAAGGTGTGTTTGGTGAAATATCAAGAGGTTTTTAAAATTTTTTTTGGTGTCCTGAAAAATTGTGGAGTTACAAATATTTATATATCACGCATTTAAAATGTATTTTCCCAGAAAAATATGTTTTAGCATTTGGATGTTATCACTTATTTGCAAAGAATGCAACTTTTTAAATTATTCAGGAATTATTCAGGAGAATTATTTCAGAATTATTTAGGACTAAATTAAGGAAAAAAGCCCCCGAAATTAATCGCCAGGTGGACTAGAGGCTTTAGCCGGGGAGTGCCAAACAGATATTGAAATCACCGTGCCCCCCACCGGCTGAAGCCTCACTGCCATTAAGTTAAGGGAAACCTCGTTGGAGTGGAGGCTTTAGCCGGCCGGCCGTAGGCATCACCCCCCACTAAAATTGCGGGTCGCCCACCGCCGCCGGCTAAAGCCTCCACTCCAGCGTAGCTTAACTTAATGGCATTGCGGCTAAAGCCTCTAGTCCACCGCTATTTTAATTCTTTAGCCACTGCAATACCGCCAACGGCGGACTTTGTAACACCCTATATGTCCCTAACACCCCTGCTAAACCTACGCCAAATGTGCCGCCAATTCCGCCTAATAACCCCAATCCTGGATTAAAATGGTAGGGCAAATCAAAAACATGGGCCGCCAATAAATAGCCGAAACCACTGGCGGCTATTGCGGCTAATATCCCTGCTAACAATCCCAATACGCTAAATTCTGCAATCAATCCCCATAACACTTGTCGGCGGGTGGCCCCCAACGTGCGCAAAATGGCACTCTCATATAAACGTTCTTCATGGCTGGCAGAAATTGCGGCATATAATACCATTAAACTGGCTAACAAGGTAAACCCAAACACAAATTCTATGGCCAAACTGGCCCGTTCCATTAACCGTCGCACTTGGGCCATCAGAACGTCGACATTCATCACCGTGACACTGGGAAATTCTCGCACCAATTCTGCAATTACACCACTAGCAGTATGTGGCAAATAAAAACTGGTCAAATACGTCGCCGGTAAATCTTGGAGAACATCAGGCGAGGCCAATATGAAAAAATTGACTTGAAACGAATCCCACTGTACCGAACGCAAACTGGTTATCTGGGCCTTGACTTCTTGATGGGCCACTCGAAATTGTAACACGTCCCCCAACTGGAGACCCAATTCTTTGGCAAACCCCTCTTCCACGGATAACTGTCTCGCTTCATTCGCTTCCCAAAAACGTCCTGCCACAATTTTATTACTTTCTGGTAATTGGGTGACATAAGACAAATTAAAAGTACGTCCTACCAATTGTTTCGCCCGTAAATTGGAATAATTTTCGGCAGACACCGCTTGGTCATTCAGTGTCACCAACTGTGCCCGTATCATCGGATACATGATAATCGATTTGGAAGAAGGAGGCAATTTCAACTCTGATATTAACTTCACTTGCACGGCGCCTACCTCCTCTGGTTGAATATTCACCATAAAATGATTAGGCGTCCCCTCTGGAAGACGACCTTGCCAACTTTCCAATAAATCAATACGCACTACCGCCAACAATAGCAATGCCATGATACCTAAACCCAAAGCCATCAATTGTACGCTACTGGTATGCGCCCGCCGTCCCACATTGGTTAGACCAAATCGCCACGCCACATTCGCCCGGCCACGAAACAGTCGCAAACTATAGACCAATCCATACGCCGTTCCTAATAACATCAATAACGTCACCCAAGTGCCACCTATCATCCAAATCGCTAACGTCGGATCATCCGCTTGCCAAAATATCAACAAAGTCATTGCCACACTGGCACCTACTATCATTTCCCCCAGCGCAGGTCGTGTGGTTTCCAAATCATGTCGTAACACACGTACAGGTGGCACATGACGAATTTGCAAAATGGGTAACAAAGCAAACCCTAACAACGTTATCAATCCCGTGGCCAGCCCCATGAAAACGGGGCGGAAAGACGGGGCGGGTAACATCAAAATAGAAAAATAGTTACCCAGTATCATTGCCAACCCTTGCTGGGCTAACCAACCGATGACACAACCTCCTCCGCTGGCGAGGATTCCCCAGCCGAATAACCTAAGTAAATAAATCTGTACAATCAACTTTTGGGTGGCCCCAAAACAGCGCATGATAGCACTGGCATCCGCCTCTTTCTGTGAAAAATACTGCGCGGCTACTGCTACCGCGGCACCAGCTAAGAGGACTGCTAATATAGCAGCTAACCCTAAAAATTGTTCCGCCCGTTGCAACGCCAGCCGTAATTCTCGATTGCCATCTTTCACCCCTTCCAACCGTTGTCCCTTGAGTAGCCGTGAAGGTTCTTCTAACCATCTCCGATAGGTCTCGACTTCTGCCACCGAACCTGCCACTAATAACCCATATTTGACACGACTCCCTTCTCTTATCAGCCGGGTTTTTTCGGCGTCCGCTAGATTCATCAAGACTCTGGGTGACAACTGAAAAAATAAACCACCACGGTCTGGTTCCAACGTCAACACCTTGTCAATGGTAAAATTCATTTCCCCCAACGCCACCTTCTCTCCTATCTTCAATCCCAACTGCGTCAAAACCCGTTCTTCCACCCATATCTTGCCGGAGGCGGGAATGGTGGAGGTCACTGCTTCAGTTCCATACAATTGGCCTGCTATACGCAATTGGCCACGCAAAGGATAACCCTCACTGACGGCTTTTACCTCGGTTAATAACGTGTCGTCATTATACAAAATGACACTATAAAAACTTAACCAAGTTGCGGTTTGTAAATGCAAACGACCTGCGTACTCTTGAAACGCTGGAGGCAATGGTTCCGAAGACGAAATGCGCAAATCGGCGCCCAACAATTCTGACGCCTGTTGTTCCATCACTTGAGACAAACGGTCAGTAAAAAAATTGACCGCACTGACAGCAGTGACAGCGATGACCACAGCCCAGACCAAAATGCGTAATTCGGGATGTCGCCAATCACGGCATAAATATCGGAATGCTAAAAAGAAAGTGTTCATGGTTAATGGAAAATGGAAAAGGAACAGTATTTATCCAGGTGCCCCAAAGCTTCGCTGGGGGCCACTGGATGAATTTTGGATGAATCCTGGGGGTTCAGTTTCAATATAACAACAACGACATCTTACCACGATAACGACTCACCAATTCGCCCTGATTTCCCAGCAACGTAAATATATCCAATAAACCTTTGCGGGCCGCCTCCTCATTGAAACGCCGATCACGGCGTAGCAACTCTAACAAGTGTTGCAACGCCGATTCATAGTCTCCAGACGAGACGAAATGGGCACTCAATTGATACCGGGCCAAAGAATGATTCGGGTCTGCTTCCAAAATACGTTCCAATTCCTGCTTGGCAGGGGCACTGGCGGCTAGGGAAGAGAATTTTAAATGGATAACCAACTGATTGATTCCCGGTTCCATTTGCACATTGGCGGGCAAACTCTTCAACAACTGTTCCGCCTCCTCAAAACGTTGACTCTCGATGAGGATGCTGGCTATCTCTTGATGAATAGCATAATAAGTAGGTTCCCCAGCCCGTGCCTGTTCCAACAAGTTAAGTGCCTTCTCAGTATCCCCCCGCTGATACGCTTCCCTGGCTTGATGCCGCAACTTATCTGCGGGACGGTCTCGATGCCGGTCTATCAACGCCCGAAGACTTGCTTCGGGTTGCACACCTACTATCTCCTCGACGACCTTTCCATGCCGAAACAATTTCAAGGCTGGGATACTCCGAATATTAAACTGTGTTGCCAACTCACGTTGTTCATCGGTATTGACTTTGGCCAACACAAACTGACCTTGGTAGTCTTCGACCAATTGGTTCAACACCGGCAACAGCATTTTACAAGGCGCACACCAATCCGCCCAAAAGTCCACCAACACGGGCACTTTTTTGGATTTTTCGAGAACTTCTTTGACAAAATTTTGGGAATCAACAATAACTACGTTAGGAGAATGACTCATATTTTAAGGAGAATGGAAAATGGATAAACTGTTAAGGTAGGATGGATTAAGCGAAGCGTATCCACCACCTCAGAAACGCAGGTGGATACGCTTCGCTTAATCCACCCTACGTGGTGGATACGCTTCGCTTAATCCATCCTACTTTGACTTAATTCATCAGAATTTAAAACCCAAATCGCCCGCCAACGCCGAGGGTCAAACAGTTCACCACGAGTGACCAATAAAATCTGGTCATACAGGTAAGCGAGTTTCTGGTCATCAATCAGATTCTGATTTTGCTGAACACTTTCCACATATCCCTTGGGCAAGACACGTTCAAAATGCGCTATCGCCCACGGCCGTTTGGCAGGCAGTCTCGCTAAAAAAGCGTCAGATAAGGCCACTCTATCGATAATATAGACTTCAGGTCCTGCATAAAAACCAGTATAACCTATCGCTGCGCTGATCACAACTTTATTTTTTGGGTCTGGACTGTTTTTTAAGAATTGTCCCAAAAGCGCATTGCTTCTTTTATCAATTTGTGGGTCGGGACGCAACAAGCCCGTTTTATGGTACATACGACCACGAATATCCAAAATGCCGTGATGAGAATACAAATTTTGGTAATGACTATCACTTAACAAGGTTGGTGTGGTTGCCCAAAATTCCAGGAGGATACACGTCAACAATGAAAATAAATTGACGGGCAACCAGGACCACGGCAGTTGAGATAACACCAACGTTGCCACCAAAAATGGGGCACTCAAAAATCGTCCACCCATAAAATCTCCTCCCACATTGACGACGTGTAACAACGCTAACAACATTCCCAAAGTCAACGGTAACAGTTTCCATTGCCGAGTGAGGAAAGGAAGGAACAATGCCAACGCTATCGTACATAACGTGATGGGGTCTTTGGACACGGATTGAGAAGCAATGGGGTCAATGAGATAACGCCATCCTTGCTGCCAAAGTTCCTCTCTTGGCACCCCCGTTCCCAGCAGTTTTGCATAGGCTGTATTAGGGAGAAGAAATCCATAATAGACCAGTGAAAACAGTTCCCAAATTATCAAGGGTAAAAAACCTGCAACCATAGTTAAAAGGATTTTCGAGGTTGAAAATGGACGGTTGGGTGACCTCCAAAGGTGCCAGAACACAATAATCAACGTCGGAATAAACAGGAGGAGACTGTCTAAATGATTCAGGGTTGCCAGGGCAGCTATGAAACATAGTGGGAAGAGAGTTTTAAGGTTGTAAGCATCTCGTTTTAAGTAAATGAGAAAAAATAACGCTACCAATAAATGCGTCAATGGATTCTCTAACCCAGAGGTGGAAAAATCTATGAACGCTTTAGAAAATATGAGAGTGAGAAGAACCAGTAACGCGGCAAAATAAGAGGTGGCTATCCGAAACACCACCAGAGAGACCGTGATGATGGAAATCACCATGGAGACGATGAGACTGGTCAAATAGATTTCTCTCGTAAAAAAATAAAATCCTGACAACAGAAACATCCATAACGGGTTGGTATAGGCTTGCACTCTTTCCACGACATTCCAACGCAATCCGTACCCGTTGACAAAATTGTCAATGACGCGAAAAGTGATATAACTGTCGCCTGTGGTGAAAGCGGTGCGGAGGACCACGGTGAAAAAGAGGGCGAGGAGGAGTAACAGGCTAGTCGTTTTGATAGTGGATAGCGGAATAGTGGATAGTGGAAGAGTCAATGGGTGAGAGTGAGTTGAGGGAATCATATAGTTTGATTGATTATAAACAAGGTAGGGTGGATTAAGCGAAGCGTATCCACCATTTTAGAAATTTAGGTGGATACGCTTCGCTTAATCCACCCTACCTTAACTAATTCAACAGCGTATTCCATTTCACCGAGATTTTGGGCAACACCCGCACTTCTGCGCTAGTCTTAACCAGGCCCAATTCAAACTCGCAATACAAGTATTTACCAGAAGCGTCCTTTCTAAGTATCAGTCGTTTCGCACCTTCTTGACTGAAGAGTGCCACTTCCTCTTCATCGTTTTTGAGGCGAATTTGAAAAGAACCTTCAATGCCACTGAAGGAGATAACTAGAGTGATGCCCCTGTTATCAGACACTTGGTAGCAGTAAAAGCCTTCTGCTGGTGTTTTTTCCAGGGGAGTGGCTTCAAAAAAATCGAGTAATTCAAGTTCATCAGGAATAGATAACATTCAAATCCTCCGTTAGGAAATAATAGTAATACTCAACAGTTGTTCAAGATAATCCAATGGATTTACGTTATTCTTTGATAATCACCGTCGAAAACTTCCTAGAACCATCAGACATCACCTGAAAGGTCGTCTCAAATATGGCGAATTTTCCTGAAGGTCCCGCAAGCAGAGAGTCTCTTATCTCAAAGATTCCATATTCGTTGGTGAAAGTTTCTATAACGTTGTCCGGCTGGTTGACGACTTCATCAAAATGTTTGAGAAGAAGTTCTCTACCATTTTGATTGTCGTAAATACCCAACCTTTTCATTTGGATCGATAACTGTTCTGAACGGGCTACATTATGACGGCTGCCGGTCACTTTTCCAAAAATATAGTCAAATTTGCCAGGGGCAACATTAACTTTCACTTTTATTCTCTATTCCACCGTCACCGCCACTATCTCCCCCCCACTGGTATAAGTCACTAACAGATTATTGACCACCAGCGGAGGGACGAGAAGACTGTCATTGCCAGTGCTATAGCGGGCCACAAATTGCCCATCGTCACGTCGTAACCAATGTAAATATCCTTCTAAATCTCCCACGACCACGTAATTGCCTATAGGAACAGGTGCCGTGACCTGACGGGCTTGTAACTTTTCTTGTTTCCACAAAGACACACCAGACTCACGTTTCAGTGCCCAAATATGACTTTGAGAATCACTGACATACACATTCTCAGAATCGATTCCTAAGCCTGCGTAAGAAGAGACTTCTTGACTCCAAACTTCTTCTCCTCGGTCAATCTCCCGGGCCATGGTGCGTCCCTGATAACTGGTGACATACACCATATTGTCGATGACTAGCGGTGGGGCATCAATATCTACCATGCGTTCGAGTTCCGTGCGCCCATGCGGTTCTGCCACCGTTTTTTCCCATAACAATTCTCCTGTCTGAAGGTTTAAGGCAGCCAATTTGCCATTGTCAAATCCTGCAATAATCCGGTCACTGAGGAGGACGGGAACACTGCTACCGCGTAAGGTGAGAAGAGGGATACTGCGTTCATAGACCCATAACCGGTTGCCCGTGTTTTTGTCTAATCCAAACAATTTCCCATCACCGGTACGAATGACCACAATTCCTTCTTTTACCTGCGGGGCAACTAATACTTCACTGGATACTTTTTGACGCCATAGTTCATTGCCATTCTCTTCTGACAAGGCAATCACTTCCCCCTTTTGACTACCAACGAACACTACATTTTCACCTACGCCCGGTCCCCCGGCAATGGTTACGTCCAGTTTGCGTTGCCAGAGGAGTTTGCCATCCGTCACATTTAATGCAGCAACTTGACCTTTAGGCGTGGCCACAAAAAGTTTACCTGCCTCAAACACGGGGGCTAACTTGAAAGGGTTCTTTTTGAGACTTCCACCCAGGTCCGTCGTCCACGCCGTTTTTATTGTCAAGGTATGAGTAAATTTAACTAGCGGTGCTGGCTTATCATCTTTACTACTGGTACTACTACAACCCGTTATGAAAAGTAATAAGAGTGTTGCAAGTCCAGCTTTCCTAAAAAACCTCGAAGGTTTAGGAAAGCTAATCGGGACTCCAGCTTTCCTAAACCTCGCAGGTTTAGGAAAGCTAATTTGGAAGGGGAGATAAAAGGAGATTGTCATACACATTACCTAAATGAAGTCTGGAAGAATCTGAAGAGGACTATTACAGTAATATTCCTCCAAACCTGTACGATTCCCTCTGGAGCGCAATAAGAATTATTGCGCCGTGCGCCCGCGTAGCGGCGGCGCTACGTGGCGCAATAAGAATTATTGCGCTCCAGCGGATAATGTACAAATTTATAGAAATATCACTATAGAAACCGAATAGAAACCGAGTTTTTGAAAAAACTCGGTTTCTCAAAACTTATGGCTTTGGCGTGACGCTAGGAAGAGTCACTGGCGTAACAGGCGCCACCGGCATGGTTAACATACCCTGTTGGGCAGTGCTTGGCGTCCCCGTGGCATCGTCCGGTGGAACAGATACAGGAGGAGGTGCCTTGACCAATATTAGGGCATCTTGCGATCCCAGATTATCCAATTTCATTTGCACCAACTCCTTTTCTTCTCTGGAGAATAAACCACCGTCTTTGTCACCTTCCAACACCTCCTTTTGCGAGGCTTCGGTATAGGCTTGCCGGGCTCCTTCCAGACGACCTTGGGCCATCGCAATATCTCCCCGTAACTGGGCATAACTGGCTTGATATTGTCCCTTATCCATCACGCTGTCAAGTAATCGTTTCGCCTCCTCCACCTTGTCCTCTGACAAGAAGAGTTTCGCTTTGCGCAAGCGGGCAATGTGAGACACTTGCGGAATCGTATTCTTGTCAATTGCCCATTGTAACCGGGCATGAGAAGAACTCAGATTGTTATCCTTTAAATCCTGCGCGGCTAAATTGAGTTGGGCCAACACGGCGTAGGGACTATTACTTTGTTCAGACAAGAGTTTACTTGCTACATCATAAGCTTCCTTAGCCTTGCCTTGTTCCAAATCGATCATGACTTGGTCATACAAACCAGACGCCATTTCGGCTTGTGCATGGGTATAGGTTTGCCAACCACGCCAACCAAAGAGGAGGGCCAATCCCAGGATAATTCCTGTTAACAGGGAAGAACCGTTTTCTTGCCACCAATTTTTTATCGCATCAATTTGTTCTTGTTCAGATTCGTAAAGTGCCATAGTTTCGTGAATGAGTGAATGTCAGTGAATGAGTGAATAAAGCGAATAATGAACAATGAATCAGGACTTACGCAACCGCCGGTATTTATCCCACCCCACCCCTCCCCGCACGCGGGGAGGGAGTCCCCCCCGTGTACGGGGGGCTGGGGGGGGTGATAGTGTGTAAAATCAAATAATTACAAAAACGGTTGCGTAAGTCCTATGAATAACATTTAAGGAAACCATTATTCATAGTTCATTACTCGTTATTCATTAGAAAGTTGTAGAAGAGGTTTCAAATAGTCAACCACCTCTGCCAGTCCCACACGCAGTTGGGGATGTTCTTGACGCAAATATTTAAGCGTGACTTGATGTTGTGCCATCTCCTCTTCGCCTAATACCAGCGCGACTAACGCCCCACTTTTATCGGCCCGTTTGAACTGGCTTTTAAAATTCCCGCCCCCACAATGAGTCAGGAGACGCAAATGAGGCAAGGCATCGCGTAATGATTCTGCCAAACGTAAGCCTTGTTGTAAAGTCCCAGGACCTGCCATGATGAGATAAGCATGAGGCGTCTTATCTGGAATTTGCAATTGATGGTGCAATAACAATAAGACTAGACGTTCTAACCCGATTGCAAAACCCATCGCAGGGGTAGGTCGCCCGCCGATTTGTTCAACCAAACTGTCATAACGTCCCCCCGCACAGACGGTCCCTTGGGCCCCCAGTTGTTGCGTCACCCATTCAAAGACCGTGCGGTTGTAATAATCCAAACCTCGCACCAGACGCGGATTGACTTGATAAGGGATGCCCAATTCATCTAACCAGGTTTTGAGTGTGGCAAAATGAGTCTGTGATTCGTCATCAAGATGGTCAAGCAACAGCGGGGCGTTGTCAATCAATGATTGCATATTAGGGTTTTTGCTGTCAAGGATCCGTAACGGATTCGTTTGCAGGCGACGTTGACTGTCTTCATCTAACTCATTGTAATGACTGGAAAAATAATTAACTAATTGGTCCCGATACGCGGCCCGGGCCGCCGTTGACCCCAAGGAATTTATTTGCAATTGTAAATCGGTTAATCCCAATTGTCGCCACAGCCGGGCGGTCATGGCAATCATTTCAACATCAATGTCAGGGCCGGCCAATCCGTAAGTTTCGGCCCCCATTTGATGAAATTGCCGGTAACGTCCTTGTTGCGGTTTTTCATGGCGAAACATCGGACCGCCATACCAAAGACGTTGGATTTGATTATAGAGTAATCCATGTTCAATGCCAGCCCTCACACAACTGGCAGTGCCTTCAGGACGCAAGGTTAGACTGTCACCATTGCGGTCAATAAAGGTGAACATTTCTTTTTCAACAATGTCTGTCACTTCACCGATGGAACGGCTAAACAGTTCCGTTGCTTCCAAGAGAGGCATTCGAATTTCTTGATAGCCATACGATTCTAAAACGGAACGGAGGGTGTTTTCAACAGATTGCCAAACGGGCGTTTGGGTGGGGAGGATGTCATTCATTCCCCGAATAGATTGGATAGACATAGTGGATGGTGGATTTAAACGCTTTGGTAGTGTTGTACAAGTAATCGTATAGCGGTTTTGGAGTACGGAATTGATTCCGTTGGAGTACGGAACTTATTCCGTTGGAGTACGGAACTTATTCCGTTGGAGTACGGAATTTATTCCGTTGGAGTACGGAATTTATTCCGTTGGAGTACGGAACTTATTCCGTTGGAGTACGGAATTTATTCCGTTGGAGTACGGAATTTATTCCGTTGGAGTACGGAATTTATTCGGCCCGAAACGGAATAAATTCCGTACTCCAAAACCCATCACCTATCTCATTGTGGCGATGGCGGTGCCGACGTGTTAGTCGTCGTATTGGGTAAAGACAACAACATTCCACCCTGCGAGTTGCTACCTATTAACGTTTGCGGGTACTGTCCATTCCATTGCTGAATCCCCATGTATTCAATCAACTCACGGGTGATGGATTGCGCAATCAGTTTGTTCGCTTCCGCATTGGCTTTGGCTTCCGCGGTAATCTGGTAAGACTTGGCATCGGCTTCAATGCGTTTCTTTTCAGCATCCGCTTTGGCTTGCGTGGTCACTTCAATCAACTTGGTTTCCGCCTGAATCGTTTGGATTTGTTGATTCTTCTTGGCTTGTTGTTCGACCATGGCTAACCGCTGTTCCTCCTGTTTTGCCAGTTGCACTTCCTCAATTTTCTTCAACACAATGGTTGGCAAGTTGAGGTTACGCAAGCCGACATTTTCCAGGCGAAAGGGTTTACCTTCCAGTTCCTTGGTCAGTTGCACATCAATTTCTTTGCCGATTTCAGAACGTTTCACTGCAATCTCTTCGGCTTGATATTTGCCGATGACATCCCGGACGATGTTGCGGACGACGGGGTTGATGTATTTGAAGAAGTAGTTATCGCCATATTGTTCCAAAATCTGCCTGGCTTGATCAGGGATGATGGTGTATTGCACGGTCATTTCTATCCCAATGGGCAAATTCTTGCTGTCCAGCACTTGAATTTGGGGATTGTTGACAATGCCATCGTCATCTTGGGCATCTTCTTGGCCCACGTAGTTGGCGGTTTGGAGTTTGATGTCGACGATTTTGATGTCTTGGATGAAGGGGACCTTAAAATGTAGTCCGGCTTGTTTGACATCGTCGCTGAATTTACCAAAGGTGACTAGCACGCCCGCGGTGCCACTTTGGATAGTGTACATGCCCTTGAAGAGGGTGGATAAGATAAAGTAGATGCCAAATACAGTGATGGCGGTGAGAATGAGAGTTTTTTGGTTTTTCATAAGTTAATGGAGAATGGAAAATGGAAAATGGAAAATGAAAAATGGAAAATGGAAAATGGATACCGGACTAGAGGCTTTAGCCGGTGAAGGTGGCACGTCACCGGCTAAAGCCTCTAGTCCACCCTTGATTTTTTTCACTATCCACTATCCACTATCCATTATCCACTAAACCCGCCCCGCCCAGTCCCTAGCAAATTGCCAAGCTGATCGTCCGCTACGGGAACCGCGCAACAGTGCCCATTGTAGGGCGGCTGTTTGTGCCTCCTTGGAGAAGTCAGGCACGTCTAACTGTTGTAACCAGTAACGAACAATGGCAAGATATTCTTCCTGATTGAACGGGTAGAATGACAGCCAGAGTCCAAAGCGGTCCGATAGGGAGATTTTTTCTTCCACCGCTTCTCCATTATGAATTTCGCCATTGATATTCTGCGCTTCTAAATTTTCCTCAAGGTATTCAGGGAGTAAATGACGGCGGTTGGAGGTCGCATAAATCAACACGTTGTCAGGCGGTGCGCTAATGGAACCGTCGAGGACGCTTTTGAGGGCTTTATAGCTGGCGTCATCTTGTTCAAACGATAAATCGTCACAGAAAATAATGAAGCGTTCTGGACGTGGATAAAATACATCAATAATATCTGGCAAGTCAATCAAGTCATGTTTTTCAATTTCTACCAAACGCAATCCCAGGGTAGCGTATTCATTTAGTAACGCTTTGATTAAAGACGATTTTCCCGTACCTCGTGCCCCCCATAACAGAACATTGTTGGCCGGTTTTTTATGTAAAAATTGCACCGTGTTTTGCACAATTTGGGCCTTTTGATGGTTTATTCCTTGCAAGTCTTGCAAACGAATTTGGTGAGGATGTGAGACAATTTGAAATTGCCCTCGTTGATTGCGTTTTTGCCAGCGACAGGCCGTCACTTGTTGCCAATCTGGCAAAGCAGGCAGGGCAGGAAAATGATATTCTATTTGTGCTAATAAGGTATAGGCACGATCTATCAGATGTTGTAATTTCTTTTTCATAATGATAATGATAACTGACCTTATTCAACTTTACCATAGAAACTAAGTTTCTTAAAGAAACTTAGTTTCTTCTCTTTGACAAAACTAAAATTATGTGTGGCATTTGCGGCGAATACCGATTTGATAGTAACTCTTCCGACTTAAATACGTTATCGAAAATGATGACCCAACTTGCCCGACGTGGACCTGATGATGCGGGACATTTTCTGCAAGGTCCCGTGGGGTTAGGACATCGACGCTTGGCAGTGATTGATTTGTCAAACCGGGCGCATCAACCTATGGTGGATACTGAGTTAGGATTGACCATTGTTTTTAATGGCACGATTTATAATTATCGTGATTTACGTCACACTTTGCAAATGCGTGGCTATGTGTTTCATTCCGAGGGAGATACGGAAGTGATTTTGAAAGCCTATCATCAATGGGGTGAGGAGTGTGTCAGTCATTTGCAAGGGATGTTTGTGTTTGCGGTGTGGGATAGTCGTTTACAACAACTCTTTTTAGCACGAGACCGGCTGGGTATCAAGCCGTTGTATATTCACCAAACTTCTCATTTTATTCGTTTTGCTTCTACTTTACCAGCTTTGTTAGCCGCGGGCGAGGTCGATACACGGATTGATAAGGTCGCATTGCATCATCATTTGACTCTTCATGCCGTCGTGCCAGCCCCGCGGACTTTGTTGCAAGGGGTGCGCAAAATGATTCCTGGGACGACTTTGACCATCACTTCACAAGGTCACACTAGAAGTCGACGGTATTGGCAATTACGGGCACTGCGTCCAGATACACCGGTCACGGAGGATGAATGGATAGAGGCGACTCGTGCCACCCTCACTGCGGCAGTGAATAGTCACCGTTTGGCCGCAGATGTCCCAGTTGGAGTGCTACTGTCGGGGGGATTGGATTCCAGTTTATTGGTAGGACTGTTAGCACAAGTAACGCCACCGGAGAACTTATTGACTTTCTCCGTCGGTTTTGAAGATGCGCCAGAAGAACGGGGAAGTGAGTTTGAATATTCGGACCAAGTCGTGGCCCGTTATCACACTCGTCACCATCGTTACACGATTCCCAATGGGCAGGTGTTACAACGTTTACCAGAAGCCATTGCAGCGATGTCGGAACCGATGGTAGGTCAAGATGCCGTGGCATTTTATTTGTTAGCCGAACAAGTGTCTCAAACTGTGAAAGTGGTTCAAAGTGGTCAAGGGGCGGATGAAGTATTTGCTGGTTATTTTTGGTATCCATTGATGCAAGCGGCAACAGGGAGTGATTTAGAACGCTTCCGACCTTATTATTTTGACCGTGATCATGCAGAGTTTTTGCAAACGGTTCATGCGGATTATCATGGGGAGGATTACACGTCTCAACTGGTTGAGGAGTTGTTAGCCAAAGACGGGGCTGAAACGTTTTTAGATAAAGTGTTACGTTTAGATGTCACCACCTTGATTGTCGACGACCCAGTGAAACGAGTGGACAACATGACGATGGCCTGGGGTTTGGAAGCACGAGTGCCGTTTTTGGATCATACTTTAGTAGAATTGGCGGCCCAGATTCCTCCTGAATTGAAGTTAAGGGAACAAGGCAAGTATCCTTTAAAAGCCATTGCCCGTTCGCTTCTCCCCGCCTCTGTGATAGACCGTCCCAAGGGGTATTTTCCAGTTCCCGCTTTGAAATATGTTCGCGGTGCTTTTTTAGAATTTATGCGAGAGGTATTAAATTCGGAAGCCTGTCGGCAACGTCAGTTATTTCAACGGGATTATGTGAACCAGTTATTAGCCGCACCGGAGAAGTATATGACGCCGTTGCATGGAAGTAAGTTATGGCATTTGGCGTTATTGGAGAGTTGGCTGGAAAGGACCGTGGATGGTGGGAGAAACTCAGTTTCTTAAAGAAACTGAGTTTCTTAGGGTCTTTGGCATAATTTGCGCGTGACTCCTGGGTTCTTAACCTTTCCTCCTAGACTACGGAGTCTCGCAAATTATCTCCCCCTTGTTCTCCTCACAATTCTCTTCTGGCACAGGTTCAATTAATGAGTCAAATTCCAATACCTCGCGTGCTTCCCCGTCACGAACTGGTCGCGATTTAGTCCCGGTAGTGGTCTGAGGAACCTTGTCTGACATAATTGTGTAAGTGATATGACCCGTCGTCGCATCTAACTCAATGGTCGGTTCAATCTGTTCAGATGCACCAACCGGGCGACTCCTGGGACCAAAGTTGGGAGTAACGAGATACTTGTTCCCTTGATGAGTCACGATAAAAGTCCCATTGGCATTCAATTGGACTTTTTCAACACTGTCAAAGCCTGCACCAACATTGATAAAGGTATCTGGAGACAACACTGTGGGTCGAATGAGTTGGGCTGTACCATTGGGATAGACAACTTTTTTATGGGGAACGTCTCTCACTCGTGTCCCAGTCGTTGGAACGGTTCGAATGCCTGGACGATTCTCTAAGGGGGCGTTATCAAAATCGCATACCGTCTCTCCCGCAACGTCTTCACAATATTCGGCTGGGGCCGGTTCAACCAGTGGGTCAAACATGACGACTTCTCTAGCCTTACCAACCTGTCGTAAACTGGTGGGAACTTCCATAAACACATCTCCGCGTTTTCCTACTATCACGGCGCCTCCTCCTAATACTTGAGACAGTCCCTTTGGATCCGTCGGTGCTGGAGTAATTTTGAATTGCTGTGAATCTGGGGTAGTCATTTGGAAAAAGCCACCCTCAATGGTTTCCAAACCAATGGGAATTTCGGAGTCGACCTGAATCATTTCACCAACATCAGGAATGAAAGCAAAGTTGACGCCTTCAAATTCTCCTGTCCCGCGGACTTGTAAAATGCCTTGTTCATCTTGCGACAGCATAAATTGCGATAAATCGACCTGGTCCAAGGTCAACTGCATCGATTCTTCTACAGATTGTTCACCTTCGCCAGCGATTCCAAAACTGGTCTTTAAATTGGGCAGTTCAGGTAAGACCACCGGTACTATTTGTGCCTCGGTGGTCGATAACGGTTTGAGTTGCAACACGGTACCCACCGGCGGAATCAAGGCACCGGTGGTTGAGTTCCATTGCCAATCGGAAGGAATCAACGGTGCCATTTGGGCCCCCTCAATGCGAGTCTGGTCAAGGTTATTCAACCATTTACCAATATCGGTATTTGGCAATTGTTGGAACTGGTCCGTAGGCAAAGCCGCCAAATGGTCAGGTGTGAAACGACTGATTATGTCCGTGGATATGCCACCCAGGTTTTGTGCAGTCAGACCACCGACCGCCGAAGTCGGCACATATAAAAATTGGGAGGGGGTTAGACTTGCCAAAGCGTTAGCACTCAAAGCGGTTACCAGTGCTGGGGTGAGGGTGCTAAACGTGTCGGGAGGAATGGGGGCCAGTTGTTCACCGGAGATGACAGCTACCGTTGCCTCATCTAGGACCGCCAATTGTTCGGCCGTTAACCCGGTCATCGTAGCAGGGGAAATCGCGGCCATTTGTTCAGGAGTCAACGCGGCGATGGCTTCCTCACTGAGGGCCGCTAATTGTTCTGCGGTCAAGCCACGGAACGCTTCTGGTGAAATTTGGGAGAGGTCCGCGGCTGTCAACAAACGCATCGTTTCTAGCGAGAGGTGACCGAAGGTTTCGGCATCCAAATTATTCAGTTGGGCGTTAGATAAAACGCCGGTGTCTTCTGGAGGTGGGATTTCCGTAACCAACCCTTCGCCCTTGACTTTGACATTATCTAACACGGCGGGAAAATTAGGATCCTCTTTGAGGGTCCCATCCAGACATCCTCCTGTGAGAGTGGTATTGGGTAACAAAGTGACATCTTGAAGACATCCCCCGACGGTGGAAGTATTTTGAATAACACCGCCGACAGTGCCACCTGTGAAGGAACTGCCTTTAAATTCAAAATCTTGCACGATGCCTTGATTGTCAATACGACCTGTTAAAATGCCTCCTTTGACCTCGCCAGTCGAAGTTATTTTGGAGTTTGAAATCCATCCATGGTTATCCACGGAACTGGCGAATACAGCATTGCTAAGAGTCGCATCCCGGTCAATCACGATGGGCGTCGAAAAGACTTTCCCCCGTGCATCACATAAGCCACGGATGGTTGTGATACCGGCAGTGTCAGTCATCGCGCAATTGAGTGAGTTGACGGTGGACACTGGCGTGGTAGTAGAATCGGCTATGGGTGGACTGGTTTGACTGCCCTGGGCATGGACTTCAATCTGAGTGATTTCCGGCGAAGCGTCCTGGTATTCGTCATTGCCAACTTGATTGGCAATGATGGTGCAAGTTCCTACTGCCAAAAAGGTCACAACGTTGCCAGAGACTGCACATACGGCAGGTGTGGTCGTGGCAAAGGTCACGGGATTACCCGAATTGCCACCGGTGGCCTTCAAAGTGGTATGTTCACCGACCTTGCCGGTGGCGACTAAGTCGGTGATCAGTTGCGGTTGCTTGGCGGGATTCTGAACGGTGATATTGGCAATCATTTGCGGCGCAGGATTGTATAGGTCATTTCCTGCCTGGTCAGCCGTGAGAGTGCAGGTGCCGACTATTAGTAATGTTACCAGGTTACTTGACACGGTGCAAACGGTAGGCGTGATACTGACAAACGTGACTGGATTACCGGAACCCCCGCCTGTTGCCATTAGGATAAACTGGTCGCCGACAGTTCCAGTGGAGGAAAAAATAGTTATCAGTTGGTCTAATTTAGCGGGAGAGGTGACCGTAATATTGGCCATCACTTGGGGTGCTGGGTTATAAAGGTCATTTCCTACCTGGTCAGCAGTCACCACGCAGGTTCCCACATTGACCAAATTGACGGTGTTGCCTGACACAGTGCAGACGGTTGGCGTGGTGCTGGCAAACGTGACGGGATTCCCTGACCCTCCCCCAGTGGCAGTTAAAGTGGCATCACTATTGATTACGACGGGAGTCGCTGGGGAAAAATGAGTAATCGTTTGGTCTAGCTTGACAGGATTATTCACCGTCATGTTAGCCATCACTTGAGGCGCCGGGTAATATTGGTCATTTCCCGCTTGGTCGGCGGTGACTGTGCAGGTTCCAGTTGCGATAACATTCACCGTGCTACCTGACACACTACATACGGTCGGCGTGGTACTGGCAAACGTCACAGGATTACCGGAAGCACCGCCGGTGGCAGTTAAAGTGGCATTGGTGTTAACTTCTGCCGGCGTCGCCGGTGAAAAGTCCATGATTATTTGGTCTAACTTGACCGCGGTGGGGGCCAGAAAGATAGCTTGACAAGTCATATCTTTACTGAGATTGAGAATTAACGGGTTTTGCAACCCGCTACAATCACCTCCCCAACCTTGAAATAAAGCATTTCCCAGCGGTTGCGCTTGTAGAGAGTCCTGAGTACCTGATTCATAAGTATTTTGGCATTGAGTCTGACCCACGCCGCAATTAATAGGTTTCTTGGAATCATAACCAGGTCGATTACCAGTCACATTGCCAGGACCTTGAACTTCTATAGTAAGTTGATAGAGACGACGGAAGTAAGCAATGCAAAGTGTGCCTTCCGTTATCGTGGTCAATTGGCCATCTGCGCAGTTCACGTTTCCTCCCCAACTACTAAAAATTGAGTTAGAGTCGGCTTGGGGAATCAGGGTAAGATTACTACCCGTTTTAACGATGGTGGTACAATTGGTGGCGCAGACCAGTTCACCCTTGGCGTCCTCTTGACAATCACTGGTTTGGCAGGATAGTCCAGACTCGGGGCTAGTGACACGGCCACTGCCTGTACCGTCGACTTGGACAAAGACACTCATGTCTTGAGGTAAGGGGGACGTGGTGGCAGCGGGCGTGGTGGCAGCGGGTGTAGTAGGAATTAGGTCAAACGTAGCGGTACAAGTCGTATCTGCAGTTAACGTCATCCCGCTACTACATCCTGTTGACCAACCGGCAAAAGTGGAATTGGCATCTGGGGTTGCTATTAAGTCAACAATGGTTCCGCCCGTATAAGTACCACCACCAGTGACAGTCCCATTACCAGTGCCAGCGGTATTGAGAGTTAAAGTATAGCTTGTTACTGGTAGGTCACAAGCAATCTGACAAGCGGTGAGAGTAGGATGATTGACATGGTCGATGTCACAATAATAGGCGGCACCAAAAGGCAGACACGTCCCAGCAGCCCACAATGATTCAGACAGAGTGAGTCCACCAATGAAACTGGCAACCAGTAGGTATCTTAGGAAATGTGGCCTAATATGATATGTGAAGTGGAGTTTTAAATGGCCAAAAGAGTCGCTTGCTTGCTTGCTTGCTTGCTTGCAAAAACTGTGGCTGACATTCTCAAGAATGTCAATGGGGAATAAAAAAAATTTCATAAGTGTTTTCCTGTTGATTCGATTGTTAAATTCACCTTACGCAACGGCACTCCAAGAAACTCAGTTTCTTACCTATCCACTATCGGTAGTGTTGCAAAGGTAATGGTTGTGGGTTTTGGAGTACGGAATTTATTCCGTTTCCATAGGTAGTGTTGCAAAGGTAATGGTTGTGGGTTTTGGAGTACGGAATAAATTCCGTACTCCAACGGAATAAATTCCGTACTCCAAAATCGCTATACCATCTTGCTTGCAAAAACTGTGGCTGACATTCTCAAGAATGTCAATGGGGAATAAAAAAAATTCATAAGTGTTTTCCTGTTGATTCGATTGTTAAATTCACCTTACGCAACGGCACTCCAAGAAACTCAGTTTCTTACCTATCCACTATCGGTAGTGTTGCAAAGGTAATGGTTGTGGGTTTTGGAGTACGGAATTTATTCCGTTTCCATAGGTAGTGTTGCAAAGGTAATGGTTGTGGGTTTTGGAGTACGGAATAAATTCCGTACTCCAACGGAATAAATTCCGTACTCCAAAATCGCTATACCATTACTTATACAACACTACCCCACTCTCCACTCTCCATTATCCACTATCCACTAAAACCACTATCCGGTGTAAACCAAGCCAGTTTTTCATGCAACGTCACCACTTCGCCAATGATAATAATACTATACATGTTGATGTTCGCCTCCTCCACGAGACGTGGTAACGTTGCTAACGTTCCCACTAACACACGTTGGTCCGAAGTGGTGGCTTTCTGAATAAGGGCCGCAGGTTTATCGGGTGACATTCCATGTTGAATCAGTTCTTGCGTCAGCGAAGGTAACGCCCGGAGACCCATGTATACCACGACAGTTTGATGTGGTTGCGTCAGCAAATTCCAATTTAACGTCATCTGACTGTCTTTCAGATGGGCCGTGACGAAGACACAGGCTTGCGCATAGTCGCGGTGAGTAAGAGGAATACCAGCGTAGGCGGAAGCGGCAGTGGCGGCGGTGATGCCGGGGACAATTTGGAATGGGATACCCTCCTCCATCAAGGTTTCAATTTCTTCCCCACCGCGTCCAAACATAAAGGGGTCGCCACCTTTTAAACGCAACACTCGTTTGCCAGCTTTGGCTAACCGAATGAGGAGTTGGTTGATTTCTTCTTGAGGGACGGGATGATGGGTGGGTTCTTTCCCTACATAAATGCGTTCTGCATCACGGCGGGCTAAATTTAACACTTCAGGCGCCACTAAACGGTCATATAAGACCACATCAGCTTGTTGCATGAGTCGCAATGCCCGAAAAGTTAATAAATCCGGGTCGCCAGGGCCTGCGCCAACTAGATAGACTTCACCCAGTTGCTGGGAAGTGGTCGTCTTTTTCTCCAATAGTGCCTCTAACGCTTGTGTGGCTTCTTGGGTGTGACCTGACAATAACATTTCTGCAATGGGGCCTTGCAACACCGTTTCCCAAAAATGCCGACGTTCCTTAAAAGGTAGGCGTTGTTTGACTTGTTCGCGAAAACTCGCCACAAATTCGGCCAACCGTCCATACGTGGCTGGTATCAACGTCTCTAAACGGGCGCGTAGCAGTCGTGCTAACACGGGCGAGGCGCCGCCGGTAGAAACCGCGATTTGAACGGGGTCACGGTCAATGATGGAAGGCATGATAAAACTGCATAATTCAGGATGGTCCACCACATTGACGGGAATACCTTGTTGATGGGCCAGACTAGACACCTGTTGATTGACTGTTTTATCATTAGTGGCAGCAATGACTAAACGACAATCTTGCAAATCAGTCACCGTAAATTTTGCAGGGTGATGGCTAATACGTCCTTGTTTCACCAAATCACTCAATGAATCCGTCAAAGTCGGTGCGACAACTTTAACTTTGGCATGGGCCTGTAACAATAAATCCACTTTACGAGTGGCCGTTGCCCCGCCGCCTACGACAAGACAGGGTTGTTGCTGAATATTTAAAAAGATGGGTAGAAAGTTCATAATAATCGTGCGGTGAGAAATGAAATGAATTTTTGAGACTTGCTTTTTGACTCACAGTAGTATATAAGAATAACTTGAATTACTAAAGTCACAAAATTGCCTGATATTTTGTATTGACTCAGACAATCTTTTTTTATCGGGGCCTACGCAATAAGTTATGTATAGTAGCATTCCTTCTGATTTGTACCCCCCAGCCCCCCGCACGCGGGGGGAAGTCACTCCCTCCCCGTGTACGGGGAGGGTTGGGGAGGGGTAAGGATTGGGCGTTGCGTAAGTCCTATTAACCCTAGTATCATCACTTAATTGGAGAATCTAATATGGCCCAACACGATAAAGAACTCGATGCCAGCGGTCTAAACTGCCCACTGCCCATTTTGCGGGCGAAAAAAGCACTCAATGATATGCAACCAGGTCAAGTGTTGCGTATCATTGCCACCGACCCTGGTTCGGTGAAGGACTTTGATGCGTTTGCTAAACAAACTGGCAACGAATTGATGGATTCCAAAGAAGAAGGTGGTAAATTTTACTACCTGATCAAGAAAAAATAACGACTGACATTCATCACAAGAGGAGAAACCATCGCTATGTCAAAAAAACTTGCGATTATTGCCACCAAAGGCACCCTAGATTGGGCTTACCCCCCTTTCATTTTGGCTTCCACAGCCGCTGCGTTAGGTTACGACACGCAAATCTTTTTTACCTTCTATGGACTCCAGTTGTTGCGTAAGAACCTCAACTTACAAGTGAGTCCGTTAGGCAATCCTGCCATGCCGATGCCGATGCCTGTCCCGGTTCTGGTGCAAGCCTTGCCGGGAATGCAAGCCGTCATGTCCAGCATGATGAAGGCGAAGATGAAGAAAAAAGGCGTGGCCAGTATTGAAGAACTCCGTAGCCTGTGTAAGGAAGCGGATGTCAAATTGGTTGCCTGTCAAATGACGGTGGACTTATTTGAATTTGATCCCAAAGATTTCATTGACGGGATTGAATTTGGCGGTGCCGCAACGTTCTTTGAATTTGCCGGCGAATCGGATATTTGTTTGTATATTTAACCTTCCTTAACTTAAAAAACTCCGCGAGTTGTATAGAACTTGGCGGAGTTTTTTTTGTCAACGGTGGACTAGAGGCTTCAGCCGGTGGGCCGCGGCACGTCACCAAAAACCCGGGCAACCCCCACCGGCTGAAGCCTCTAGTCCAACGGGGCATTGGTGGACTAAACGCAACGGTGGACTAGAGGCTTTAGCCGGTGGGCTGCGGCACGTTACCAAAAACCCGGGCAACCCCCACCGGCTGAAGCCTCTAGTCCAACGGGGCTTTTTTTGGAATAAATTCATCAGAATAACTTGACTTCTCCATGTCTTCCAATTCTAAAATTCTGCAAATTCTGGTAGTGATGCAATCTGGGTGAAATATCATGCGGTTTCTCTTCGGTCTTGAACTCTGATTGAAATGATTAAATGAGGGCTATGAAAGGAGGCTTGACTAATCAGAGTTCAGACAGTGAACCCACATTGCATCACTACCCAAATTCTGGTTCAGACAACGATTCATTAATCCATACCCAGCAGGCTTAACTAATATGACAATATATGCTACAACCCCCTAAGATAACCCCCAAACCCAAAACGACCCCAAAACCTCAAACCCTCGAATTTGACAGTCCCTGGAAAGACATTCTGGAACATTACTTTCCCGAATTTATCGAGATGTTTCAGCCCGAACTGTATGCCCAAATCGACTGGAGTAAAGGCGTGAAATTCTTGAATAAAGAACTCTCCAAAATCGTCCGCGAAGCGGTCACCAAACAACGGCGGGTAGATAAACTCGCCGAAGTGTCTCTGCGCAACGGCCACCGCACCATGTTGTATATTCATCTGGAACTGCAAAGTCAGGCCGAGGCCACGTTTGATGAACGCATGTTTATTTACCATTATCGGTTATATGACCGCTATGGCGCCTGTGTGATGAGTCTAGCTATTTTAGGAGATGACAACCCAGAGTGGCGGCCTCAGAGTTACTCGTATGAAAACTTTGGTTGCAAAGTCTCATTTGAGTTTCCCATTGTGAAACTGCTAGACTATTGGGATCCCGTGAAATGGGCCGAGTTAGAACGTTCCAAGAATCCCTTTGCGTATGTAGTTCGGGTGCATTTAAAGGGGTTAGAAACGCGGACTGACTCGCAACAACGGTTCACCTGGAAAAAGGCGTTGTACAAGGAGTTATATCAAGCCCAGTACAGTCGGAAAGAGATTCTGGAGTTATTTCGGTTTTTGGATTGGGTATTCGTGTTACCCAAGCCCTTAACTCAGCAGTTTAACCAGTTTGTATTCAAACATGAGGAGAAAAAGAAAATGCGATATGTCAGTAGCATTGAACAAATGGCGATGGAAAAGGGAATCCAGCAAGGAATCCAGCAAGGAATCCAGCAAGGAATGCAACAAGGCATCCAGAAAGTGTTAACCCCGTTTCGAGATGCCCTAGTCAAGGTCTTGCAAGCTCGTTTTAAGCGAGTGCCCAAGTTGTTACTCAAGAAGATTGACCACCTCCGGGACCCAGACAAATTGTCTAAATTATTGGAAGAGGCCGCTTTGGTCAACTCGTTGTCGGAGTTGGAAGCGCATCTGAATTGATTGACGACGGAGGGGGGTTATAGTGATATTCATACATTCTTATTGCGCCCCGGCGAAAACCGTACCATTTCCTCTGGAACGCAATAAGAATTATTGCGCTGTGCGAAGCGTAGCAACGCGCAATCATTCTTATTGCGTTCCTGAGAAGAGGTACAATATTATATAAATATCACTATATCACTTTAACAGGGGTAGTCAATCACATCCACACACTACCCCTTCCCATTTAATACCATCCTCTGCTTCTCAATCAACTGTCCAATTCCTTCCGTTGCCAACGCTAACATCGTTTGCAACTCTTCGGAACGAAACGCATGACCTTCGGCGGTGCCTTGAATTTCGACAAAGGCGCCAGCTTCATTCATCACGACATTCATATCCGTCTCCGCTTCCGAATCTTCTTGATAATCCAAATCTAACACCGGTACTCCCTTATAAATTCCTACCGACACCGCGGCCACCGTGCCATGAATTGGATTGGTTTTAATCAACTTCCGTTTCAACAAATGCTGAACGGCGTCCACCAAGGCAATATAACCGCCTGTGATTGCCGCAGTACGGGTCCCGCCATCGGCTTGAAGGACATCACAATCTAGGGTAATCGTCCGTTCGCCCAACGCTTGCAAATCCATCACCGCCCGCAACGCCCGCCCAATCAACCGTTGAATTTCCAACGTCCTGCCACCTTGTTTACCGGTACTGGCTTCCCGTTGCATTCGACTTTGCGTCGAACGCGGCAACATCCCATATTCGGCTGTCACCCACCCACTGCTACCTTGCTTCTCTTTTAAAAACCGTGGCAAACGTTCTTCCACTGTAGCAGTGCAAAGAATTTTCGTCTGCCCAAATTCCGTCAACACTGACCCTTCGGCATACTTGGTATAATGACGAGTGAAATTGATGTGACGAAGTTCATTAGGTAATCGACCACTTGGACGCATAATTTTTTCTTTCAATGAATAGTGAATAATGAATAATGGAAAATGTGTTCCGGACTAGAGGCTTTAGCCGGGAACCGATGTTGGAGTGGAGGCTTTAGCCGGAAACCAACGTTGGAGGAGAGGCTTCAGCCGGAAACCAACGGTGGAGTGGAGGCTTTAGCCGGCCGGCCGGCTAAAGCCTCCACTCCACCGAGATTTTCCTCAACTTAATGGTATTGTCCTTGTACACGAAGGGCGTACTAACTGACATTTTGATGACATCTAAACCAGGGGAAATCATACCAATTTAAATGAATCGAGTATTTTTGCCTGGGTGGGAACAATTCTTGTATAAATAATTTATTAATCACGTTAAATATTTTGGCCATCTCTACAAACATAGAACATGACCAAAATTTTCAAGAGGTTAACAGATTATGAAATACTCCAATATTCCGCAAATTCATATTAGGGCCTCTTATGGCGCCCTTAGAAACCCGTGGGGAAGTTTTAACTATCCTTACCAACACAGTCTTTTTACCATGTTGTTAGCGTTAGCGTTACTTTCCTTCCCCTCACCCGTTGCGTCTTTTATCAAGGCCAATGAAATCAAAGAGGCACGTTTGGATAAAAATCCGCCTGCCACTCTATCATGCTTGCCAGAAAAAGGCAAGTCTCCTGTCAATTTTCAGAAAGAATTAGGCAATCGCCCATTGTTTTTGGAAACAATGACAACTCCAGAAGATAAACCTCCCAGCTTGACTGTGAGTCGACTTAGGTATGAGAAACTTAACCCTCACGCCTTCGGCCAAAGTCAAGCGCAAAAGACTTGTTCTCAGGCGGTTTATCCAGAAAAGATGATTCTCAACTTATTCCCTCAAGTGTCTTATACCGCGGTGAATCGGGCGATTCATTACCGAACTCCTCAAAACTTCACTTGGTTGGGAAAAATTGAAGGAATACCATTGAGTGATGTCACTTTAGTGGTGAATGACGATAAAGTGACTGGGAATGTGAATGCACAAGGAAGCGTGTATTGGATACGGCCTTGGCAAAATGATTTACATCTGATTGCCAAAACCAATCCTTCCGCGTTTCCTCTAGGAGGGTATCGTAACCCCCCGAACGCTACCATCCTATCTGCTTCTCAGTCCTCATCAAAGTCTTCTTCCACACCGCCGCCCCAGTCACCCTCACTGCCACCGCAGTCCCGTAATTCTTCTCCAAATAGCACCACCGATTCTCCTGTTCAACGCATCGGTGATTCTGTTAAACCTCCCGTCACCATTGATGTTATGGTGGTCTATACCCCCGCGGTTGCCAAAGTGTCTTTTGATATTGTATCCGAAATTTGCTTGGCCGTGGAGGAAACCAATACCGCCTATCTGAACAGTGGCATTGACCAACAATTAAGGTTAGTGCATACTCAACAGGTCGACTACACGGAGTCTGGTTCTCATTTCACGGACTTGAAAAAACTGACTTATCAGAAAGATCAGACGCAAGACTCCCAAGGGTTAGTGGATGAAGTCCACAGTTTGCGAGACAGCCATCATGCCGATTTGGTTAGTTTGTGGGTGGAAGGTGGCAATAATTACACTTGTGGCGTCGGCTGGGTATTATTGCCCAATTCCACGCACCGGGAGAAATATGGATTCACCGTAGTGGAAAGATATTGTGCTTCTGCCCCTGCTTATTCGTTTACCCATGAATTGGGTCATAACATGGGTGCCACGCACGATAAGTATGCCACCTCTTTTGGGGTTGGCGGTGGCATCACTGGTGCCTATGAATACAGTCATGGTTATGTTCACATTACCGAAGACTCTTCTCCTAGTTGGCGGACCATCATGGCTTCAGACAAGGAATGTATCGATCAGGGCGTCGAGTGCCCTAGAATTCCCTATTTTTCCAACCCGCAACGGGTTTATGAGGCAACAACTGTCGGCAATTCAGGGACGAACAATAGTTTGACCCTAAATCAAACAGTCACTATGGTAGCCAGGTTTCGGGCTTCTTCAGAACAGTTTGCAGAAATGCAAACCGATCCTCTGGCACCCCAGAAACAAGTCGCGTCTCTTCAAGCCTCGGTATCTATGGCGGATCAGAAATGAACCAGCCTAGATCGTATGACAGGAGTCCGGTAGTGAGGCAATCTGGGTGAAAGATCGTGCGGTTTCTCTTCGTCTTGAACTGTGATTTAGATGATTAAATGAGGGCTATGAAAGGAAGATTGATTAATCAGAGTCCATCTGAAAATCATTCTAATCAGAGTTCAGACAGAGAACCCACATTGCATCACTACCAGGAGTCCAAAGCATAGCCTTGGACTCCTGAAACATGACCAAAAATTTGACACTTATCCCAAACATTGGTTATCATATTGGTTTGCAAACATCATAATCATTGTCATAACCAATTTAATGGGATAAACACCGTGAAGACTATTTCTACAACCTCCTTTCAAGGGCAAAAACCGGGAACATCTGGCTTGCGTAAAAAAGTAAAAGTGTTTCAACAACCGCACTATCTGGAAAATTTTGTCCAGTCGATTTTCAATTCACTGGAAGGCTTTCAAGGTCAAACTTTAGTGCTAGGTGGCGATGGCCGTTATTATAATAAAACGGCTATTCAAACCATCTTGAAGATGGCCACTGCTAATGGGTTTGGGCGAGTATTGGTAGGCCAACATGGCCTCCTTTCCACTCCTGCGGTTTCCGCCATCATCCGCAAATATTCAGCGTTTGGTGGCATCATTCTGTCGGCTAGTCACAATCCAGGAGGGCCTCATGAAGATTTCGGGATCAAATACAACATCAGCAATGGCGGCCCCGCCCCAGAAAATGTCACGGAAGCGATTTATCAACACACCTTATCCATTCAAGAATACCATATTGTCGACGCGCCCGACGTGGACTTGTCACGACTTGGGAATCTGACATTGGGACAAACTCAAATACAAGTGATTGACTCCGTGGCAGATTATGCCGACCTCATGGAAACCCTGTTTGACTTTGACCAGATTCGACAACTGTTCAAAAGTGGCTTTACCATGCGATTTGATGCTATGCACGCCATCACTGGCCCTTATGCACGAATCATTTTGGAAGAGACACTGGGCGCCCCTGCTGGTACGGTAATAAATGGTACCCCCCTAGAAGATTTTGGCGGCGGCCATCCTGACCCCAACTTGACTTATGCCCATGAGTTAGTAAAACTCATGTACGGAGACGCAGCGCCTCAATTTGGCGCGGCGGCTGATGGTGATGGAGATCGCAATATGATTTTAGGAACCCGCTTCTTTGTCACCCCGTCTGACAGTTTGGCTATCTTAGCTGCCAATGCCCACCTTATCCCAGATTACAAAACAGGTTTAGCCGGTATCGCCCGTTCTATGCCCACCAGTGCGGCGGCCGACCGGGTTGCAGAAGCGATGGGGATTGACTGTTATGAAACCCCCACCGGGTGGAAATTCTTTGGCAACCTGTTAGATGCTGGGAAAGTGACCCTCTGTGGTGAAGAAAGTTTTGGAACCGGTTCTAACCATGTTCGCGAAAAAGATGGATTGTGGGCGGTACTCTTTTGGCTAAATATTTTAGCCGCCCGTTCCCAATCGGTGGAAACCATTGTACGAGAACATTGGGCCAAGTATGGCCGCAATTTCTACTCCCGCCACGATTATGAAGGCGTAGATTCGCAACGGGCCAACGATTTAATCCAGAACCTGCATCACCAAATGACAGACTTGCCTAACCAGAAATTTGGTGCTTACCAAATCGAATTTTGTGACGATTTCAGTTACATCGACCCCACTGACCATAGCATTAGCACCAATCAAGGCATCCGCATTGGTTTCCAAGATGGTTCACGCATTGTCTTCCGCCTCTCAGGCACTGGCGTAGAAGGGGCGACTCTGCGAGTATACTTGGAATCTTACGAACCGGATTCTACCAAACATCACTTAGATGCCCAAGTGGCATTGAAAGAGTTAATCGGCATTGCAGAAACCATCGCCCAGATTAAGAAGTACACAGGGCGGGAGGCGCCGACAGTGATTACTTAAAATGATCGGTAGTGAGGCAATCTGGGTGAAATATCGTGCAATTTCTCGTCAGTCTTGAACTCTGATTGAGATGATTAAATGACGACTATGATAAGGAGGTTTTACTAATCATAGTTCATCTGAAAATCATTCTAATCAAAGTTCAGACATTAGAAATTAAAAGTAGCGGTGGACTAGAGGCTTTAGCCGGAGAGTGCCGAAGGTGGACTAGAGGCTTTAGCCGGAGAGTGCCGAAGGTGGACTAGAGGCTTTAGCCGGAGAGTGCCGAACAGATGTTGAAATCACCGTGCCCTCCCACCGGCTGAAGCCTCTAGTCCACCGCTATTTTAATTCTTTGGCCACAGGTGGACTAGAGGCTTTAGCCGGAGAGTGCCGAAGGTGGACTAGAGGCTTTAGCCGGAGAGTGCCGAACAGATGTTGAAATCACCGTGCCCCCTCCGGCTGAAGCCTCTAGTCCACCGCTATTTTAATTCTTTGGCCACCTGAAGCCTCTAGTCCACCGCTATTTTAATTCTTTGGCCACTTTACATTCCTTAACTTAATGGCATGGCGGCTAAAGCCTCTAGTCCACCGTTGCCTTGATTTTTTTGTTATCTTAACTCCTTAACCCACTTGATTAACTCCTTAACCAATGGCATTATGGCCAAATTATCTACTACTCACTATTCATACTAACCTCGTTCTAACCTCGTTTCTCACTGTTCCCCTCCAATTCATTCACCATTCAGAAAAACTCAACACTATGTCAAACGACTCCATTTTCCGATCCTACGACATTCGTGGCATCGTCGGTACCACCCTGACTCCGACCATCGCCACTCAAATTGGTCAAGCCATCGGCAGTGAAGCCCAAGCACGCGGTCAAACAACCGTCATCGTCGCCAGGGATGGGCGACTGTCTGGGCCTTCTTTACAAAATGCCTTGATTCAGGGACTCTTAGCGGCTGGCCGAGATGTAATCGATATTGGGATGGTGCCCACGCCTGTTCTCTATTTTGCCACTTACTATTTGAAAACCGGCAGTGGAGTGATGATCACAGGCAGTCATAATCCGGCTGATTACAACGGCTTTAAAATCATGTTAGGAGGAGACACCTTGTTTGGGGACGCCATTCAAGCCCTCAAAACTCGCATCGATACCGGCAACCTTATCACGGGGGGCACGGGCACGTTACACACGTCTGACATTCACCATGCTTATCTCAAACGAATCACGAAAGATGTTCAATTGGCCCGCACCTTCAAAGTCGTAGTCGATTGCGGAAACGGCGTGGCAGGCGTGATTGCGCCTCATTTGTTATGCGCTTTAGGATGTGAAGTCATTGAACTTTATTGCGAGGTCGATGGTCATTTTCCCAATCATCATCCAGACCCCAGTCAGCCGGAGAATTTGGAAACGCTGATTCGAACCGTCAAAGCCAAAGGGGCGGATTTGGGACTGGCATTTGATGGCGATGCGGACCGTTTAGGCGTCGTGGATGTCAACGGCAAAATTATTTGGCCGGACCGTCAAATGATATTGTACGCCAAGGACATTTTAAAACGTCAGCCGGGGGCTAAAATTATCTTCGATGTTAAGTGTAGCAGACATTTAGGCAATGCCATCAAACAACACGGTGGCGAACCGATTATGTGGAAGACCGGACACTCATTTATCAAGTCCAAAATTAAAGAAACAGATGCCGCTTTAGGAGGTGAAATGAGTGGACATATTTTCTTTAAAGAACGCTGGTATGGCTTTGATGATGCCCTCTATGCGGCGGCCCGCTTACTTGAAATACTCTCCATCGAGACACGCAGTCCCACCAAAGTGTTTGCCTCCCTTCCTGATGCAGTGAACACGCCGGAGTTGAAATTGGAACTGGAAAATTTTGGTCAACACTATGAACTGATGGATAAAATTCGTGCTTCTTTCCAATTGCCAGACGCGGAAATTTGCACAATAGATGGCATTCGTGCAGATTTTAAAGATGGCTGGGGATTGGTGCGTCCATCGAACACCACCCCTTGTTTAGTGATTCGGTTTGAAGCGAATACTCAAACAGCGTTGGAGAACATTCAGGAACAGTTTCGGCGGCAGTTGTTGGGAATTGATAAGTCTTTGAAGTTGCCGTTTTGAGATATTGGTAAAGAAGAAGACGTTGGAGTGGAGGCTTTAGCCTGCCGGCGGTAGGCACCCTCCCACTCTTGAATTCTGGAGTGTGCCTACTGGTAGCCGGCTAAAGCCTCTACTCCAACCGCCTCATTGCCAAAAAAACATCTTCCGCCATAAATCTCGTCCCTTAATGGCATAGAATATCACGATACCGATGTGTAGCACGAGATAAAGAGGAATCAGCGGTTCGCCAATTTCATGAAGTTCCATCACGATATGTATTGGTCCGGTGGCTTCTTTGCCCGGTTCTAACCAAATAAACATAAGAGTGCCAGTGGTGGCCATCCAAGTGAAGAGGCATAAACCAAACAGTTTGATGGCACCGATTAAACCCTGATGAGTAGGCCCCGGAGGAAGTTTGAACGTGATCAGGTTTAAAAAATCTTGTCCAATCAGTTGCAAACGGCTGCGATTGTACGGGAGAAGTTGCGAAAAGCGAACGTTTTGAGGACCTATGAAGCCATAAAACAGACGTAGGCAGACAAACAGTACCACGCCCATTCCTAGCCATTTATGCACCGTGAAATCGAAGTGGTTCAAGTCTTCATAGCTGTCGGCACCTTCGCTGGTTAGCCAAGCCGCTATGATGAAAATGAGTAACCCTAAGTGAAGCAAACGGGTCTTTTGATAAGGAGGTAAATTCATAAGCAGTTGTGAAATTTTTTAATTAAAAATGACCAGTGTCAAAACGAAATGTCTATACAATAGGTTAGGCACTGATATAGTGATATTCCTTCTCATTTGTACCCCCCTGCCCCCCGCACGCGGGGGGGTCACTCCCCCGTATACTAGTGTCACTCCCCCCCGTGTACGGGGGGGCAGGGGGGGTACAAATGAGAAGGAATATTACTATACTTAAACAAACCTGACAGGTGTTCTGCGACCTGCCAGGTTTAACTTGAGAAACAAACCTGACAGTTCTCAAAGACTTGTCAGGTTTAAGTGGGTGACGAATCAATCTTTATCATCTCCCTCCTCTTCTTCAGGCGCCGCCGGGTGATCTCTGCCAACCACGGGTGGATCCACTTGGGGACCACGCAGATTGGGCTTCCCTTCAATCTGCAACTTCTCTTGTTTCTTCGGCTTACACGGCACTTGTGAAGGATCATCATACAAGTACTTCTCCTGTCCCGCATCAACCACTTTCTGAAAATCCGCCATGCTGTAAAATGCCGGTTGATAGGTTGTCCCTTTGTCACGCAACAAACTGACCAAGTCGCGCAGATGGTTTCTGGAACCTTTGGCCAATTGACGATACACAAATTGCACGTCAAAATTGTCAGTGGCGGTCACGGCTTTTTCCAAATCCACCGCATCTTGTTCCTCTAAGGAAGCCAATACCGTCATGGCCTCTTCCAAGGAACCGTTGCCCTTTGCCACCAAATCTTGGTACTGCTGAGTCAATTTGGCATCCTCAAAGACACCCGCTAGTTTATCGACATTGGGGTCGGTGAGTTGATATTTCCTCAACAACGCCTTGACCCCATTGGCATGTCGTTCTTCCCCACGGGGAATCTCTTGAAACGCTGGCAACGGCCATTTTTCATACAGTTTCGCATACACATCCTGCAACAATTTTTCCTGTCCTAATAGCTGGAGAAGACTGTCTTTTTCCGCTGAACTGAGTTCTTGAGAGGGAAAATTGAAAACCATCGTGTCTGGACTACAAGCACTTTGCGAAGAATCTGGTGCAGGCGTGGGTGCTGGTTCAGCAGAATAACCCACGACAGTGGTTGTTAAACCCAAAATAAGGGCTAGAGAGGGTATTTTCATAGTGCGTTCTCCTAAGTTAGATGAAGTCATGTTTAAATATAAAGGTAATGACCCAGTTAACCATCAACAGTTACCTTTATACTGACTAGAATAACAAAGGATTCTTAAAATAGTCTTAATGTTTTCTTAAAATTGTCTTACGTTCCTCGTTTCCACACAGGCACGTGGAAACGAGGAATTTCAAAGAATTAAAATAGCGGTGGACTAGAGGCTTTAGCCGGTGGGTGGGCACTGCAATTTCAATTCTGTTCCATCCCCCTCCGGCTGAAGCCTCTAGTCCACCTATCGATGGGGGCATTGCGATTTCAATTATCTTCTGCCCCCACCGGCTAAAGCCTCTAGTCCACCACGACTTTAATTTTTTGGCTACCTTAACTCCTTAACCTCTCCCTAAAAAACCACATTCACCATCCCCACCAAAATCACTAAAAACAATACCGTCATCACGCCGCCCGCCCGCAGGTAGTCGGCTACTCGATAACCCCCAGGGCCCATCATTAACGCATTGACTTGATGAGTCGGTAACAGAAAAGAATTGGAGGTTGCTAAGGCCACCATGAGGGCAAAGGCAGCGGGGTTGCCACCTGTTTGTAGCGCAATATTGACTGCAATGGGGACGAGGAGGACCGTGGTGCCTACATTCGACATCAATTGCGAAAAGAACGTCGTCAGCAACACTAATACCGTTTGTAGCACCCACATCGGCATTCCTCCTAACAAGTTAACCGTGTGATGGGCAATCCAAGCGGCGGTGCCAGTGGTTTGAAAGGCCGTTCCTAACGGTATCAATCCCGCTAATAAAAAGACCGTTTGCCAACTGACTCGTTTGTAACTCTCTTCTATTTTGATCACGCCACTGAGAATCATACCGAGTGCGCCCATGAGTAGCACTAATGCCAATCGCAATTCGGTGAACAATACTAAACTGAGTGTCACCAAGGCAATACCGGTGGCCGTCCACATAGTCTTGGAAGCGACGTACGCTTCGGTTAGGTGACGCGGTGACACGGTGATGAAATTTTTGTTTTCTCTCAATGCCGCTAAATCTTCCCAAGTGCTATGCACCAATAAGGTGTCTCCACTTTGTAACACAAAGTCGCGTAACCCTTCTTGAGTGGTCTGTTGTTGACGAGTCACTTGCAACACACTCAAGCCATACGTCTTCCGCATTCGCATTCCCAGGAGACTTTGGCCAATCAGTTGCGAACCGGCAGGAATCACGACTTCAGAAACACCAGAACGGGTCGCGGCTAACATTTCGATGAAAATCCCAATCTGTGGACGGAGGAGGAGATGACATTTCTGGGCGAAGGTTTCAATGTCAGTGGGATTGCCCATGATGGCAAAACTGTCACCCGCTTCCAAAGTGACATCTTTGGCAGGCGAAATGCGTAAATGTCTGCCTTTCAAGAGGGCCACGATAGCAGCCCTTTGATGTAATTGTTGTTCATATTCCGCAATGGTGGCGCCCATCAGAGGAGAATTGGGGGTGACTAACAGTTCAAAAATGTTTCCTTGCACACCATACCGTTGCTTAAAATATTCCACCGGGGTAATCGATTCGGTAGAGTGAGTTTTTAGGGCTGGTAAGAGTTTCTGGCCGGCTACTAAAAAATAGAGAATACCGACACTGACTAATACAAGGCCAATTGGGGTAGGTGCAAATAATCCAAATGGTGGCAGAGGAGAAATCGTTGCTGGTAACGTTTTATTGACCGCCAAAATGACATCGTTGAGGACAATCAAGGCACTACAGCCGACTAAACTGAGAGTGCCACCTATCAACACACTGAAGCCCATGGGCATCAACAAGCGTGAGAGGGGGACGTTGGTGCGGGCGGACACGCGACTGACAACCGGTAACATCAAGGCCGCGGCCCCGACATTGGGCATGAAACTGGAAATGAAGGCGCCTGTGGCTAGGACGACGGGCAAAATACCTTTCTCGGTGTGTCCGCCGATTTTGATGAGAAATTGCGCAATGCGAATCATGACTCCCGCTTTGTCAAGTCCTGCCCCAATTATCATAATGCCGATAATCGAAATAACCGCGTTACTGGCAAAACCATTGAAGAGGTCATTGATGGGAACTAATCCAAATAAACCTATCATCACCAAAACCAGCAAAGCGGCCACGTCCACGCGGACCAGTTCAGTGATAAATAAAAAAATAGTGATCGCTAGTACA
Source organism: Thiotrichaceae bacterium (assembly GCA_011391085.1). Classification (GTDB taxonomy): domain Bacteria; phylum Pseudomonadota; class Gammaproteobacteria; order Beggiatoales; family Beggiatoaceae; genus JAABRD01. The sequence goes on along the minus strand of JAABRD010000016.1, from coordinate 39,310 downwards.
CCTAAGACTAGCATCATGTCAGTAGTAAGAGTGTCAGGCATAATAATTAACAAATTCTCGTCTGGCAGTCCAAAGCGTAGCTTTGTACAAGAACGAGAATCACAGTGATATTTAAGGTTGCATTTAAAATGGTATGTTGGTTATAATAACACGACCTTTTATTTATGCAACCCTCTTGCCAATTGCCAGTTAACTTAACTCCATGAAAATCAGCGGCTTTACCTTTGTTAGAAATGGTACCCTACTCGGCTATCCCTACTTGGAAAGTCTTCACAGCCTCTTGTCAATCTGTGACGAAGTCGTAGTCGCGGTGGGTGCAGGACCAGATGATACTTTAACCCAGATTCAAGGGTTGGGAGACTCCAAATTACGAGTGTTGGAAACACAATGGAATGAAACGATGCAAGATCGAGGATATGTGTATGCACAACAAAAAATGATCGCCCAGTTTAACTGCACGGGCGATTGGGCGTTTTATTTGGAAGCTGATGAAGTCCTCCATGAACAGGATATTCCCCGTTTAAAAATGACCTTGCAAACGCATTTGGACAATCCTAAAATAGAAGCGTTGATATTTGATTATTATCACTTTTATGGAGACCCTCACACGCTGGCTATCAGTCCCGGTTGGTATCGACGTGCCCCGCGAATCATTCGTAATAGTATTCGCAATTACTCCCCAGATGGATTATTTTTTGTGGTCATGGATAAGAATAAAAAAGGACGTTATCCCCATGGCGCCTTAGCGGGAGTCCCGATTTACCATTATGGTCATGTGCGGGCGGTCACTCAAATGCAAACGAAAATTCAACAAGTCAGTCGCTATTGGGGACATTCTCCGCCAACGTTTAACCACTACGGTGACATCGACCCGCAAGCGTTAGGCAAGTTCACTGGCACTCATCCCGCCATCATGCAAACCTGGTTCGCAGAACAAGCAGAATCAGAATTAATTCTCAACCCTCATTATCTCCTCACCCGCCGCGAACGTCGACATCGTTGGATGATGCGTTTAGAACGGTTAATGGGGTGGGAACTGAGTAAGAAACATTATCGGCTGGTTAGCAGTAGAGAACCAACATTGTAGAAGCTTTAGAAAACGCCGGTGGAGTGGAGGCTTTAGCCGAAATCCCGGTGGACTAGAGGCTTTAGCCGAAATGCCGGTGGACTAGAGGCTTCAGCCGGAGGGCGGGGCACCGCTATTTCAATTCTGTTCTGTCCCCCTCCGGCTGAAGCCTCTAGTCCACCTCCGTTTTAATTTCTGGGAGACCTCCATTTCTTCACCTGGCATGGCGGCCAAAGCCTCCCCTCCACCGAAGTCAATTCGTTCACTAAATAAAATCACCATGACTACCACCACCTTTGACACTTTTCGAAAAATCTTAATCGTCTTAATTGGTCTCTCTATCCCCACCTCCACGGTCTTGACCAATATCCTCTGTCCCCTCGCCTTGTTATTATTACTGGCAGAAGGACGTTATCAGCAGAAATGGCACCTGTTGCGAACCCATCCCATCACCCTTCCGGCCCTGCTATTGTTTGGCGTGATGCTATTGGGAATGATTCAAACCCCGGTTTCCTTAGCTGAAGCGGGGCGCATGTTAGACAAATATCGGGAACTCCTTTATATTCCTCTCTTTATTCTTCTCTTTCAAGATGCTTCCACCCGAAGGTTAGGACGCCTAGCCTTCTTGACTGCTATGGGTGTCACTCTCCTACTGTCCTATCTCATCGTGTGGACTGGTTGGACCTTTGGTAAAGGGGGGCCAGAAAATCCCGTGGTCTTCAAAAACTATATCACACAAGGGCTGTTCCTCTCCTTAGCGGCTTATTTTCTCGCGGTACAATGGGTTCATCAACCCACTCGTTGGCGTTGGTTATACAGTGTTGGCATCCTCCTCATCTTGTACAATATCGTCTATCTAACTCAAGGTCGCACAGGCTACCTCATTTTGGCAAGTCTGATTCTCCTCCTGATGTATCAACTGTATCACACCCGTGGACTCTGGTTAGGTGTCCTTCTGGTCACATTTCTTAGCTTCTTTGCCTATCAGACGTCTGACAAAGTCTATGAACGTATCGAAAAGGTTTCCACGGGGTTGCAAGATTATGAAAAAGGTGAAGAAACGTCAGTGCCTATGCGTATTAGCTTTATCAAAAACAGCGTGATATTGGTCACCCAACATCCTTTGTTAGGCGCGGGCACCGGGAGTTTTTCTCATCAATATGAACAATTAGCCCGACCTCAAGGTATCAAAACCACTGCCAACCCACACAATGAATATTTGATGATAGCGGTTCAATGGGGATTGCTAGGTACCGGTTTATTTGTCTATCTTCTTTACCAACTGATGCGAACTTCCGTTCGCTTAACCTCCCCCTATGATTGGATGGCCCAGGGCTTGGTAATCACGATGACCATCGGTTGTCTATTTAACTCGTTTCTCCTCGATAGCACAGAAGGACACTTATTTGCCTATCTAGTCGGATTGTTTTGGGGAGAATTGCCACTCAAGGAAGAGGTGCAACGGGTTCAAGATACCCTGAGATTCAAAGGGACCTGGCAATGGTCTATCAGTCCAGATCGTTTGGGACAATTGTTGACGTTGATAGCCGCTATAGTTCCCGTCTTATGGGTCTATCAAACGGTCATCACGCCGACACTTTCTCATAAATCACTTCTCCTCCCCAATAACCAAGTGATTCCTTCTCTTCTGACAACTATTCAACAACGTGCCTCTCCCATCCTAGTGCCGTTTGAAACCACGTTGCAAACCTCGAAAGGTCTGCATCTATCGGTCTTCACTGGGGAAGAGATTACGCTGACCACCCGTATTCAAGTCGCTTCGCCTCATATTGGCAAAACGGCCTATATAGTCATCCTCGCCGCCTATCAACCGCCACACGCCAGTGCCACCGAGACTATTTGGTTACAACGTCGTCATTCAGAGTGGGTGCCACTGGACCGAGAGTTGTTGAGAACGGAACAATATTATTCACAACTTCCAGAGTCTCTGGAAGTATCCATTTATCAAGGAAAGTTGCTTCTCGCGGGGACTGTGACAGTTTATGTTGGCTATCTGTTGGAAGATAATTCGTTTATTTTCAACGATAACAGGATTCAGTTGGAAATCATAAAGGAAGGAAAGTAAAAAATGAGAATCCAGGAGTCCAAAGCGTAATCATGAAAAAGGTTCAGCAGGACTGGTATTCATTATTCATTTTAAGGTAACAACCCAATTCCCTGTAACCCCGTCGTTTCCGGTAATCCAAACAGGATATTCAGATTTTGCACCGCCTGTCCTGCGGCCCCTTTGACCAAGTTATCAATGACCGATAGAACCACCACTTGTTTGCCATTGAAGGGACGATGCACTGCGATTTGACAACGATTGACGCCGCGGACGTTGCGCGTTTCGGGATGAGAACCGGGGGGAAGTATATCAACAAACGGTTCGTTTTGGTAACGTTGCGCAAAGACTTCTTGTAAATTGACTTCGGTATTCACCAAAGTGGCATATAACGTCGCATGAATACCGCGAATCATAGGAACTAAATGCGGTACAAAAGTGAAACCGACAGACGTTTTGGAAATGTTACTGAGTTGCCCGCAAATTTCGGGCCAGTGACGATGACCTAACACGTTATACGCTTTGAAACTCTCCCCCGCTTCACCCATTAACATTGGTACAGATGCCTTCCGTCCTGCCCCACTGACTCCCGATTTTGCATCTGCTATCAGTTGTTGACAATCCACCAGTCCTGCTTCCAATAACGGTAACAATCCAAGTAACACCGCCGTGGGATAACAACCTGGACAGGCAATCAAACGGGCTTTCGCAATCGCTGTGCGGTGCAACTCCGGCAAACCATACACCGCTTCTGCCAGCAACTCCGGGCAAGTATGTTCCATATTATACCACTTGCGCCACTCGGTTACATCTTGTAAACGAAAATCGGCAGCTAAGTCAATCACTTTCACCCCCGCGTTGAGTAACTCCGGTGCGCTTTGCATGGCGGTTCCATTGGGAGTGGCAAAGAAGACCACATCACATTGCACCAACTTGTCTATCGCCGGTTCACTAAACGCCAACTCTATATGGCCGCGCAAATTAGGAAACATATCAGCAATTCGAGTACCTGCTTCACCCCGCGAAGTCACGGCTTGAATGTGAACCTGTGGATGTTGAAGTAAGAGACGTAATAATTCGACGCCAGTGTAACCAGTGCCGCCGACAATGCCTACGTTAATCATAAAATATCTGTATCTTTTATTATAGTGGAAAATGGAAAAGCAGCAAAGCCTCAGTATCTTGAGAAAATATCGATAACTCATTATTCCCATAACACTAAGGCATCCAGAAATCGCAATGGTTGGGAACGAGTAAGTAGTGAAGCAGAAGTTTTCTGGTATAACGACACCCTCACCCCCGGCCCCTCTCCCTCTGGGAGAGGGGCCGGGGGTGAGGGCGACGATTGAAAATACCGTAAAATTTCTGCTTCGGTACTTAGAAGAAGCTGAGTAGGGTGTGCAACCAAAACACGTTGCCTCCTACCTGACGGTTACAACTCCAAGTGTCGATAAATATCTTTGCGATGGGCAATTCGCAACAAATAAACATGGTCAGTATCAAAGGAAAAGATCATTCGATAGTCAGTTGAGACGACCACCCGATAAACTTGTTTAAAACCTGTCAGGGGTTTGATATTCAGTTGTAGATGACAGACATCGAAGGTCAATTGTTGGGCAACTTCGTAGGCGTCTTGTTGAATGGGCCGCGGCAGTTTTTTAACATCTCGTCCAAAACGTTTAGTGCGTTGCAAAGTGCGTTTAGCGGAGGAAGTCGTCAAACGAGTGTACCTCCTCAAACTGACCTATTTCCACTTCCAGTTGGGCACTACGCAAGCCACTTAAAAAGTTCTCCCGATACAACTCATTGGGTGACATGACTTTATCTAAAAACATCTGGAGAGTTTGATAGGCTTGCAAAAGTTCTGTGAACTCCTGGGGGGAAAGTTCAATCGTAATGTTTTTCATCATGTATATTTCCCTGGGATTGGAGATTAGTTAAGTAGTCGCCCACCAAAATTCCGGTAGTGATGCACAAGGTAGTGGTAACCGTCACTAAACCTGACAGGTCTTCGAGACCTGTCAGGTTTAAACCACTACCTTGTGCATCTCTACCAAAATTCCTACCTGACTAACCTCGATTAGACCACCCATTTCCCGCGTTTCAGTTCCAACGGAGAAGGTTTAGTAAGGCTTATAACACGGTCAAATAAGTCCCATTCGGCCCCATTGGCAAAACTCTAACCCGTTGAGTCTGTAAATTCAGTTCCAATCCCAATACCTCCAATGGAGTGACGCCCAGCAGAGGAGGAGTGCCACCGGGCAGTTCCAGACAATCAAAAGTGCCCTCTCGTCCATATAAGGAGAGAAACACGTCACAAAAGATTTTCATGGTTTTGGGTCCTGCGGCAGTCGTTACTTCTACTTCCTTTAACAGTTCTAAACCCAATTCAGCAACGATTTCAGATGGCAAACTCAGTAACGTTGCGCCAGTATCCGCTAACACATCGTTGAGGGTCACAGAACGCACCTTGTCAGCGGCAAGATACCCATTTTTTGCCAAAATTTGGTCAGCACGGTTAGTCATCGTGACAGTGGTTAATACTTTACCCATAATTATTTCTCCTGTCAATTAAACAATTGTTATTCGGTTAATGGAATAATTCTAAAGCCGCAATGCCATTAAGTTAAGGTGGAGTGGAGGCTTTAGCCGGCTGACGGTAGGCGGCCCTCAGTTTTGGTGGGGGGTGATGCCTACTGCCAGCCGGCTAAAGCCTCCACTCCACCGCTGTTTTCTTTAATAGCATTGCGTCTAAAGCCTCCACTCCAATATTTATTCATTCCCCTCCCTTCTTCAACAACCCTACAATCTCTTTCAAAATAAACAATTTCCCTCTCCTGTTGCCCCCGTATTTCTCAAGCATTTCTACTCAGCAAACTATCCAACGGAATCTGCAAACCGTCATGAAGTTTACGAATCATCTGGAGTGTTAACTTGCGTTTCCGGTTAAGCACCTCTAACACGCGCTTAGATTTACCTAAATAGGGTTCTAACTCCTTGAGAGTGAGTCCTTGCTGGTCCATATAAAATTTGATAACTTCTATCGGATCCGGGGGATCAATGGGATGATGTTGTTGTTCATAGTTTTCCACCAATATCAGCAAGAGGTCCAGTTTATCACCCGCAGGGGTGTTTACTGGACTGCCCCATAACTGTTCTATCTCTGCCAATGCGGCATCGTAATCGGTTTCTGTTTTGATTGGTTGAATGTCCATTAGATGGTCTCCGCATCAATTTTATCATATTGTTCGTGGGTGCCAACAAATCTTATGAAGATGGTTTGACGGGTATAATCCACAACAGTGACTAGACGATATTTATTTCCTGCAATGTTGAATACCACTCGGTGGTTTTTTAAAATACTGGCGTGTCGAAATTGCATCTTAATGTCTGACGAATTTTGCCAAATTGCCTTTGACGCAGTTTTATGCCAGGCCTCCAGTTGACCTTTCGCAGCTACATACCTGGAGTCACTTTCCCAAAATTCACGAAGAGTACGTTTTGCTATAACTCTCATTATGTTATGTTTCTTCAGGGTGTTCAGAATTTGATAAAATTCATGTCATCTTCCATTGGCGGGTTCTTTAGCTGTAGTTAGGCATCGTCTCACTCTCCTCCTCCCTTCTTCAACAACCCCACAATCTCCTTCAAGTAAGCAATTTCCCTCTCCTGCTGTTCAATCAATTGCTGGGCTTTTTCCAAACGATGTTGATATTCCGCGTGCCCATTTGAAAAACTACTTGTATGTTGCCAATTAATAAATTGAAACTGAATTGAATTATGGTCGCCCCCCAAATAAAAAACGTTCTTTTCCCCAAAAATCAACAATTCCAAAAAACTCATTTCAAGCACACTGGCAATAAACATCAACCGCGACATAGATATATTCCGTTTCCCCACGTTCGATTTTAGCATATCCATTCGACGTCATGTCCAATTTCTCCGCCATCTTTTCCTGTGACCAACCTTTTTGTTGACGTAGGAAACGGATTTTTTCGTGAATGTGCATAATCTAAACTCTCAGTTGGTAAATTATCACTATGGGTTGGGGGAACGTACCCAAACTATCAGTGGGTAAAGTGTTATTGATGGTTGGTGGACAGGCTGTTTAATATTTTTTATTATATGGCACGATGCTATTAAAGGCATCGCTGATAATCAGTGTTTCTGACATTGGCAATACATAAATGTTTAGTAATTTCAATGAAATATTGAAAATTGCGTCGTCAGTTTATAACGATAAATTTTATTTTAACACAAGAATGTAGATAATGTCACCAGCCAAATTGGATAACTAATTATACAACAGTTCAGACAATTTTTAATGAGGTTAAATGAGACATGACAGCCTCTTGATTTCACTAAACTGAATTAAATTGAACTCTGGCTGTGTCAGCTAAATGGTATTTAATGGGATGGCGTCAAATCAAACTGTTACAGTGCCTGGGTGGATGTCCATAAAAACCGTCCGAACTATTATCGTATGCTACCCGTGAATTTCTAATAAGACGAGACTCCACGGCGATACCAAGGTTTCCTAAATTTCAAAAATTTAGGAAACTTGACCTTGTTCAAGGCATCATGTTTTGGACCCTGTCCAAATACATAGAAATCATGCTTGAAATTTCCCACCCCCATCACAACCACTTGATTTTATTACATTCCCCCACCCACCCCACCACCCTTTAATTTGTTTTTGATACCCCTCTCTGGTATTTTAAAAAATGAGTGATTATCATAAAAATCATTTCAACTTGACCCTTTGAAATAGCGGAGACTAACAGATTATATGCAATCTATGTCCTCAATAGACCTCTTCAAAAACCCCTTTAACTGGATAAAACTTCAATGCAAACAATAACTTTACGTTCCAAAATTAACGCGGAGGGTTTCTTACTCTTGAAACTACCCGTACCAAACCGTCACAGTGAAGAAGTAGAAGTAACCGTGAAAGTCTATTCACTTCCTAGACCTAAACCATTTCCTATCACCCGCCTAGAAGACGGTGTAGGCTGTGTCGGATATACAGGACCTGCAAAATCTTTAGAGGAAATGGAACAAGGAATGGTTCGAGAAGCACGGCGGCAATGGTTGAAGGAGAATCAAGTATGATTGGTATTGACACCAATATCTTAGTGCGTTACGTGACCAACGATAATCCTGAACAAACGGCATTAGCCGTGGAATTATTGGGTCAGCCAGAAACCATTTGGATTGCTAAAACGGTCTTATTGGAATTGGAATGGGTACTACGTTCTGTTTACGAGTTAACCCCCTCTGAAATTCATCAAGCGATGTTACAAATTTTGGGTTTGCCTAATGTCATGCCTGAAGATGCAGAACAGGTAGCAGAGGCCCTGGAATATTATCAACGAGGGATGGATTTTGCGGACGCGTTGCATCTGGTGACTAATTTTCAAGTGCAACGATTTTACACGTTCGATAAAAATTTTGCGAAACGGGCGCGTGAAACTTTGCCAGTTGTCACGCTGTTAGGGAAACCCAAAAATTAACTGAGAAATGAAAAATGGCTTGATCCACTGGAATCCAAAACCTGTTTTGGACGAGTGAATCGTGTGTCACCCGTGAATTTCTAATAAGACGAGACTCCACGGCGATACCAAGGTTTCCTAAATTTCAAAAATTTAGGAAACTTGACCTTGTTCAAGGCATCATGTTTTGGACCCTGTCCAAATACATGAAAATCATGCTTGAAATTTCCCACCCCCATCACAACCACTTGATTTTATTACATTTCACCACCCTTTAATCTGTTTTTGATACCCCTCTCTTGTATTTTTGACAATGAGCACTATAATATGAGCCTATTGACCTGACGGATAAATACCGCAAAACCACGCATCAATCATATACAATTCGTAATAATTCGTGCCTTCTGCTAGAGGCTTTATTTAAGAAATTGGTGATAAAACTATGTACAAACATCTACTTGCCAACACGCATGACGAAACCAATACCTCAACATCCAAATTAGTGATGCTATCACGTTTTACCTCATTACTCCAACGTTATTTCTTTATAACCGGTCTCAAACATACCTTTCACGGCTTGCGGCCCACTTGGAATTGGCTAATGATGCTGTTCATGGTTCTCTGTCTCAAGAATGTGGTTGCTGATTCGACCTCCTCTAACTTGCCAAAAACCGTCAACGTCACCGTGAACGTTACGACTGTGGGAGATGTGAAAAGCATTGGGATACCACGTAAACTAAAATTGGAGAGTGTTAAGAACATCATTAGTGATGATGCTAACCCTCCACAGAATACGCCGTACAACCTTGGTGCGGCGTGGAATGCCGCTACTCAAATCAAAGTCTATGTTTTAGATGAGTCCGGCAACAAGATAATTCTGCCCGCTGGACAACTCAGCAAAGTCAAAGTGTTTGACGAAAATGGTGTTCTCGACACGGCCTCCTTGGTTCTGGATTTTGCCAAAGATTCAAAACGAAGATGGGCCGTAGACTGGATGGGCGACCGTTTTGGGGGGGATGTATTGAAACTTGGAGAAGCCTCTTTAATTGCCACCATTGAGGGCGACACTACCATTGCGGCTTCGGACCCTTTGAAAATCAAGGTTGTTGACCAGAATCTAGTGGCCCGTCCTTACGCTGGTTCTGCTGTACCAGGAGATGTTGCTTACGGAGATAAAATTGCAGGTATCCCCGCTGCCGATGCCCCCTATCCTAGCCCTAACCGTTATTTCCCAAATACAACCAACGTCATAAAAGACATTCCAGTTGGTACTTTGTTCAAGGCCTTTAGCATAGCTGTAGATGGGGGGGGCGCCACAACGGCATTCCCGATGGCCTTTTTGATGACTACAGGAGTCCAGTAGACAATGCCATTCTTCCTAACCTTACAGATGGGTTCAATAGTGACGATGACTTTGTTTCCCAAAATAGTCCTGTAACGCTGACCATAAAAACTCCGGCGGGAGAAACTATTGATGCCAATGTTGTTCCCCCCGTGCTTGATGTCGCAGGCAACGTGGTTGAAATTGTTCTTCAGCCAGATGGTACAAAAGGTCAAGGTGCAAGAGTAGAAGTCCTATTTACCAAACCTATCACTCCACAATTTGATGCCATGGGCGATCCCAATTATTTTATCATTGGAGACAAAGATGGCCTCTATGGTGAAACTATTGTTCATCTACCGGTGGACCGTGCTATTTTGGACAGTCCCATGATTCTCACCATTCATGGTACCAACTTAACAGATGGTATGGAATTGGCCCTGACTGACTGCCACACCCCTGTGGAATTGCCAGGTGGAAGTAACATCCAACGTCAATTTCAATGCACACCCACAGGTACTAGAGGTGCTAAAGTAGGTTTTCTCAAAGCAATGACCAATGGCGAAGTTCTTTACACTTTTACCATTGACGTCACCGGGCCAACTGTTTACAACTTTAAGCCTTTCACTGTTGCACAGGGCGTCCCTGTTGTTTTCACCGTCACGGGGATTTATCTTGACCATGCAATAGACTTTATTCTTGACAACTGTTCTCCCATAGAAGAACTGCCCGGTGGAAGCAACACTCAACGTCAATTTCAATGCACTCCTAGTACCGCTGGGTCCACAAAAGGCTTTCTCAACACAAGCAACACTGGAAAACAGTTTTACAGTTTTATTATTCAGGTCGTGCCTGGTTTGTTGCAAGTTACCAACGTTGCCCCAACCACAGGTACCCTTGGTACCTCTGTAATTTTCACGGTGACGGGTGCCAACCTAACAGACGGTATGGAGTTGACCTTGACTGACTGCCCCACCCCCGTAGAATTGCCAGGGGGAAGTGACACTCAACGTCAATTCCAATGCACACCCACCGGCACTGCTGGTACCAAAACCGGTATTGTCAAATTTGTTCCCAATGATGAGATTCTTTACAACTTTACAGTCGAAGTGAATGACTCTACAGTCGTCGTGCCGCAAATTGCTGGCGTCACCCCCGCTACCGCCACCCTTAACACGCCCGTGACTTTCACCCTCACCGGCACCAACTTAAAAGACAACCTAACCGTTACCCTCACAGACTGCCCCACCCCCGTGGAATTACCCGGCGGAACTGACACTCAACGCCAGTTCCAATGCACTCCTACGGGCACTGTTGGCCCCAAAGCAGGTACAGTTAAAGATTCCAATGGGGAAGTCCTCTACAATTTTAATTTGGAAGTCAGCGATTCTCAGCCGCTTCCCACGACTGTGAAGGCACCCACGGACCTAACAGCCACGGCCACAGGAACACAAGTCACTCTCCATTGGACCGACCAAAGTGACAATGAAACTGGCTTTAGAGTGTTTCGAGACGGTGTTGAATTAACCACCGTAGCCGCTAACCTCACCCAGTTTATTGACACGGGCTTGGCTTGTGGCACCCCTCACACTTACCAGGTGAAAGCCACCAACGCCACGGGCGAGTCGGCGCCGGCCACTACCAATGTGACATTGCCTCCTTGCATCTATACCTTAACTCTCGAAACGCAAGGCACAGGAAAAGGCACGATAGGCGGTACTCAAGCGGGCCAATATCCTCGAAACACCCAAATTAATCTAACAGCACAACCTGACCAAAATTCAGAAGTGGTCGGCTGGACTCCGGCTTCCTGCGGTAGCCCGTTTGCTTTGACTGCTGATACCAAGTGCATCGCAAAATTTGACTTGAATCGGCAACAAGTGAACGAAGTTCTCAGTAACTTCTGCACCCTTAATCCGGACTTCATAGACTGTCAAGTTTTTGAAACTGCCAAAAAATGTCCAGCGGATTCCACGGACCCCATTTGCCAAGTGCGTTTCTACCCAGTCACCGCAAATGATAAACTTACCATTGGCGCTTATGTGGAGGTACAACCCAATAAAACGGTCCCTTCTCTGATTGGTCTGAACATGGTATTCAGTGCCTATGGGGATAACTTAACTGACAGCACCAAAATGGCCGTTGACAATTGTGAAGGCATGACGTTGCTTCCTGACGGCACCAGTAGCCGCCGCGACTTTTTCTGCAAACAATGGGGTCTCCCTGGCGATAGAAAAGGGATAGTCAAGGACCACAACGGTGTTGAACTCTATCAATTTGATGTGAAAGTGCTATACACCTGCAAAGCGGTTAAAGACCTCCCCCTCAAAGAGTGTGAAACTCTCGACAATATTTACCAAGGAACGCAGGGTGGGGCTTGGAAAAACGCGGGCACTAACAAATGGTTGGTGGACGTTAGCCCGTGCGGTTGGGCCGGCATTACCTGCGCCAATGGTCATGTCACCCACTTATTACTGGCCGATAATAATCTTACTGGCACGATGCCTGACATTTGTGCCTTGACCGAACTGAGAGAACTGGATTTATCCAACAATCGCTTAACTGGTAATCTTCCCAATCTGTGTCAATCCAACAAATTGGAAGCCGTTAACCTATCAAGTAACCAGTTCAATGGCACTTTGCCGGACCTAACCGGACTGACCAACCTAAAGACCCTGGGCCTGGCTAACAACCAATTGGAAGGGAAAGTACCTGATTTTAGCCAGTTGCCCAATCTCAAGGTTTCATTGGGGGGCAATCAATTACTCTCCAGCACCTTGTCCGTCACGCAACCCATCCCCGAAGTGATCGTGCCTCAAGGCGGTTCACCCATGACGCTTGACTTGACTTCTTATTTTACCGACACTTCTGGAAGCCTCCTTACTTACCGCGTGAGTGTCAACTCCAATGCCAACGTGGTCACCACCACGCTTCAGAATAACAGCTTGTTACTCACCTTTGGCAACCTTGGGTCAAGTGAAATCACGGTAGAAGCCCAAAACTCCATCGGGATGACCGTGGCATCAACTTTCAAAGTGACGGTCAGTCCCACGGTCCAAACAGTGGCCCAAACGCCTGTTTACATGCCAACTTGTGCCAACAATACGGGGGAAACCATTGACAGTTCCTGCGTGGGCCAGGAACAAGTTCTCACCGTGTCAAAGATTGAGAACGGCGCCAGTATTTCCAATGTCATCATTGACTCCTCGTTGGAAAACCAAGGGTGGATAAGCAACTCTAAAGTGACTTCAAACGGTTCACTCACGGGCGGAACTTTATCCGGTTTTATTACCAATGAAGGTACGATTACCAATGTGGAGTTTCTCGGTGCTGAACTTAAAGGTGGTATGCTGTCTGGCAAGATAGTCAACAACAGCAAAATTGGCGGCATCATCAAGGATGTCAAACTGGATAAAGACGCCCACCTCCAAGGTGGCAATGCCCAGGGCAATATTGAAGGCAACTGCGATTCTCCCGCGTTGCTAGAAGATGTGACCGTGAAAAACGGTAGCACCTTATCTTGCGTCGTTTTGGGGAAAAACGTCAAGTTAGAAGTGGACGTTAAGCAAGACCGAGTGACTGTTAAAGAACAAACTCAGGGGGGTACGGGGCCAACGCCGGAGGTTGCGAAAGTGACCGAAATGGTTATCGGTAACCTGATAGTTTATGCTGACTCGATTGTACCTGATGGTAATTCTAAGTCGGTGTTTGTGGCGAGTGGGAATGTCAAACTGGGCATGGTTAGCCTTGATAGCAGTGGTCAACAACAAAAAGGCAATCAAATCATCGGTGTGGACGCTAAACTTAAACTTGATGTTGCCCAGAAACGAGTGGAAACCCTCGAAGATGGAGAAATCACCGCTTTGGGTATTAAAAGAACCCCCGACGAAAAGGACCCAGGTGAAAACATGCCTCTCTATCGTGGCGGGTTTACGGTAAAGGTTTCCGACCTTAAATCCTCTATCGTCAAGAATCTGCCACAACTTGAAATAAAGCCAGGAGGAATGTCTCTTCAAAGACTCTTTCCTCAAGAGTTATACCCGTTTACTGCGAATGTGCCTCAAGCCATCGAAATCGACTCAACTCAAGTGGTTATTATGGACAGTGCAGCCAATTTTTCGGAACTGTTTGATAACTTTTTTATCAATTTGCCCAAAATACGGTTATCTCAAGAGGGTGATTCTGAACACAAAATTGAACTCATAGCAGAGGATGCGCTGAGATTTCGAAATAACAAGATTCTCAGACTCTCCGATGTGAAAGTCACGCTAGACTTGCTTAGTTACAAATCCACTATAGGAGGAAAGGTGAGTCTCCCTGAAGACGAAGAATTGTTCGGCATCTTTGAAAGCCTTGGTGGTGAACTGAAGTTTTGGAAAACTCAAATCGATGGCTTTGAAATATCGGCTGAAGGTGATTTCTTCACTCTTCCACCCAAGGGGATACCAATGGGCATCAATTTTGCCGGGGCTAAAGTTGCGATTGAAAACTTCGCCTATCCAGACAGTTTGAAGTTTTCTCTGGGCACCACTGTAAAATTGCTGGATGGCTTTGGTCTGTTGAAGAAATTTGAAGATTACACTACTCTGAAGTTCCTATCTGGTGAAGGAGAACTTTCTGCGGATACCTCCTGGAAGATTCAAGTCGCCCTCAAGAAAGCTATGCTTTTGGATAAACTGAAACTTGGCGAAGGGTCTATTGAATATAAGCCAGGCGAGGGTCTGTCCGTTGATGGCAAATTGGGAGTTTCCATGAAGAAATTCGTGAGACAAAATGAGGAAGAAGTGGAATTGCTTTCCCTCAAAATCAATCCACCGCTTAAAGTAAGTGCGACTGACTCCAAGTTGGAAACCAACGGTGGTGGCGAACTGAGTATCACTATTCCAGAAATTTGTCTGGATGTGTACATTACTGAGCTTTGTTCTTCCGAGAAGAAGGTCGATGTAACTGCTGTAACGTTTGGTGTAAGTGTCTCAGATAAAGCTGAGATTGATGAGGCCACAGGCCAACCAACGCTTGATGAGGTCACGGGCAAACCCAAGACTAAGACCGGGGTGGACTATATTCGGTTTACCTTTGATGCCGGAGAGTTGGGTATTAAAGTCGAGTACACAGATACCTTGCATTTTTACACCAGACTCTCCTCTGACGAATATACGCAACTGCGAAAAGCGATCCGTCGAACGGAACCAGTGGTTACTTTGGAAGTCAATAAACCTGATGAGACCGTCGTTTTCCAAATGGTCAGTAAGACGGGCGAACCCTCGTTTACACTCAAGTTTCCTGATGGCCGAGTGTTTCAACCAGCGACCACCCCTGGTTTATTTGAAGTATCGAAAACCAACAGTGAAGTTGCCTATTTACACAGTGCAAACAAACATCAAGCCTCTTACGTGGTTAAAAAACCACCCCAAGGGACTTATACGGTAGAAGTCAATAATTTGGGTGATATTGGGGAATACGAACTTAATCTCTTGTATACCCCAAAGAAACCGACCATTAAGTTAGTTTCCTTGGCACAAGACCAAAATTGGGATAGTCAGTCTCCCGTTAATGTCGCATGGCAATTTACTGATCCTAATGGAGGTGCAAAGGTCAGTCTATACTATGATAACGACAACACTGGCTATAATGGTTCGTTGATAGCGGCAGATATACCAGCAGCAGATGGCTACTATGAATGGAAAGCACCTGCCGAAATGCAATCAGGTCATTACTACCTCTATGCCAAACTGGATGATGGTAAAGACATTCCAGTCTATGCTTACAGCACTGGTAAACTAGCCGTTGCCAATTCCGAAGCACCGACTACACCGACGGCGGTTACTCTCAAAGCTGGCGAAGGTACTCTTGAAGTGAGTTGGGCACCTAATCCAGAAGACAACCTGGCCAGCTATCGCGTTCATGTCTCTGACACACCTGGAGACAACCGGTTTGAACAAGACATTGGGGTAGGATTGCAAACCAGTTATGCCATTAACGGGCTAACCAATGGCAAAACCTATGAAGTAGCGGTCAGTGTGATTAACAACAAAGGTCTCGTCAGTCTGTTAAGCACACCACAAACCCAAACCCCTTTGGGTGAAGAAAGTGAGGCCGGTGAAAGTGACGCGAATACCACGGCAATTGACCCACTGGGCACCTTTATGAAGACCAAAAGTTCCTTCAAAGGGGGTATCAGTGTCAATGGTGAACCTGAATTACCTAATGTGACTCACACCACCAGCGACGAAATATCTGTCATTGGCGAAACCACCGCCGATTTTGCCCATTTAGGAAAAGTGGTGGATTGGCTAGTAATAGGCATCTACAAACCAACGCCCACGTCGGCACCACAACTTTACATGCTGGAAGAACCAGAAGTGCCCATTGAACAACAGGCACAAGCTATTCCAGTCATACGACCTTGGGATGGCGATCTCAACCACTTGGTAGCCATGAAGAAAGCGGTCATTCTGCGACCCACGCAACGCCTTAACCTTTGGCAAGGTCAACTAAGTGCCACCGGCGAGGTGCAAATTTACTACGGTTATCGCCTTCCAGATGGTACGATAGTGCTTAACCCTCAACCGTTGGAGGATGTCATTACAGAGTAAGTTAGGTAGTGACCGAACAGACGGTACGTGTCAGACCCAAGCCCGTGTAGGTTGGAGTTCGTGCAACAAACTCTAACATTGACGCCATGGGGTTGTTGGCCTACCGAACCGTATCATCATCTTCACGCCTTCACAAACCTTGACGGTTGTAGTTAGCGAGAAACTAAGTTTCTGCCAGAAACTTAGTTTCTTCATTCACGGTTTGGATTCTACAACGAACCTGGGTCAATCCCCAAAGCCCGCAATACTGACCTTTGAGGAGGTGGAAGAATGGGGGGAAATTTTCTTGTCTTTCCTCCCAATCATTTATGAAATTGTGTTGACTTTTGGGTAGTGATGCAATCTGGGTGAAATATCGTGCGGTTTCTCTTAGTCTGGAACTCTGATTGAAATGATTAAATGAGGGCTATGAAAAGAGGCTTGACTAATTAGAGTCCATCTGAAAATCATTCTAATCAGAGTTCAGACAGTCCACCCACATTGCATCACTACCCTAAATTATCATACACCTCACTCCCAATCTCAATCCTACGAACCACTCAATTGCCGTTCATATTCATCGAGGCAGTCGATAAAATAATTTCCAAAAACTGGGAACAGTACGTGAGTTCATGCAGGTGCAATGGTCCCTGTTGGCGTGAAAATCATGGGTAGAGTGCGTCCTGCTTGGACCTCGGCCCGAACCGTCGCGGCCATCTGTTTCAAGCCGTTTTGAGTCGCGGCAAATTGCGCGTCCCAACGTGCTTCATCAGCCAAGATGTCAGCCGCCGTCTCTTCCATGGGTTCTTGTTCCTGCGAGGCACTTCGGTTCGCCAAGGTTTGTGCCTGGACCAAACGGGCAAACTGTAAGATTTGCAGTATCCCTTCTGAGGATAACTGTTGTACAATATGAAGCAATTCTTGTTCGTATGTAGAGGAAGATAATATGGTTGCCATAGCGTTGTTTAATGGTTATAGTGTGATACTTCATACTCAGGTTCATCAAGTGATGCGTAACCCAAATAAAAGAAGCAATGGTTGGGTGACAGACATTGAGAGAAACTAAGTTTCTGTCAGAAACTTAGTTTCTTCACTCAAAGTTTGGATTCTACAACGACTCTGGGTCAATCCCCAAAGCCCGCAATTTAGCTACCAATTGCTGGTTTCGTTGTTCCGCCTTGGTAGCCCGTTCCCGTTCCAACAAAGTTTGTTGGCGTTCCCGTTCCACCGGCGTCAGAATCCACCGCCCTTGTGCATCCTGCCACCGTAACCATTGACGTTCAAAATTATCATACACACCATCCCAAACTCCCAATCCCAATTGCAGTTTGGGAATCCACAGAGTCTTGGTAGTCGGCGGTAACTTCACATAACGGCCTTGAATTAACTCAAAAAATTGAACTTTATTGGTGTAGCGACTGAAGACCACGTAATAGGGAATTTGCAAAATCTGTTCATACACGTCCCATTTGGTAGGTGGCCGCCCCTTGGCAGAGGAGGCCGTGCGTCCCAAGTCCTCGTTTTCGGTGCCAGGGGAGAGGAGTTCAACGACCACGGTCGGTATTACTTTCTCATCCCAGACCACGTAACTTAAACGTTGGTCACCGCCGTGGTAGAGATGAGAGACGCCAACCACGGCCATCCAATCGGGACGTTTATACCATTGGTCATGGGAACGGTCATAGTATAAATTTAAATCCGAAGCCACGAACACGTTTTCACCAGGATACGCCGGTGGCTGGAAGGTGTCTTTCAACAATTGCGGTTGTTGGTCATGATAAATGTCAGGCAAGCCGGGGTCCTCCGGATTTTCACTGGGTAAGTCATACATAGTCGGCCACGGTTTGTCAGACCGCCCCGTGGTAGGAGTGGGGGTGACCGACCGTGAGTAAGGTTTTAGTAGCACCGTTGCGGGTAGCATCATGAGGATTACCTCGTCAGAGTCAATATCTTGGTAACTCTTGAAAGTGGTTGCGGTTGCGAAAACTAGAAACCGAAGGTCAGAAGACCCTTTCGGTTTCTAGGTGGGTTTTACAATGACTCCGGGTTAATTCCCAGCGCCCGCAATTTAGCTACCAATTGCTGGTTTCGATGTTCCGCCTGGGTCGCCCGTTCGCGTTCCAACAAAACTTGTTGTTCGGCGTGTGTCGCCCGTTCCCGTTCCAACAAAGTTTGTTGACGTTCCCGTTCCACCGGCGTCAGAATCCACCGCCCTTGTGCATCCTGCCACCGTAACCATTGACGTTCAAAATTATCATACACACCGTTCCAAACTCCCAATCCCAATTGCAGTTTGGGAATCCACAGAGTCTTGGTAGTCGGCGGTAACTTCACATAACGGCCTTGAATTAACTCAAAAAATTGGACTTCATTGGTATAGCGACTAAAGACCACGTAAGAGGGAATTTGCAAAATCTTCTCATACACGTCCCACTTGGTAGGTGGCCGCCCCT
>JAABRD010000016.1:0-20103 GCA_011391085.1 Thiotrichaceae bacterium | reverse complement strand
GGGATACGCCGGTGGCTGGAAGGTGTCTTTCAACAATTGCGGTTGTTGGTCATGATAAATGTCAGGCAAGCCGGGGTCCTCCGGATTTTCACTGGGTAAATCATACATAGTGGGCCACGGTTTGTCAGACCGCCCCGTGGTGGGAGTGGGGGTGACCGACCGTGAGTAAGGTTTGAAGAGTACCGTTGCAGGTAGCATCATGAGGAATACCTCGTTATGGTCAACATTAATTAGTCATTCGAGATGAAACGCTTTGATTATGGCGAAGAATTCTGCAAAAATCCAGAGGGGAGATGACCAGAAATGCTATGAAGAGTTAGCGAGAAACTAAGTTTCTGTCAGACACTTAGTTTCTTCATTCAAAGATAAAAATTGCGTATTAGATTTGTGGAAGGCCGTTATGGTTAGGCATTTTGGCCGTGCTGGGGATTACGGTTATGAGGTTGGCTTATCATTTGACGGGGAAGTGAATCCAAAGCGTAGCTTTGTCAAAGCTACGCTGTTTCCTCCTGGTTATTGGCAAAGCTATGCTTTGAACGCCTGACCTTGTTGTTCCCAATAACAGTGTATTTGCAGTGAACTAGCAGTATTAGAAATACTAGCTAAACACGCTTCTGCCCGGGCTTCTGGAATGTATGCAGAAATATGAATCAGATATTGCGTCCCCGTGGCCCCTGGGATTCTTTCTGCATTCAGACGTACAATGTTGGCTTGAAAGGCTGTCAGAACTTCTGTCAATTGGGCGATTAGACCTGGATGGTCGGCACCTTGTAAAGTGATTTGATGAGTGATTTTGGCATTGGGGCCATGCAAGGAAGCCAAGTCAAAATGACTTACCTTGAGGTCCGCGTCGACCAGTTCAGGAAGTTCTCTCAACTGTTGAAGCAACTTCTCTGGAGAGACAGGGGAATCACAAACGGTGGTAAATTCAGCCCCTGCACCCAGGACCGCAAAGGTGGTGTCTCCCAGGTTGATCCCTAAATCAAATAGGGTGCCCGTGATAGTGGAAATAAGTCCGACTTTGTCAGAACAGAATATGGATATTAATAGGGTATGGGTCATAATTTGTGACAGTGTGATAATAAAAAAAGGTCGAGTGAAGTGAGGTAGTGATGAAATATGGGTGATAGAGTGACATTTCCATGAACCTATCCGCTACGCCACAAGTATTTAGATAGACTGTTTTTCTAATTCCAGCATCTCTTTGAAACGTTCACTTTCTCTCAAAATTTCCTCTTTTACCATCACTTCAGCCTGTTGCAGGTTGCCAGCGCGTCCCAGGGTTTCCAGTTGTTGACACAACTCGACCAATTTCACGGCGCCCATGTTGGAACTGGCACCTTTAAATTTGTGGGCCGTCAAATACAGTTGTTCGCCATCTCCACTGGCCAACGCCTTTTCCAACTCCTTCAGATAATTGGGTAATTCCTTGATAAACAAGTCAATCAACCATATCAGATGAGTCCTTTTGATGTCTTTACGCAAGCGGTTCCAAATGATGGGGGAAAGCACAAAATTGTCAGGCATAGAGTGTTGTTCCTGGTTATAAATGTAGAAGTTGACATTTAATCAGGTATTCTACACGGGTTTAATAAAAAATCAAGAGTTAAGTTTCCAACAGTCAATCTCCATGACTCCAAAGCGTAGCTTTGTCACCTGGCAAAGCTACGCTTTTTCCTCCTGGGTCCTGTTACCCTTTTTCCTCTTGGGTCTTGGGTTTGCCGATTAAACCATTGGCTATTTGATAAAGCAAGGTTGCCGCAGATTCTCCACTTTTGTGGGTGATGAGTATAGGAATCACGAGATTAGCCAATTCCTCCGCCCGTTCTGAAGAGAAAGTTTGTGCCCGTTCGGCAAAACTAATAATAGCCCGCTGTTCATCTAAAGTTAATGTCTGGGAAATAACCAGAGGAGGTGCATCAGGTAAGGCCAGATATTTAATTACTTCATCTTGATAGACAACCACGGTGCCAGCCGCTAAATCACCAATTCGTTTAAAATTTTTGTTAAACAGCATGGTGAGGAGGCCAAACCCATAGAGAATAGGCAAAAAATCTATGAATCTTAATAAATTGCGGATCATGGAGGCAGACCCATCAATAGGTGTGCCTAATTCATGTAATACTTTAATTTTCATCATTTTCTTGCCAGGTGTTGCACCGTGATAGTAAATTTCAAACAGCACGGGGTAAAACCATTCTATCAAAAATAGACAGATTAGAAATATGCCCAAACCCAAATCTCCTAAAGGGTCCAAAAAATAGGCCAGGGTAAGATAGAGTAAACCACGAATGCCAACATCAATGGCCCAAGCTAGGGCACGTACCACAGGGCCTGCCACTCGCAGTTCCAATTCAACACCTTCAGGCGTTTCTATAGAGTGAATAGTATCTAGCATTGTTATTGATAGGACTTACACACTCACCCCTCCCCAACCCTCCCCGCACGCAGGGAGGGAGTCATTCCCCCCGTGTACGGGGGGGATAGGGGGGGTGTCAACTCAAAGAGTTACAAACACGGTTGCGTAAGTCCTGATTGAATGGGAAATATTTTGAGTGAAGCGAAAATCGCGAAAAGCGATGTCCTTTTAAATTCATTCATACATGAAATTTTGTTAATTATCGAAGATTCACCAGAGTCTGTCAACTCTCCATTGACATATTCTCTCCTATCCAGGATTCGTTTGCCATCTATTAGGCTTGAATTTTTTTGAAAGTGTCCCTATTTAACGTGTCAGCCAATTTGCAGTCTAAAAATCAGCGAGTAATCAATGTTATCATAACATTATTCATTATTCATTATTCACTATTCATTATTCACTACCATGGAAACGACGGTTGCAATAAACAATTTATGCAAACATTTTGGGACGTTGACTGCGGTAAACAATATTTCTTTCACTGTCAACCAAGGTGAAGTGCTAGGTTTTCTTGGCCCGAACGGCGCGGGAAAATCTACTACCATGAAAATGATTACCGGCTTTCTCACGCCCAGCGCCGGCACCGTCACCATTGACGGTTATGACATTATTCAACAGCCCTTGGCGGTCAAGAAACGATTAGGTTATTTGCCCGAGGGTGCCCCCGCCTACCCAGACATGACACCGGCCAGTTTTCTGGATTTCGTCGCCCAAGTACGCGGCTATCGAGGTGAGGAGAAACGGCGGCGGATCGGCGAAACCGTGACACGGGTCAATTTGCAAAGCGTGTTACATCAACCGATAGACACCTTATCAAAAGGTTTTAAACGTCGAGTCGGCTTGGCGCAAGCTATTTTACATGACCCAGAAGTGTTAATTTTAGATGAACCCACCGACGGTTTGGATCCGAATCAAAAACATGAAGTGCGCACACTCATCAAAAATATGGCCAAGGAGAAGGTCATCATTTTGTCCACGCATATCTTAGAAGAAGTTCATGCGGTATGTACTCGCGCTATCATCATTGCCAACGGTAAATTGGTGGCCGATGGCACTCCTCCCGAATTGGAAGCCAAATCTCAATACCACAATGCCGTCACTCTCTCCCTTCAAACGGCAGGCAATAAAGCCGCAGGTGTGCGTCAACAGTTGTTGAATCTGCCAGGGGTGGAAAAAATCGAACCCTTGCAAGAGGATGAGACGAGATTGAGTTATCAAATTTTCCCCAAGGCCAAGCGTCCCATCATGGCGGAAGTCAGTCAATGTGCCCGTGATAAGCAATGGAAAGTGGAAGGGTTGTCGATGGAACAGGGGCGTTTAGATGAAGTGTTTCGTACCGTTACAACGGGTGCTAGGTAGATTGGTTTAGAAACTCAGTTTCTGGAAGAAAGGAATCTGCTGGAAAGGAATCTGCCGGAGTGGAGGCTTTAGCCGGTGGGGGTTGACACCGAGTTAATGTGAGGGGGAAAGCCACCGACTAAAGCCTCTACTCCAACACCGCCAAGTGCGGTTAAGTCAGTCAGATTTTAGTTATTTCCCCTCTAGTAACTTTTTGGGAGTGGAGGATGTTATCAGCCTCTCCTCCCATTTTTTGACTTTACTCAAAGCGATGCTTTGAACTCCCATTGGGTTCTGCATTCAGCGACGCTTTGATTTTTTGCAACCACTTATTGTTATTTTAAGGAGTGACACCTTATATGCGAGGACCTCATATTTGGGTAATTTTAAAACGCGAATTGAGTAGCTACTTTGCGACTCCCATCGCTTACGTATTCATCGTCATCTTTTTACTACTCAGCGGTATTTTCACCTTCTACCTCGGCAACTTCTTTGCCCGTGAGCAGGCGGATTTATTGCCATTTTTCAACTTCCACCCGTGGTTATACCTGTTCTTAATACCAGCCCTTGCTATGCGCTTGTGGGCCGAAGAACGGAAGACAGGAACCATTGAATTGTTCCTAACGTTGCCAGTCACCATCACTGAAGCGGTGCTAGGCAAATTCCTAGCGGCCTGGATGTTCACCGCCATCGCATTGGCTTTCACCTTTCCCCTGTGGATCAGCGTCAACTACTTGGGAGAACCCGACAACCTGGTTATTCTCGCCGGTTACATCGGCAGTCTCCTCATGGCAGGCGCTTTTTTAGCTATCGGTTCTTGCATGTCCGCTTTGACGAAAAATCAAGTGATTGCCTTCGTCATCACCGTGGTTGTCTGCCTAGCATTTATCCTCAGCGGGTTTCCGATGGTCCTAGACTTCTTTAAAGGCTGGACTCCCCACTTTTTGGTAGAAACCATCAGTTCTTTTAGCTTCCTAACTCACTTTAATGCCATCAGCAAAGGCATCATTGACCTGCGCGACTTGATTTATTTCTTTACCCTCATGGCATTCTGGCTGTTTGCGACAGCTATCCTGATTGAAATGAAGAAAGCCGACTAACGAAGAGGTGCAACCAGATGAAGAATACTCAATTACTCACCACCGGCGGCCTGTTGGTAGCCGTCGTTCTCTTTCTCGCCATAAATATGGCCAGTAACACCACCTTGAAATCGGTGCAATGGGACTTGACTGACAATCAACTGTACACCTTGTCAGACGGTTCCAAAAATATTCTCGCCACCTTGCCAGAACCTATCACTCTGCGTCTGTACTTGTCCCAAAAACTCGCCACCGGCTTGCCAGGTATCAATAGCTATACGGTACGAGTTCAAGAATTGTTGGAACAATACCAACGCTTGGCGGGCGACAAACTGAAATTGATGATCATTGACCCCGAACCCTTTTCCGAAGAGGAAGACCGGGCGGAGGGCTATGGTCTGCAAGGCGTTCCTCTCAATGATAGCAATACGTCCTTCTATTTTGGATTGGTCGGAACTAATTCCACCGATGACCAAGAACTGATCACCTTTTTCAATCCCAGCCGGGAAGAGTTTTTAGAATACGATATTACCCAGATGGTCTATCGTCTGGCCAATCCAGAACAACAGGTGGTTGGCATGATGAGTAGCTTGCCGATTCAGGGCGAGAAAGGGTCTCCGTTTCAGCAAGGTTCCTCTTCTCCCCCCTGGATGATAGTGGATCATCTCCAGAAACTTTTTGAAATTCGTCCTATAGACACCAAAGTGGAAGAGATTCCCAAAGACATTAAGGTGTTACTGCTAGTTCACCCTAAACATCTCGGTGAGGAGACGTTATATGCCATCGACCAATTTGTGTTGAAAGGTGGCCGCCTCATCGTTTTTGTGGATCCCTATTCGGAGGCCGAACAACCTCCTGTCGACCCGAACAATCCAATGGCCGCTATGCAGGCGCCACGTTATTCGGAACTGACCAAATTGTTTGATGCCTGGGGCATTGAAATGGTTGATAAGAAAGTCGTGGGTGACCTGAAATTGGCCCAAACCGTACAAGTTCGCAAGGGCGCCAACAAACTGGAACGCATTAAATATCCCGTGTGGATGGCACTCAATTCCAGTGATTTCTTTAACGCCCAAGATACCGTGACGGCCAAAATCGGCAATATGCTAGTCGCCTCCTCTGGGGCCCTGGTGAAGAAAGGCAATGTTGGTACGGACCTCATTCCTCTGATGCAATCCACCGATCAAGCGATGCTGGTGGATGTGGACAAGATTGGACCTCTGTCGGACCCTGAAGAGTTACTCAACAGCTTTAAACCGGAAGGTAAGAAGTTCACGTTGGCGGCACGGGTGACGGGTAAAGTGAAAACCGCCTTCCCAGATGGCAAGCCTAAGAAGGAGGAGAAAGACAAGGATCAGAAGGACGCTGAAGCGGATAAAGAAAAGGATAAGGATAAAGAAGAGGTACCACCGCTGACAGAATCTGCGGAACCCATCAATCTCATTGTGGTGGCAGACACGGACTTGTTGGAAGACCAATTTTGGGTACGAGTCCAAAACTTCTTAGGTCAACGGATTGCGTTGCCGTTCTCGGCCAATGCCACCTTTGTTAGCAACGCAGTGGACAACCTCACTGGTAGCAACGACCTTATCAGTGTTCGCAACCGCGGCAGTTTTGCCCGTCCGTTCATAGCCGTGGAGGCACTCCAACAAGAAGCAGAACAGAGTTTCCGGGAAAAGGAGAAGGAGTTGCAAACGCGGTTACAGGAGACGGATCAAAAGTTGCGCGACCTGCAAAACCAGAAACAGAAGGACAACGCGATAGCCCTGACGGTAGAACAGCAACAGGAGATTGCCCGCTTCCGCGATGAAAAAATCAAGATTCGCAAGGAACTTCGCAATGTTCAACATGAGTTGCAAAAGGACATTGAAGGACTGGAAAGCTGGATGAAATTTATCAATATCGGTCTCATGCCGTTATTGATTGGCTTCGGTGGAATTATTCTCAGCCTCTATCGTAGTCGCCGCAAACGCGGATTACAACCTGTAAACGGATGAACAGAACCAGGTAACCAGGAGAGAGGGTACCCAGGAATCCAAAGCTAGGCTTTGGACTCCTGGCCCTATCTCCTGAACCTATTCTGAAACCAAGAGGATTCTATATTTTATGAATGCTAAAAATCTCACGATTCTGACCCTCATTACCTTGGTGGTAGTGACTGCCACCCTGTTGTTTGCGCCTAAGAAACCCGAAACGCCGGCAAGTGCTGTGGTGTTTCCTAACTTATTGTCACATCTAAAAGACGTGACGGAAATCAACGTCACCACGAAAAACGATAACTTCACTTTGTTGTATCATCGTGAAGATGACCAATGGGTGATACAGGAAAAACATAATTATCCTGTGGCCCAAGATAAAGTGCGTAGTTTGTTACTTGGTTTGGCTGATTTGACTACCTTGGAAGCCAAAACATCTAATCCCAAATTGTATTCCAAACTGGGTGTAGAAGAAGTAACTGACGCAGATGCGAAGTCTATCTTATTGGTTTTAAAGAAGAACCCAGAGGAGAAGGTAGCCGCTGTGATTTTGGGTCGTAGCCAACCGGCCAAGGGGGACTCGACTCTAAGTGAAGTCTATATTCGCAAACCGGCTGAGAAACAAGCCTGGTTAGCCCAAGGGTTTCTGCGTGTAGATAGAACGCCAATAGATTGGCTAGACAAGAAAATTCTGGACGTGGATGGGAAACGTATTCGTCAAGTTAACCTGACTTCCCCAGAAGGTGAGAAAGTATTGGTTTTCAAGGACAAAGTGGAAGACGCTGATTATCAATTGGCAGAGATTCCAGAGGGCAGTAAATTGAAGGCTGCTTATGAACTAGGTCAGATTGCCAATGCCTTGTCTTATCTGAATATCAATGACGTGGCCGTGGAAAAAGACATCTCCTTTGACGAGAAGAACAGTTATCGGGGAGTCTTTACGACCTTTGATGGTCTGGAAGTCACCATGACGACGATTGAGAAGGACGGCAAATATTATGCTAAATTCGCCTCTGCCTTTGTGCCTCCTGCCACACCGGTAAAACCCGTAGAAGTAAAGGACGAGGGGAAGGATAAAGATAAGGAGGTTGCTAAGGATCAGAAAGAAGAGGTCAAGGAGGCTAAAAAGGATGAATTGAAACCGGCAGAGGAGGTCAAAAAGGAAGTGGAGACCATCACCAAGACCCTGAGTGGTTGGGTGTTTGAAGTGCCTAAATACAAGGCCGATGCGTTGTCCAAAAAGCGTGCTGACCTTCTCACCACGGAGAAGGAGGAACAGGAGAAGGCCGCTGAAAGATTGTCAGGGAAAGACGAAAGTCCGTCGCCGTTGTTAGATTTTGGCAGTCCGGCGACTGCTGTAGGGCAATAATTCAGGTCCTTAGAGGACGTTAGGTTAGAGGTCGTCACAGGACTGGCAGTCTTTATAATGGTTGCCAGTCCTGGTCATTTGTGAGTTCCTTCAGATCGGTTGAGTAGGTTAAGTTTGAGCAAAGTTCAACTCACGCAGACATCGGAATCATACGTCAACAAAAAAAACCTCTTCATCATCACCCATTCCCCCTTTTCTAACATCTCAAACATATCGTTAATCATCAATGTTCACCCAGGAATCTAAAGCGAAACGTCGTCAAGTAACGGATATAGTAATACTCTCCCAAACCCATTCCCGTTTACGCGCAATAAGAATTATTGCGCGGTGCACCCGCTATGCTACGGCGCGAAACCGCGCAATAATTCTTATTGCATTCCAGCAGACATGTACAAATTTATATGAATATCACTATAAGATTTCGCCTTGAATCTTTGGAATTGATACTATATTATGATTACCTCAATTTATCGATATTTATAGGTTCCCATGACCTCAACTCCCTTGAAAAATCTTATTCTAACCCTTTTGATAATATTAGCGGTCAGCCTAGGCGCGGCCAAGGCATATATTGACCATCAATTACGCAAACAGTTGGATGCCTGGAAATATTCGATAGCTGATTCACTCCAGATAGACTATGCAGAAGTCAAAACGTCGCTGGCCGGTGCAGTGATCATAAAAGATTCACAATTGACGACCAATCTCTTTGGTCCTGTACAAATTGAGACGATAACCCTCTGGCAAGCCTATCAATTTTATTTTTATCCATTACCACCACATATTTTGATAAATTTGCGGGGTGTGCATATTCCCATGAGTGACATTGCCCCGCCCGTTCCAGTGTGGATAAAAGCACTGGGATATGCGCCCTATTATGTCAGTCCCAAAGAATTGCGGGCTTGGGGGTATCCAGACATTCATGCAGATATAGACTTGGAAACTAAATTAAGCCATGATACTCTTAACTTTTCAGCTAAAGTGAATGCTATTTGGGGCAAACAAACGTTGCAGATAAATTTAAAAAACGTGCCGATGTTGGCAAAATGGCCAACTTTAGCGGGTCAAATGCAATTGACTCAATTCACCTATAACTACACAGAAGGTGGACTTATCAACACCATCTTGACAAAATTGGCACAACGTAATAGCATGTCACTAGACAATTTTAAACAAACGTTGATAGATAAAATTCGACGTGACTTAATCCAAACGCAAATTGTATTAGAAGCGAGTAGCCAGACCAGTTTACAACAATTTATTCAACAACCTCACACCTTGACGGTGCAGTTGCAACCTAACCCGCCCATGGCAGTCAATATGCTGGGGAACGCCACGCCCACACGTCTGGGTTTAAAAATCTTGGGGACGGACAAAAACTAAGTTTCTTTAGAGAAACTGGTAGGAGTCAAATATTTGAACTATGATGGATATGATAAGTAATGATGACTATGATAAAATCCTCGTCTCCCATTTTCATCACATCAATCACATTCCTCACACCAATCACAGTTCAAGCATTTCACCCACATTTGATCACTACCAAGAAACTTAGTTTCTCACTAACAACTTTTGGAGAATTACCATGAAAAGACTTTTATTCTCAACACTACTCAGCGTCTTGCTAACCCTAACGTCTTCTGCCAGTGAAATGAAGACTGACAATGGCTATCTCATTCACTACAATGCCACTGGCACAGAATTTATGCCCCCTGAAGTGGCCCGCAATCATCAAATCGTCCGCAGTAAAAATCGGGCCATGCTAACAGTAGTCGTTCTCAAACCCAACAGCGACAAAGAATTGCTTCACCCCTCGGTACTCGCCCAAGTCACGGCCCAAGTCGTCAATCTCAACCAGCAAGTGAGAAACCTGGAGATGCGGAAAATTCAAGAGGAGAAGGCTATTTATTATGTGGGTGTCTTTACCATCAACAATGAAGAGACGTTAGATTTTACGATTAAAGTGCAACCGGAGAATCAGGACAAAGTGCATGAAATCACGTTTCGGCAACAATTTTTTGTAGATTAAATTTGTTTGAGAGTTGACAACTTTTGAAAAGTTGTCAACTCTTTTTGAAACCGTTGTCAATTCTGATCACAGAACATAAAATATTTTATGATAAATCGTCATGTCATCCTTACCAGCGGACGCAGTGGTAGCAACTATTTGTCCAACGTTCTCAACTTGCATCCGCAAATCGTCAACTATGGCGAAGTGTTGGCTTCCATGATAGTTCCCTATAAACTGTTTGACAAATGTAAACTCTGCCCCTGGACCAAAGAACAGTATCTGGAAGCCTTCTACAGCAGCAGAACGGTGTTTTATGCGGCACAATTGTATTCTGCTTACTCGCATCTTCGCAAGAAAAAGCCTGTCAACTTTAAATGGCGGGGGCGTATCAAAAGTATCGGGACCAAGGATTTCTTTTTAAATGTCAAACGGAAACAGGTAGAAAATTTCTATCTCTCCCAACCAGACATAGCGGTTATCCATCTCTACCGCGAAAATCTGTTACGTCGCTATCTCTCTGGGGTATTCTTGCGAAACACAAAAGTTGCTGCCACGGAGGCCAAAGTTTCTATAGAGAAGGTGACCATTGAGATAGGACCGATGATGAGTTATTTGGAAAACTTGGAAAGGGAATTGGCCGATGAAAATAAGTTCCTCACAGAACTGAATAAACAACATCGTATCTTCCATCTTCGCTATGAAGATTATTTTGCCAGTGACTCATCCATTCTATCTTATAACCGACAAATATTTGAGTTCTTAGGGGTAGAACCGATGGCAGCGCAAAGTCGGCACCAAAAAATTTTACCGCAAGCGATAAGCGAAATGGTTGCTAACTATGATGAATTTTGCACCAGTTTAGCGAATACCAAATATCAACAATACAATGAATAATGAATAATGGATAATGAATAGTTAATTTAGGACTCAAATATTCATTGTCCATCGTTCATTTTACTATTATCCACCATGTCAAATGCACTTATGCCTAATTACGCCCGTCTCCCCGTGACCTTTGTCAAGGGAGAGGGCGCCTGGCTGTGGGATGACCAAGGGATACGCTACCTGGATGCCGTGGGCGGAATTGCCGTCTGTTGCCTGGGACATACCCACCACGCTATCACCTCAGCCATCTGTGACCAAGCCAAACATCTGATTCACACGTCCAATCTCTACCAGATTTCCCTTCAACAAGAACTGGCCGAGAAATTAGTGCAGTTGTCCGGCATGGAAACCGCTTTTTTCTGTAATTCTGGTGCCGAAGCCAATGAAGCTGCTATCAAAATTGCACGTTTATATGGACACAGTCGAGGCGTAGCAGAACCGACTATCGTGGTAACCGAAGGCGCCTTTCATGGCCGCACATTAGCCACTTTGACTGCCACGGGTAATCCGAAAATTCGAGATGGTTTCGAACCCCTCGTCCCTGGCTTTTTGCGGGTGCCCTATAACAACGTGACAGCCATTGCGGACCTGGCTGAACAACATCCCGAAATTGTTGCCGTTCTCGTCGAACCTATCACGGGTGAAGGAGGGGTAGTCATTCCTAACCACGATTACTTAATCAAATTACGTTCCCTCTGTGATCGTCATAACTGGCTTCTCATGCTAGACGAGATTCAAACAGGTATGGGACGCACCGGCAAATGGTTTGCCTATCAACATGCAGGCACCCATCCCGAAGTGTTAACCTTGGCCAAAGGATTAGGGAATGGATTACCTATCGGCGCCTGTTTGGCACGCGGCAAAGTCGCCGACATTTTTAAACCCGGTAAACATGGTTCCACCTTTGGCGGCAACCCCTTAGCCTGTCGGGTCGCTTTGACGGTGATTAAAACGATTGAAAGCGATGACTTATTACCACGAGTTCTGGAACTCGAACAACGTTTTGTGCAAGGTTTCTCCAAAACCTTGGCCGGCCTCAAAGGCGTCGTGGCGATTCGTATCAAAGGCTTGATGATAGGTATTGAACTAGACCGTTCTTGTGGTCAACTCGCCAGCAAAGCACTTCAGAAACAATTACTCATCAATGTCACCGCCGAACGAGTGATTCGCTTGTTACCGCCCTTTATTTTAAGCGACGCCCAAGCAGATAGTATCATTGCTATCGTTAGCCACCTGGTCAAAGAATACTTGAGTCTTCCCGCACCCCATCAATAACTTAACACAACGGAAAGGAAAGGAACAATTGTTATGGCGCTTCGTCACTTCCTCACGCTATTAGACCTCTCTCCAGAAGAATTACATACCTTGATTAAGCGGGCCATTGAATTGAAATCCAGGCACGCTGCCGGTACAGGTTCTGAACCATTGAAAAACAAAGTATTAGGCATGATTTTCGAAAAATCATCAACGCGCACTCGCGTCTCCTTTGAAACCGCAATGTACCAATTTGGGGGACACGCCATTTTTCTATCACCCCAGGATACTCAATTGGGTCGGGGCGAACCAATTGAAGACACCGCTAGAGTGTTATCGCGCATGGTCGACTGTATCATGATGCGCACTCACGCCCATGACCGCCTCGAAAAATTTGCAGCCTATTCCCAAGTTCCAGTTATCAACGCCCTGACAGACCTTTGTCATCCTTGTCAACTGCTGGCAGATATACAAACGTTTGTCGAACTTCGGGGTTCCCTGCAAGGCAAAAAAGTTGCATGGATAGGTGATGGCAACAACATGTGTCACTCCTACATTTTGGCGGCCCATCAACTGGACTTTCAGTTAGTCATTGCGTCTCCACCTGGCTATGAACCACAACCGGATGTTCTGAAACGGGGGGGAAGCCAGGTGACTCTTAACCATGACCCTGTAGAAGCGGTGACAGCCGCAGATTTAGTCTGTACTGACGTGTGGGCCAGTATGGGGCAAGAACAAGAACAAGCAAAACGTATCGAAGCGTTCCGTTCTTATCAAGTTGATTTAAAACTGATGTCGAAGGCCAAACCCGATGCCTTGTTCATGCACTGTCTGCCGGCCCATCGCGGTGAAGAAGTGACTGCGGAAGTCATTGACAGTCCTTACAGCGTGGTTTGGCAAGAGGCAGAAAATAGGTTACATTCACAAAAGGCGTTGTTAGAATTTTTATTGGTGACTTGAACTGTGATGAGTGTGATGAGTGTGATGAATGTGAGAAGGGGTGAGGATTTTGCATCATGTACGTCATTACACATCACATACATCATAGTTCCAATCTGATGCGCCATTCTATCAGCCAGTTGGAGGCATTTCCATGAATCACCTTACTACCGAATCCAAAACAGATTATCACGCCTGGATTTACAACCAAATGGACTTGTTGCGCCAAAGAAAGTGGATCGATATTGATGTTGACACACTTATTGAAGAACTAGACAGTATGGCAAAACGCGATAAACACGAATTGGTCAATCACTTGATTATCCTGATTGCCCATCTGTTAAAATGGCAGTTTCAACTCACCCAGTTAGCACAACGTTGGCACACTTTTCAAGGAAGCAGTTGGCGACGGTCCATCAAGGAACAACGTAAGCAAATTCTGCGACAATTGAAGATGAGTCCTAGTTTGAAAGCTTATTTGGATGAAGCTGTGGCAGAGGCTTATCCGGAGGCCGTTGACCTCGCCTGTGACGAGACCGGTCTGCCGGTTTCAATTTTTCCTGACGTTTGTCTATACACGATTGAAGAACTGTTGGATGATAGCTTTTATCCCCAACCAAATTCGTGAACACGCTTCACTGTACCTCTCCCTTCGAGGCAGAGGTAAGACCGAACCAAACTTGAACCATGATGAAAATCTTAGTCAGTAACGACGACGGCTACCAAGCCCCTGGTCTCCTCTGTCTCGTGGAGACTCTCAAAAAAATCGCGGAGGTGATTGTCGTCGCCCCCGAACGCAACCGGAGTGGTGCCAGCAATTCTCTCACCCTGGAATATCCTCTGCGACCTAAATACGCCAACAATGGCTTTATTTACCTAGATGGGACCCCCACTGACTGCGTTCATATTGCTATCACCGGGCTACTGGACACCTTGCCTGACATGGTGATTTCGGGCATCAATGCCGGGGCGAATTTAAGCGATGATGTCCTCTATTCTGGCACTGTAGCCGCGGCCATGGAAGGACGTTTTTTGGGATTGCCTGCCATTGCCATCTCTCTGGCCGGTGACTATCCCTTTCAACACTATCAAACGGCAGCCCGCGTTGTGGAAATTTTGTTCGAACGTCTCCAATCAGATGTTCTTCCTCTGCCGGTGGACACCATTTTAAATGTCAACGTTCCAGACCGCCCTTGGGAACAACTAGCAGGTCTCCAAATTACCCGGTTAGGCAAACGTCACCGTTCTGCCCCTGCCATCAAAGGTCAAGACCCCCATGGTCGTCCCATTTACTGGATTGGTCCCTCAGGCAGTGAACAAGATGCAGGTCCTGGCACAGATTTTTATGCGATTAACCAAGGTGCGGTTTCCATTACACCCTTACATGTTGACTTAACTCGTTACTCCGCCCTAGATGCGTTGACACAATGGACCCTGGACCAGGAGTTCAAAGCGAAGCTTTGTCTGCCTTGGTAACCAGAAACTAAGTTTCTTTGAAATTGCGTACTAACCACACCACCCTAACCACTCATTCACTTTTTGGTAGTGATGCAATGTGGATTCTCTGTCTGAACTCTGATTAGAATGATTTTCAGATGGACTATGATTAGTCAAGCCTCCTTTCATAGCCCTCATTTAATCATCTAAATCACAGTTCCAGACGAAGAGAAACCGCACGATCTTTCACCCAGATTGCATCACTACCCACTTTTTAAACCACAGTTCACCATGAACACACTAAATATCATCAAGACTTACTTGATATTAGGATTGCTGCTAGAAAGTCTTAGCATGACACCGAACGCTTGGTGTGGTAGTGAAATTTATAGCTATATCGACTCCGAAGGGGTACTCAATTTTACCGACCGCCCCCTTCCTTCTAGCGGCATCCCTTCGACGCGAAAAAGAGGTTCTACGTCTGCTGAACCTGTTAGGGCCGCCAAAACGGTTAAAATTTACAAATTTATCGATGCCAATGGCATTGTCCACCTGACTGACCAACCCAATTCCTCCGGGTATCGCTTGATTTATCAAGGAGATAACAACCCTTTTGGATTTTCCAGTGAATCTTATGGCCATGCCAAAATTCATGGCAAGTACAAAGAATATTATGCTTTGGTGGACGAAGTAGCCAAGAGTAATTCTTTGGAATCTGATTTTTTACACGCCGTTATTCAAACGGAATCGGCTTATAACCCCTATGCCACTTCTCCCAAAGGCGCCGTGGGACTGATGCAACTGATGCCGGGTACGGCCCGACGCTATGGTGTCACCGACCGCACTGACATTTTTTCCAACCTCCATGGAGGTGCCCGTTACTTACGTTACTTACTCGATTTATTTGGAGGCAACAAAGAATTAGCCTTAGCGGGTTACAATGCGGGAGAAAATGCCGTGATTCGGTATGGCAACGAGATTCCTCCTTATCGCGAAACGCGAAACTATGTGAAAAGAGTGATGGCGATTTATCGGACGCACTTAAATCAATAGTGGGTCGCCTCCACTTCTCAGTTGTAAACAAAATCTTATAAGTAAGTATCTGTACATATAGTGATATTCATCTACTTTTGTACCTTCTCGGTTTCCCTGTAGGGTGGATTAAGCGAAGCGTATCCACCAAATTCTATAACCCGTGGTGGATACGCTTCGCTTAATCCACCCTACATTTTAAATCAAAATGGTACAAAGGTGAAAGAATATTACTATAACAAACATGGTATTTGCACACGGAGTCCCAAAACATGTTTTGGGCGCCTTCGTATGCGTGCCAAAACGTGTGTTGGGACTCCGCGTGTCAATACTGCATTTGTTATGCACATGTACCTACAAACCAAATTTACCCTTCTTTACTTTTTCAAGAGTCACTTTTATGATAGGCGCGATAGCAGGAGACATCATTGGTTCCGTGTACGAATGGAGAAACATCAAAACGAAAGAGTTTCCCCTCTTTTCCCCTAAATGTCGTTTTACCGACGACACTGTTCTCACCATTGCCTTAGCTGACAGTATTCTCAACCAGGTGCCTTACTCTAATAAACTCAAAGAATATTTTAGCCGTTACCCACGGGCTGGTTATGGGGGGCGTTTTCACCAGTGGGCCTCCTCCTTGCAAAGCCGACCTTATAACAGTTGGGGAAACGGTTCGGCAATGCGAGTGAGTCCCGTTGGATTTGCATACCAAGACTTGGAAACCGTCCTTGCTAAAGCCAAAGAAAGTGCCGCGGTCACTCACAACCATCCCGAAGGTATCAAAGGGGCACAAGCCACGGCCACCGCGATTTTTCTGGCACGTACAGGCCATACTAAAATCGCCCTTCAAGAATATTTGGAAAATCAGTTCCATTACGACCTCCAAACTTCTTTAGAAGAGATTAGACCTACCTATCAATTTGATGTCTCCTGCCAGGGTTCTGTACCCCAAGCCATTCGCGCTTTTTTGGAATCTGACAGTTTTGAAGACGCGCTTAGAAATGCGATTTCGCTGGGAGGAGACAGTGACACGATAGCCTGTATCACGGGCGGAATTGCCCAAGCCTTCTATGGTGGGGTTCCTCAATTTATTCAAGAGAAGGTGTTTGAAATTTTGGATAAGCCGCTTGGGGAGATAACTCTACGCTTTTTGGAACAGTATAAGGTGATATAACGATGAATCCCGACCCCACCCCAATTCTCAAGAAAACTTTATGGCACCGTCTGCTAGGCAGTGTCCTCGAAGAACTGTTATCGCCCGTTGGCATAGAAGTTTATACCGACCTACCGCTAATGAGTAATCCTCCTGAAGCAGACATTCTCTTATTGCGACGTGCCACTCCCCAATGGACTCCCGCACAATTAGAACGCTTGGCAGATGGTATCAGACATAGCCAAGCCAGTCACATTCTGATAGAATTTAAGTATACGGAATCGGTTAATGAAGACGCCTGGTTACAAACTTTATGCTATGACACTTTTTACAAACGTGTCAAACACTTAACAGCCAATGACGTGCAAACTTTCTTGATCAGTGCCAAAACGCCACAGGCGGAAACGTTGACCGAATGGGGCTATGTGGAAACTGAATATAAGGGGGTGTATCGCACTGAGGAACGGTTGTTAAAACCCATCACCTTACTCTTGTTAAACCGGTTGCCACCTACCCCCCACAACGCTTTTATCAAGTGTTTTGCCAGCCGTTTATTTGAGAAACGAAAGGCGTTTGCACAGTTGAGAAAGCTGTATTTATCATGGTTAACCAGCGAATTGGGACAACTCCTTTCGGGTTTGTTCAGATGCTGGTTTAAAGAGACAGGAGAAGAATTTATGAACCACGAATTGAATCCAGAACAAGTCAAGAAACTAGGATGGCGCTGGACTGAAGCATTTTTGGCCCAGTTGCCCATTGAAGAACGCTTGAAGGGCTTGAAACCTCAAGAGGTCGTCAGTCAGTATGCACCTCAAGAACGGTTGCAGGGCTTGAAACCTCAGGAAGTCCTCAGCCAGTATGCACCTCAAGAACGCTTGCAGGGCTTGAAACCTCAAGAGGTCGTCAGCCAGTTTGCACCTCAAGAACTCCTTGACCAGTTTGACTCCAAACAGATTGAGGAATACCTTAACTTCCATCGCAAGAAGGCGCAGAAGGAGAATACCTAACTGAACTAGCAGTCTCATCGAGAGAAGGCGTTCGCATAGCTGAGATGGTTGTATTTATGACCGTGCAAGTTTGGACGACTCCTC
Organism: Thiotrichaceae bacterium; assembly: GCA_011391085.1. Lineage (GTDB taxonomy): Bacteria > Pseudomonadota > Gammaproteobacteria > Beggiatoales > Beggiatoaceae > JAABRD01. Next base: position 2,120 of record JAABRD010000016.1, on the reverse strand, counting down.
TCGAATTTGTTCAGAAGGTGGTTCACAGAAATTGGGAGAAGAATTGATGAAACCAGAACTGAAACCAGAACCCGTCAGGAAACCTGGGCAACGCTGGACCAGGGCATTTTTAGACATGCTACCTATCGAAAAACGGTTAGAGGGGTTGTCACTACAAGAACGGTTGATGGGATTGAACTCCCAAGAAATTCTTGATTTTTTGACATCTCAAGAAATCCTCGACCAATTTGACCCAAAACAGATTGAGGAATACCTTGAACAACTCAAGCGCAAGAAGGAGTAATGTTGTAAAAATAATGATTCAGGAGTCCAAAGCGCAGCTTTAGACTCCTGGATTTAATTTTTAGGTCTGATTTCTTGACTCCTGAAAAAATGCTACAATGTGTATCCAATTTCCCACAAGTTGACTTTTTTACCACTTCATTTATACTTTACCACATCATTGTTATTACCTCATGTCTATCCTGTCAAAGCCTCACTGCCATGATACTTGAAATATTACACTTTCCCGACCCACGTTTACGTACCAGGGCCCAGTTTGTTCAAAAAGTTGATAAAACTATACAAAAATTAGTTGATGACTTATTTGAAACCATGTATCAGGCCCCTGGGATTGGCTTGGCGGCGACGCAAGTCAATGTTCATAAAAGGATTATCGCCATTGATATATCCGAAGAACGCAACCAGCCGGTGTGCCTTATCAATCCAACGATTTTAACCAGAGATGGTGTGGAATGTCTGGAGGAAGGCTGTTTGTCTTTGCCGGGCATTTTTGAAGAAGTACAACGCGCTAAAAACCTCACAGTGCAAGCCTTAAACCGCGAAGGTGAGGCGATTCTCTTGACTACCGAAGGTTTGTTATCGGTGTGTATTCAACATGAGATGGACCACTTGGAAGGAAAATTATTTGTGGATTATTTATCGCCTCTCAAACGCCAACGGATTCGCAAAAAATTGACGAAACAAACGGAAAAATCGTCTTAAATTTTTTTGTCATATCAACAAGTTAAACCAATGATTAAGAAACGTATCATTTTTGCGGGGACGCCAGAATTTGCCGTGCCTTCGCTAAACGCTTTGTTACAGTCCAACCATACCGTTTGTGCAGTCTATACGCAACCAGACCGGCAAGCAGGACGCGGCTTGAAATTACACGCCAGTCCCGTGAAACAGGTGGCTTTGGAACACGGTATTGATGTCTATCAACCGACTACTTTGAAAACTGAGGAGGCACAAGCCCAATTGAAGGCTTTGCAAGCCGATTTGATGGTGGTGGCCGCCTACGGTCTCATTTTGCCCAAAGCCGTCCTCGACGCGCCGCGATTCGGCTGTGTCAATATCCATGCGTCTTTACTCCCCCGTTGGCGTGGGGCGGCGCCTATTCAACGGGCCTTGTTAGCAGGTGATATGGTCACTGGAATTACGTTAATGCAAATGGATGTGGGCCTGGACACGGGCGCCATGTTGAAAACAGAAACGTGTGACATTTTGCCAGATGACACCGGGCAAACATTACATGATAAAATGGCCGTGTTGGGTGGAAAAATGTTGGCAGAACAGATAGATAACATAGAAAATTTGCCAAACACGCCTCAAGATGACAGTCAAGCCACGTATGCCAAGAAAATCGATAAATCCGAAGCCGAATTGAATTGGCAAGAACCTGCCGTGGTGTTAGAACGCAAAGTGCGAACCTTTCATCCTTGGCCCGTCGCCCACGCCCAGTTATTTGGTCAAACGTTGCGCATTTGGGCTGCCCAAGTGTTACCCTTTGCCAGAACAACGGAGGAGATAGGTCAAGTCCTCCATTGCCAACGAGACGGAATTGATATTGTCACTAGCGACGGTCTATTACGACTGTTAAAAGTGCAACGGGCCGGCGGTAAAGTCGTGTCGGTGGGGGATTTTTTAAATGCGCATCCGGAGTTGCGAGGAAAATAGCGGTGGACTAGAGGCTTTGGTAGTGTTGTACAAGTAATGGTATAGCGGTTTTGGAGTACGGAATTGATTCCGTTGGAGTACCGTTGGAGTACGGAATTTATTCCGTTGGAGTACGGAATTTATTCCGTTGGAGTACGGAATTTATTCCGTTGGAGTACGGAATTTATTCCGTTGGAGTA
>JAABRD010000015.1 GCA_011391085.1 Thiotrichaceae bacterium | reverse complement strand
GTTATCCAGAATGCACTTAAAATTTAAGGTGGTTAAGTCAGTCAACGGTTTACGGTTTTTAGGTATGTTGGTTCAGTTTGTTAATTCCGGACAACTCTAATATCGTGCGGTTTCTCTTCGTCTTGAACTTTGATTTAGATGATTAAATGAGGGCTATGAAAGGAGGCTTGACTAATCAGAGTCCATCTGAAAATCATTCTAATCAGAGTTCAGACAGAGAACCCACATTGCATCACTACCGATTTTGGAATCATAAGGCGTCGGATTTTGTAATAAATCCATCACTGCGCCCATCACTTGTTTGTATTGTTTAGCCGGTAATTTTCTAGTGAAATCAACTGTTCTTTTCGAAGGCTTGAGATGTTGACAGAGTTGACTAACCTAATTGGATTGTATAATATAGTAGTATTCCTATCCATTTGTACCCCCCCAGCCCCCCCGCACGCGGGGGGAGTCATCCACGCCGCGGGGGGAGTCACCCCCCCGCGTGCGGGGGGCTGGGGGGGTACAAATGGATAGGAATATTACTATATAATTCGTATCTATCCAAAAATCAACTATACCATTATAATTGATTCATCAAACTTTACCTTTTACACACTCATGCAAGAACAGTATACCCCAAACAGTATCGAATCTCAAGTCCAACAAGATTGGGAAACTCAACACGCCTTTCAGGTCAGTGAAGACCCTTCTCGCGAAAAATTTTATTGCCTGTCCATGTTCCCCTATCCCAGCGGACGACTCCACATGGGCCACGTTCGCAATTACACCATCGGCGATGTTATCGCCCGTTACCACCGAATGCAAGGCAAAAATGTCCTCCAACCGATGGGCTGGGATGCCTTTGGACTACCCGCCGAAAATGCCGCCATTCAACATCAAGTCCCGCCGGCTAAATGGACACGGGATAATATTGCCTATATGCGCAACCAACTCAAACGGCTAGGGTTGGGCTATGATTGGAAGAGAGAAATCGCCACTTGTGACCCCAATTATTATCGCTGGGAACAATGGTTCTTCATCCAACTGTATAAAAAAGGTCTCGTCTATAAAAAGACGGCACCGGTCAATTGGGACCCCGTGGATCAAACCGTTCTCGCCAATGAACAAGTTATCAATGGACGCGGTTGGCGTTCGGATGCCTTGATAGAACGGCGCGAAATTCCTCAATGGTTCTTAAAAATTACCGCTTATGCCGACGAATTGTTGCAAGGGTTAGAGACCTTAGCAGGAAGTTGGCCAGACGCCGTGCGTATCATGCAAAACAATTGGATAGGACGTTCTCAAGGTGTTAATATCCAGTTCCAGGTGGGCGACCACACGCTAACGGTCTTCACCACTCGTCCGGATACCCTCATGGGGGCCACCTACGTTGCGGTTGCCGCAGAACATCCGTTGGCCCAGGAAGCGGCCCAGAATAATCCTCAACTCTCCACCTTTCTCACCGAGTGTAGCAAAACTCAAACCGCCGAAGCGGCTTTGGAAACGATGGAAAAACTGGGTATGGATACGGGGTTAACCGCGATTCATCCTATCACGGGTCAACCGCTACCTCTCTGGGTGGCTAACTTCGTTCTGATGACTTATGGTTCAGGCGCCGTCATGTCTGTGCCAGCCCATGATCAACGGGATTTTGAATTTGCTAAGAAGTATGGTCTTCCCATTCAACCCGTGATTATGCCCGTCAGCGGGACACCTGCTACAGTGGAAAATTTGCAAGCGGCTTTTACAGACCCTGGTGTTTTAATTAATTCGGGTCAATTTAGCAACCTCACTTCGGCCCAGGCGTTTGAGGCGATAGCCAATTATTTGGAAAAAACGGGAAGAGGACAACGCCAAGTTCACTATCGTTTGCGTGATTGGGGAGTCTCTCGGCAACGCTATTGGGGTTGTCCGATTCCCATGATTGAATGTCCTGATTGCGGCACCGTTCCCGTGCCTGAATCTGACCTACCCGTGGTCTTACCCGAAAACGTGGTGATGCCCGAAGTCGGTTCACCCTTAAAACAGGACTCCAAGTTCTATCAAGTGAATTGTCCTCAGTGTGGCAAACCTGCGACCCGCGAAACCGACACCTTTGACACCTTTATCGAGTCCTCCTGGTACTACGCCCGCTATGCGTGTCCAGACAGTCAAACGGGCATGTTAGACTCACGAGTGGATTACTGGTTGCCCGTGGATCAATATATTGGAGGCATTGAACACGCCATTCTCCACCTCCTCTACTCACGCTTTTTCCACCGTGCTATGCGGGACGAAGGACTGGTTAAAAACAATGAACCGTTTACTCGTCTCCTCACTCAAGGGATGGTTCTCAAAGACGGTAGCAAGATGTCTAAATCCAAAGGCAACACGGTGGATCCGCAAGCCTTGATTGACAAATATGGCGCCGATACGGTACGCTTATTTATGATGTTTGCCTCTCCTCCAGAACAATCGTTAGACTGGTCCGACAGCGGGGTGGAAGGCGCCTATCGCTTTTTAAAACGCCTCTGGAAGCAAGTGTTCACCCACGTTAGCCACACCGACCGGATTCCTAAATTAACCCCTGACCAATTGACTGATGAGGAACGCACTTTACGTCGGCAAGTGCATGAAGCTATCAATAAAGTCAGTGACGACATTGGTCGCCGTTACACGTTTAACACCGCGGTGGCGACGTGTATGGAATTACTCAACACGTTAACTCGTCCTCCAGAGACTTCCCAAACTCGTGCGATTATCCAAGAAGGTCTGGACGCCGTGACACTCATGTTATCACCGATGGTCCCCCACATCACTCAAGCCTTGTGGGAAGCCTTGGGACATTCTGGACTTATCCATAAAGCCCCCTGGCCCACAGTCGACCCGCGTGCTTTGACCCGTGATGAAGTAGAATTGGTTATTCAAGTCAACGGCAAATTACGTGGTCATCTCAAAGTTGCCATTGATGCTGACACTCAAACGGTCGAAACCGTGGCCCTTAATTTGCCTAATGTGCAACGCTTTTTGGAAGGCAAAACGGTTAAAAAAGTGATTGTCGTTCCTAACAAACTGGTCAACGTGGTGGTCGCGTGAAATACTTAAACAATATCAGCTTGACAGCCAAATTAATTAGTTTAGGCAGTCTCTTCATTCTCGTTGGTAGCCTCCTCCTCAGCGGTTGCGGCTTCCAACTCCGTGGCGCCCTGGCCACGCATTTATCCAAAGTGTCGGTCCAATCGGAAGCGGCTGACAGTATCGCCAATGAAGTCAAACGTCTCCTCATGGAGGAAGGGGTACAAATTGTTCCTGTGACCAAAGAGGCACAAGTTATCCTTTACCTGCGCCATGAAGTCTTCGGTAGACGAGTGCTATCGGTCTCTGCGGTCTCCGGAAAAATGCAAGAAACGGAACTTCATTACCGGGTCGAAATGGAAGTGCAAAAGCCAGACAATACGGTGTTAGACCAACAAATCATGAACCTCTCACGGGATTATACCTTTGATGAAACCGCGGTACTGGCCATGGGCGAGGAAGAACAAATGTTGCGGGAGGAGATGTTTCGTGATTTGACGACCCAAATTTTAAGGAGGTTGCAAAGATTGCCGGTGAAGTGATATAGTCGTACTAACGCTGAACTGGAGGCTTTAGCCGGTGGTTGGTACGGTGGAGTGGAGGCTTTAGCCGGCCGGCCGTAGGCATCACCCCCCACTCAAATTGCGGGGCGCCTACCGCCGGCCGGCTAAAGCCTCCACTCCACCGTACCTTAACTTAATGGCATTGCGGCTAAAGCCTCTAGTCCACCGTGGCACCGGCTGAAGCCTCTAGTCCACCGTTTCCCTTGTTCACTTCTGAAACATCAAAACACTATGAACCTATCCAACCTCCTCCAAACAGGTTTACAAGACCTTCATCTCTCGCTTTCAGAAGCGGTTCAAATACAACTGCTGGACTATGTTCATTTATTGTCCAAATGGAATCGCATTTATAATCTGACCGCAATTCGTGACGAAGCCCAAATGATACCGAAACATCTCCTCGACAGTCTGGCCGTACTACCTTATATTTGTAGCACGCAGATTTTAGATGTTGGCACTGGGGCTGGCTTGCCTGGCTTATTATTAGCTATCGCCCGTCCCGATTGGCAATGTGTCCTCCTTGACAGTAATGCCAAGAAAATTCGCTTCCTTCGTCAAGTGTTGGTAGAACTGAAAATAACCAATGTGGAAGTGGTTCACAGTCGTATTGAAGATTATCAACCTGGTCCTACAAAGTCATTCACTACTATTATTTCTCGCGCCTACACTAGATTGTCTGATTTTTATCAACAGACTGTAAAATTGTGTGCCACTGATGGTTGCTTAGTGGCTATGAAAGGGTCTTATCCTGACCTAGAGATAGAGGAGTTGAAGGAACTGCCGGTACACCTAGAAGTTGTTCCATTACTCATACCGCAGTTAGAAGCACAAAGGCATTTAGTGGTAATACATGGTTAGTTTGCCTTTGGAGTACGGAATTTATTCCGTTTCGATTGGAGTACGGAATTTATTCTGCATCGAAACGGAATAAATTCCGTACTCCAAATTCTTGTGATAGCACATTACTCCAAATTCTCGTTAAGGCAACTTCTCTTCTGGGTATTTAGGTTCTTCCAGTGGCCAGTAATTATCAATCCCCATATCATTCAGTTCCAATGTCAGATGCGGATTATAATAAGGATCGCCTTGATTTAACCAAGTCCCCCAGTGGTCAGTGAAATGTTGTCTATCCGTAGTTGACCAGGTTTCAAAGGAGGGTAAGTCGGAAGCAAGGAAGCGGGCAAAGGGAGTATATACCGTTCGATAACCTAACACCAAGGCACGTAAGGCAAAGTCAAAGAGACTATAGGGACTTGTGTAGTCAATCTGAAGACCTTGCAGAGTTTCCCAAAGGGTACGTTTGATGGCGCAACAAGCCGGGTGAGGGGTGCTGACATTACGAGTGATGGCTGTCACTGCCATATACCCAGGCGTCGTTTCAGGATGACCGGCATACACTGACAGGGGTTGACCATTGGGACGTTGAATCAAACCGGCGTGTAAAAGATGGTGGTGGGAATCTAAAATTTTACCTGTCACCAAACCCACTTGAGGAATTTGCAACCACGCAATCAGTTCCGCAAGGGTGTCATGGTCAAGAGGTTGAACGCTAGGACCAAGGAGGATGAGAGAATCGCAATGGGTATCGGATTGAAAAAATTGATTGACTTGCAAGGCATAGTTTTCCAAGCTGGTCAAGGTGACAATGCGGTAACTGTCAGCAAGTGCCGGTTGCAACTGAACGCGATAGTGACCGCGCCACAGGAGAGTATTTTCAGTGACCGTGCCCCGGAGTGTACGACGTTGCAAAGTATCCTGAAGGGCTTGCAGACCGGCTTGATAGGCATATTCTTTCACGTTATGTTGAAGAGAAACGGAATGAGGATGTTGGCGCCAGTGGTAAAGCATTTTAGGAAGGTGGCGAACGATTTGGGGAGTATCGGTAGCCCGGAGGATGAGATCATAATCTTGGGAACCTTCTAGGCCCGGCCGGATTCCGCCCACTTGTTGGAGGAGAGTGCGGCGATAGACGAGAAGATGAAATAGATAATTTCCAGAAAGAAGCGTTTCGGGCGACCAATCGGGTTTGAAGAGGTGCATATAGCGATACCCTTCGGGGGATAGCATATCGCGGTCAGTATAGACAATATCGGTTTCAGGATGTTGCAGAAGAGTGTGGGCAACGTGGAAAAGGGCGTCGGTAGCCAGACGGTCATCATGGTCAAGAAAAGCTACATAATCACCGGAAGCGAGTTGAATCGCTTGATTGGTGGCTTCACAAATGCCTTGGTTATGAGGTAAGTGGAGGAGACGTAGGCGCGGGTCCTGCTGAGTCAATTCTTGTAAGCAAGCCAGCGTGTCAGGACGAGTGCTACCATCATCCACTAGACACTGTTCCCAATATGGATAGGCTTGCGTTTGGACGGAATAGATACATTCGCGCAGGTAAGCAGGTGGAGTGTTAAACACGGGTGTAACGATGCTAAACCGTGGTGGCGAGGGCCAAGCGAGGACCGTTTGACGAAGTTGTTGCCAGTCATGGAGAGTGAGAAAACTATGATGAAATAGCCAGGCTTGATATTCTATCCAATGGCTAGTGGCCCACCGTTTAAGGTCCGTTTCGGTGGGACAGTCAAGCAGAGAAGGTTTGTGTTTGAAATTGAAGAAACGGCGCATGGGTAGTGGATAATGGATAATGAATAAAACCAATATGTAGGTTGGACTGGGCTTGGTGAAGTTTAACCTATGTGTTAGGTGTTTTGCAAAGCCGGGGTAGTCCTTGCTATTTGATGGAGGTATGTTAAAATGGCCAATCTGTGGTTAATAATCGCCCGACTGGACTAGAGGCTTTTAAGGTACGGTGGAGTGGAGGCTTTAGCCGGCTGGCAGTAGGCATCGCCCCACATACCAAAAAGGGGGCGGCGCCTACTGCCGGCCGGCTAAAGCCTCCACTCCACCGGCTAAAGCCTCCACTCCACCGGCTGAAGCCTCCACTCCACCGGCTGAAGCCTCCACTCCACCGTACCTTAAAAGCCTCTAGTCCAATGGCTGTTTTCTAAAAAAAAGTGAATGTGAAGGTTTATTTCAGGTTGATTTTACCAGGAAATCATGCTATAGTAATATTCCTTTTCATTTATACCCCCCCAGCCCCCCGTACACGGGGGGAGTGCCCCCGTCCATGGGGAAAGTGACTCCCCCCCGCGTGCGGGGGGGCTGGGGGGGGTATAAATGAGAAGGAATATTACTATATGAACCGCTCACTTTTCATATCTAAAAATAGGTGTTGCACACCAGGTTGAAACTTTATGCCCGCATCTAATCTCTATAGCAAACTTCAGCACGCCAAAAGCGAAGAAGATGTAAAAGACATCTACATCAAGGCACTGGGGCTGAAAAGTTATACCAAAGGCTTGATTGACATTCGCACCGACGAAATTTGGTTCGAGGCGAAAGACACGGGCAAGACTTCCAGTTATGCCATGTTTACGCAGTTGTTGCATTATGTCCAAGACGCCCTGAAGAAAGGCGAAACCGTGCCACCGTTGCTGGCGGTGATTGACACGGAAAAGGCGGCACTGATGAAAACTGCCGATGTGTTGCCGTTGCTGGCTAAAAAGACTATCAAATGGGGGAAGTCCGCCAGCCAATATCCGAAAGAGGCGGTGGACGAGGTGTCGGCGTATATCGGGGCGCATTTTGTGTCGTTTAAAATGGCTACCCATGAAGCCGAATTTATCAATACCGTCAAGCAAGCGATTCAATCTGGGGAGATTATCCGGACGCCAATTACGCCGGATAATTTGAAACAGGTGTTCGATAAATGGGTGGCGCTGATTGGACGAGAAATTATCGGCGTGGGTGAGGAACAGTACGCGCTGTTATTTTTTGCCGATATTATGCACGATGGCACCGTGTCCACGCATAGTCATTTGCCCGCGGAATTGCTGCATAAAAACAACGCGCCGGTGTTTTTGCTGGGAGGTAAGATTTATGAACTCGGCAATAAGGAAGGCTATCGTCAGTTTTGGGCGATTTATCACAAGCCGCCGCAATCCGAATACCGCGATTATTTGTTAGAACGCCGCGATAGTTTGATTCCGTTGGATGAACGCAGTTTTAAAGGGGCGTATTACACGCCGCTGGCAGTGGTGGACAAGGCGTATGATAAACTAGCGGAAGTGTTGGGCAAGAATTGGCAGAAGAGTTATATCGTGTGGGATATGTGTTGCGGCGTGGGCAATTTGGAAGTCAAGCATAGCAACCCGCGCAATCTTTACATGAGTACCTTGGATCAGGCCGATGTGGATGTTATGAAGGCCACCAAAACCTGCGCGGCAGCGTATCGTTTTCAATACGATTATTTGAATGACGATATTACTGACGATGGGAAGATTGATTATTCCTTGACCCAGAAAGTGCCAGAAAGTTTGCGGCAGGCGATTCGGGAAGGTAAGAAGATTTTGGTGTTGATGAATCCACCGTATGCGGAGGCTGCTAACTCTCAAGGCAATGCCGGTAAAACGGGCGTAGCAACCACTAAAATTACTGTGGCGATGGACGATTATGGTTACGCTTCGCGGGAATTGTTTGTACAATTTTTAGCGCGAATCGCCACCGAAATGCCAACTGCAATCGTGGCAATGTTTAGCAAACTGAAATATGTCAACGCCCCCAATTTTGAGAAATTCCGTGATTCCTGGAATGCGAAGTATTTAGGAGGGTTTCTAGTGCATAGCAAGGCATTCGATGGCTTAAGCGGTAATTTTCCAATCGGTTTTTTAGTGTGGAAAACTGACCAGAAATCTAAGAAAAAACAGCCCATTGCTGAAATTACTACAGAAGTTTTTGATAAAAATATACAAGTGGTTGGCGAAAAAACTTTTTACAATGTACCTGCCAAGCAACTTTTAAGTAACTGGATTCTTCGCGTAAAACCGAATGATATAGATGCGCTGCCCTTAAAAAATGCTATTTCGCCTACAACCAGCACGAAAGATGTGCGTGGCACAAAATGGGCGGATGGCGCAATAGGCGGGATGATTTGTAAAGGCTCTGATTTACAAAATGCAATGACACAAACCGCATTATTATCTTCGGGCTATTGTAGCGCGGGCGGTTTTCTGGTTACCGATAAAAACCTCTGGCAAGCCGCTATCGTTTTCTCAGTTCGCCGTCTGATAAAACCCACCTGGCTAAACGACCGCGACCAATTTCTACAGCCTACCGCGCCGTTGTCTGACGAATTTAAAAACGACTGCTTGATATGGATGCTGTTCAATGGTAGCAACCTGACTGCCAGTGCCAACGACTTAGAATGGAATGGCAAGAAATGGTCTATTGTCAACCATTTCATCCCCTACACCGAAGCTGAAGTCAATGCGCCGGGGAGGTTTGAATCGGATTTTATGGTGCGGTATTTAGCAAAAAAGAAACTGTCCAAACCAGCCAAAGCAGTATTAGAGGCTGGGCGTGTTGTGTGGCAAGCGTACTTCTCTGCCACCGACGTGTATAGCGTCCGCGAGGAGTTCAAATTAAACCGTCCGGATGTAGGCTGGTATCAAATCCGCAACGCCTTGAAACGACGCAACGCCAGCGGCGATTTCGCCCTGGTAGATTTTAGCAACTTTGAAAGCGCGTATGACCAGCTAACCGAGAAATTGCAACCGTTGGTATTTGAATTGGGCTTTTTGCGGGCGTAAGGAAGGAGGGAATTATAGTGATATTCCTTCTCATTTGTACCCCCCCTAGCCTCCCCGCACGCGGGGGGGAATGATTCCCTCGCTTTGAGTTGACAGCCACCCTAGCCCCAATGCCATTAAGTTAAGGTACGCTGGAGTGGAGGCTGTAGCCGCAATGCCATTAAGTTAAGGTACGCTGGAGTGGAGGCTAACGCCTGCCGGCGGTAGGCGCCCCGCAATTTGAGTGGGGGGGTGATGCCTACGGCCGGCAGGCGTTAGCCTCCACTCCAACGGGGTTTCCCTTAACTTAATGGCAGTGCCCCCTAGCCCCCGGAATGACTCCCTCCCCGCGTGGGGGGAGGGAGTGATTCCCCCCCGTGTACGGGGGGCTAGGGGGGGTGTCAACTCAACGACTTACAAAAGTGGTTGCGTAAGTCCTGGTACCTTCTCCATTCTATAACACCCGACAAAAAAACGCTTTCAAATAATTTGTCTCTGGAATCATCGGATGAATGGGATGATCTGGCCCCTGATGACCTTGTTCTAAAATCTGTAACTGTCGATCCACCTGCCGGCTGGCGGCGCCTAGAAATTCTCGTAGCGAATCGGCAGACAAATGTAGAGAACAGGAAGCGGAAACCAAAATGCCTTCCTGACTTAACAATTGAAGGGCCAATTGATTGAGACGTCGATAGGCTTCTTCTCCCGCCGCTTGATCTTTCTTGCGCTTGATAAATGCAGGAGGGTCTAATACGATGACATCAAATTGGTGTCCTTCACCACGCAACGTTTTTAACACTTCAAAAGTGTCACCTTGCAAGGTTTGGACGCGGTCACTGACACCATTGAGGATGGCATTATGGTTCACATATTCCAACGCTTTCGCAGAACTATCCACACACCACACGGCCTTTGCCCCAGCCACCGCGGCCTGGATTCCCCACGCCCCAGTATAACTGAACACATCTAAGACTCGTTGCTGTTTCACATAAGTTAGCAAATGACGACGGTTAACGCGGTGATCATAGAACCATCCCGTTTTTTGTCCCTCCAAAATGGGGACGTAACTGCGCATTCCATTTTCTTCTACAAACACTTCCGAAGGTAACTTCCCTCTGGCCACTTCTATATAGTTGTCCAACCCTTCCAAAACTCGTATCGAACTGTCATTGCGTAACACGATAGCACGAGGTTGCAAGACGGTTTCTAACGCGGTGAGAATCTCGCTACGCACTCGTTCCATGCCCGCCGTTGTCAATTGAACCACGAGAATGTCGTCAAATCTATCCACGACGAGACCAGGTAACAGGTCACTTTCGCCAAAGACGAGACGATAAAAAGGTTTGTCAAACAGTCTGGCACGCAGAGACAAGGCAACACTCAATCGTTGTTCCAGCAACGAAGTGTTTAGGGAAACCTGTGGGTCACGGCTGAGTATTCGAGTACAGATTAAAGAATGAGGATTGACATAACCTATCCCTAGCGGTTGCCCGTGCTGAGAAACAATCGTCACTTCTTGGCCGGCCTCAAAACTGGTGAGGGGCGATTTGTGTGCGTCGACTTCGTTACTGTAAATCCATAGATGGCCTGCCCGTAGGCGACGGTCGGCGTTTTTTTTCAAGTAAATAGGGGATGAAGGCATTTTCTTTAAAAGGGTAGCTAAAAAGTTTGACAGATTCATTTTATTCAAGTAATCTTTCGATTTCAATGAATCTATCCCAAAAATGAAAAAGAAAAAAAGCCCCTGAAATGAATCGCCAGGTGGACTAGAGGCTTTAGCCGGAAGGTGCCGAATAGATATTGAAACCACCGTGCCCCCCACCGGCTAAAACTAAGTTAAGGAAAATCCCGGTGGAGTGGAGGCTAACGCCTGCCGGCCATAGGCATCACCCCCACTCAAATTGCGGGGTGCCTACCGCCGGCCGGCTAAAGCCTCCACTCCAACGGTGTCTTAACTTAATGGCTTTTTCCAGCGAAGCTGAAAATCTAAGAACCTGTTCCAAACCAGATTAAATTATCTATGAATGTTTTCGTATTTGATATAGAAACCGTCCCAGACGTGGAAACGGGCCGACGTTTATATGGCCATAGCCAGGTGGAGATGGATAAATTGAGTGATGAAGAAGTCGCCCGGATCATGTTTCAGCAACGTTATCAAGAGACCGATGGGAAGACGGAAATGTTGCGTCATCACTTGCAAAAAATTGTGGCGATTGCCGGTGTGTTACACACGGACAACACTTTTAAGATCAAGTCACTGTGTGAACCGGAATCTTCTGAAAAGGAATTGATACAACGTTTTTTTGATACCATTCAAAGATTTACGCCAGTGTTAATTTCTTGGAATGGTGGCGGTTTTGACTTACCCGTGTTGCATTATCGCGCTTTGTTACATGGCATCGTTGCCAAACGGTATTGGACGTTTCATGGGACTGATCCAGAAGGTGATAAGTTTCGTTTTAACAATTACTTGAGTCGTTACCATGAACGTCACACCGATTTGATGGATGTCTTGGCCAGTTATCAACCCTCTGTGTTTGCTTCGTTGGACCACATTGCGACGTTATTAGGATTGCCTGGCAAATTAGGGATGAGTGGTGATAAAGTCTGGAAGACTTATTTGCAAAAAGGGGTGGCAGACATTCGTCATTATTGTGAAACAGATGTCTTAAATACTTACTTGATTTACTTGCGTTTTGAACTGATGCGCGGTAATCTGAGTCAAGACGGTTATTGGCAAGAATGTCAACGGTTGCGAGACAAGTTAATTGCCGAAGACAAACCGCATTTTAGGGCATTTTTGGAGGCTTGGCAACCTTCCAATCAACTGCCGTTGCCATCCGATTCAGCATAACTGATCAACTGAGAGTGTTTAACAACATGATGAAAAAAACCAAAGTTCTGTTTATTTGCATTCATAACAGTGCCCGTAGCCAGATGGCAGAAGCCTGGGTCAATCACTTGTGTGGTGACAAATATCAAGCTGAAAGTGCCGGCTTAGAACCTGGCACTTTAAATCCGCGGGTGGTCAAAGTGATGCAAGAAGTTGGCATCGACATTTCGCACAAGCAGACTCGTGCTGTTTTCGATGTGGTAAAGGCGGGTACCCTGTTTGGCTATGTGGTGACAGTGTGTGATGAAACCAGCGCGGAACGGTGTCCAGTGTTTGCGGGGGGCACGAAACGCCTACATTGGAGTTTTCCTGACCCCTCTGCATTAACAGGCACGGAAGAGGAAATCTTAGCCAAAACTCGTGACATTCGTGATATGATCAAGGCGCAAATTCAAAATTGGGTAGTGATGCAATGTGGGTTCTCTGTCTGAACTCTGATTAGAATGATTTTCAGATGGACTATGATTAGTCATAGCCTCCTGTCATAGCCCTCATTTAATCATCTAAATCACAGTTCAAGACCTAAGAGAAACCGCAAGATATTTCACCCAGATTGCATCACTACCCAAAATTGGTGTCAAAGTCAAGATGGATAGGTTATGATATAGAGAAACTCAGATGGAGAAACTCAGTTTGCTTTCCGAAACTGAGTTTCTGGCGTATGTTATTGACCCCAAACCAGATGACCTGACAAAGCTGGGTAGTGATGCAATGTGGGTTCTCTGTCTGAACTATGATTAGAATGATTTTCAGATGGACTATGATTAGTCATAGCCTCCTGTCATAGCCTTCATTTAATCATCTAAATCACAGTTCAAGACCTAAGAGAAACCGCACGATATTTCACCCAGATTGCATCACTACCAAAAAGCTACACTGTCTCCTCCTGCCAAAGTACGTTTAATTAACACTTCCTTCAAACTGACGAGGTATCCTTATGCAAGCCATCTTACGAAAAGAAGAATCCATTTTAGAACCCTCTGTGGAGTCACGTACTCCCTTAGAAACCTGGCTAACCGAAACCATTCAGAACCAACTCCGGCGAACCGCCACCTATCAAGACAAAATCTTCGTAGCCGTGGTGCCTCTCCGCGAGAGTGAATTAATTGAAAATATTCGGCAGACTCTAAGTCGGGCGCCAACTCTGGAAACGACTTCCACCAACGCGCAAACTACCAGTGAGGACGATGCGAAAGTCAGTCACTTAGATATTCTTCCCAATCGCAGTCAAGCCCTCTTGATTTTAAGAGGGTTGCTGGACCTGGCTACCGTCAACCAGATGTGTCTGACGTTGACTTATCTGAAACAATTATTTCTCGTCGTTGTGCCCTTGGGGAAGGTGGCGTTATTGGAGGAGATTGAGGATTGGGTTGACGGCGCCAACGCAGAAGATGCACTTAGGGAAGAGGGATTTATCTCGGCTGAACAACTGGATAAAAACTTGGGGTGGTAGCATGATGAGTTATACTCTTGTCTATAAACCCTCGGTGGCACGAACGCTGGCCAAATTAGATAAACGTGTTCAGGCGCGGTTAAAACCTAAAATCAAAGCGTTAGCTATCAATCCGCGTCCCCATGGAGTGGTGAAACTCCAGGGTTTTAAAAATCGTTACCGCATTCGAGTGGGCGATTATCGTGTGATTTATGAAATACACGACGATATTTTGCGAGTGTTGGTGGTTGAAGTGGGGCCTAGAGGAGGAATTTATTAACTTACTACTAACAGGACTTACACAAGACAATTATCGGTTATTATCATACGAAAAACGTCCGCGCTAACGTGCTAAGTCAAACTGTAACAGAACAGAATTGAAACCGCAGTGCCCCGTCACCGGCTAAAGCCTCTAGTCCTCCCCACTAGCCTCGCTGGACTAGAGGCTTCAGCCGGTGGAATGGCATTGCCACCGACCCCACTCACTCATACCGTTGGGAGAAGATGCAAGGTGGGTGATAGACACTTCCCCCCTCCCCCTACGGGCGTGGGGAGAACGGCGGTACCCGTGGTTTTCACCCCTCTCCTCCTGGGAGAGGGGCTGGGTGTGTGGGTAAACATCTCACAAAGAATTGCATCACTGCCAAATAATTATTGTTTCTCTCACATTCTTGTACCAGCGCAGGTTAGACTTCGCTAACGCAAAGTCCAACCCACTCTTGAAGTGACCTAAAACGCCTTACTCAACGTAAAAAACACTTTGTCATCAGCCAGGTCCCCCTCTTCGTCTAAATCCGTATTGCTATACCCCACTGCCACGTCCGCCATACCGGCTAACGAGTAACCGAGAGACAGGCCATAGTAGAGATAGTCGTCGTGCCCGAAATTGTCATTCTCCGTGATCATTTGTTGCCCCACGTATCCTTTCATACTAAGGCCATTTTCCATGGATTGAGAAATGGTCAACGAGTAGTGATGGGCCTTGCCCGATTTAGCGGCAAATTCTGGTGAAAAGTCATACACGAGACCCAAACCAATGCCTTGCGAACTGGTATAATTGAGGCTGAAGTTAAACTCCGTCATCTCATAATTTAGGTCGCTATTTGCACCTGGATAAAGGTAGCGACCCACTTTGAGGCCATAACCTAGACCGTTTCCCAAGTCACCGCTGTAACCCGCATAGACATCCAGTTCCATAGAAGCGCGGTCTTCAGGGGGGACCGTTTCATCTTCTAAAAATTTGACGTTAGACCCCCACAGGCTGAGGTAAGCGCCACTTTGCAAGTTCAAGTCAAGTCCCCCTTGAAGCGCCATCTGGTTGTCAGTTTGCGTGAAACCGCGAAAGAGATAGTTGGAAGTGAGGGCCACGTTGGCCTTGACTTCAAATAGGGAGTCTTGTGCTGTCACCGGGCAACTAAAGGTAGTAAATAAGGTGCTGGTCAGCACCATTTTATATGTCGTTTTCATCGTATTTGTACAATAAATATTGGGTTGTATTTTCCATAAGGGAACCAAATTTGTAAATTTGGCATCCTAAAGTTTCTTATAAGATTAATAGGATGCCAAAAATATACTATAATTCATTATGGAAACGCAATCTGAAAACATCTGGATTTATGTAAGACCTGCGGGATACCCCACTCTGGCCCTCCCCGCACACGGGGTGGGAGTGACTCCCCCAGTGTACGTGGGTAGGGAGTCACTCCCCCCGTGTACGTGCAATGCCATTACGTTAAGGTAGGGTGGATTAAGCGTTAGCGTATCCACCAGTGTCGGTGGCGGTGGATACGCTAACGCTTAATCCACCCTACCTGGGATCGATATTCCTTCACTTAATGGCATTGCCCGTACACGGGGGGTAGGGGTGGGGGTAAAATCCCAAAAATTACCAAAACAGTTGCGTAAATCCTGAATATTTCATCACCACACTCATTAAATATTGGACATTTGCTAAAAAATGGTGTTTATTTATATGCAGATGGGCCAGAAATAATTGCCGTTTTTGTTTTATGAGTACATCAATAAAAGAAATGCTGTTTTTTGAAAAATTGAAAAACCGCCTTTCCTATTTTCTTAAAGGAGCTAAAAAAATGAGATTTTTTAGTATGTTACTTGCTATTGTCCTGTTTTTAACAGGATTCACTTTGTCACCTGCGGCGTGGTCATTGTCAAACGCCTATTTGGTGAAAGACATTAATCCGCAATGGGGTTCAGACCCCTGGGCGTTAATTGACGCTGGCGGTGTGTTATTCTTCAATGCTGACAATGGTACTGGAGAAGAACTGTGGAAAAGTGACGGTACTCCAGAGGGTACGGTCATGGTCAAAGAGATTAGCCCAGACCCGTATGCCTTTTGCTGGGAACTGGCGGGAGTGGATGGCATCGTGTTTTTCGGGGCCGATGATGGGATTCACGGTTGGGAATTATGGAAAACCGATGGGACGCCCAAAGGCACTCTGATGGTCAAAGACATCAAATATGGGGAAGACTCGGCCATGCCTCAATCGTTGGCCAAGGTCAATGGAATGCTGTTTTTCAGCGCCAATGGTCCAGGGTACGGTCAAGAATTATGGAAAAGTGACGGCACCGCGGCTGGGACGGTGATGGTCAAAGATATTAACCCCCACGGTGATTCAGGCCCTTATCAAATCACAGAAGTCAATGGTCTAGCCTTCTTTGTGGCAGACGATGGCGTCCATGAGTTGGAACTCTGGAAAAGCGATGGCACCGCCGCAGGGACGGTGTTGGTGAAAGACATTCATCCCACTCGCGACTCGCGTCCCAGCGGTTTGACTCATTTCAATGGAACTCTCTTCTTTGTTGCAGATGATGGTGTGCATGGTCGCGAATTATGGAAAAGTGATGGTACTGAAGCCGGCACCGTGATGGTCAAGGACATTCATCCCACTGGCAGTTCCAAACCGTGGTATCTTGTCACGGTCAATGGAGTGCTGTTTGTGATTGCCAATGACGGTGTAAACGGTATAGAATTATGGAAGAGTGATGGCACCAGTCAAGGAACTGTGCTAGTTAAGGACATCTATCTGGGTGGCAATTCTGAACCGCGGTATCTCACCAATTTGAATGGCACGTTGTTTTTTAGTGCTAACGATGGTATACATGGCCGCGAATTATGGAAGAGTGATGGTACTGCGGAAGGCACGCTGCTGGTGATGGACATTAATGTCAGCCCCTATTTGGAGGGAGACGCTTATCCAGCTTACTTGACTGCTGTGGGAGACCAATTATTCTTCCGCGCCCAAGATGGTGTTCATGGCGCTGAATTATGGCAAACCGATGGTACCGCCCAAGGTACTTTGTTAGTCAAAGACATCAATATGGGGACGACAGCGATGGGCAGTTCCTATGCAGAACACTTTGCCGAAGTCAATGGTAGCCTGTTTTTTAGTGCTATTGATGACGCCCATAGTCGAGAATTATGGGGAGTCAAACCACCGTTGGATTTTCGTTTGACCAATACGACTCTCAATGAAAACCAAGTTGTCGGCACCACCGTTGCCGAGTTGACTCCAACTCGCTTAGACTATACATACACTCTCGTTGCAGGCGCAGGAGATACCGATAACGAGGCTTTCCAAATTGTAGGTAACGCCGTCAAAAATAACACCAGGTTTGATTACGACCTCCAACATCTATATCGTATCCGAGTCAAAACAGCCACGGCGACCACGGGTGAATCGTTTGAGAAACGCTTTGTGTTGACCGTTGCTGACCTCACGCCACCGCCACCACCAGAAATACCTTCTGCCACCCTCACAGTGGCCCTGGCTGGCAAGGGAATCGGCAAGGTGAACAGCACGAAAGCGGGAATCAGTTGCGGCGGTCAATGCACCCAATCTTACCCTTATAACACGGCTGTCACTTTAGTGGCAACCCCTGCAACAGGTTCTATTTTCACCAGTTGGAGTGGTCAATGCCAAGGCACGACTCCTACCACTTTCGTGACGATAACGATGGCAACCTCTTGCATAGCCAATTTTGACCTCTTACCTCCTCCCATGATCCTCACGGTGACACGGGCCGGCACGGGTCAAGGAACGGTCTTGAGTCAACCCAATGGAGTTGAATGCGGTGACCATTGCCGCCATGACTTTGACAGTGACACCACGGTCACTCTCACGGCCATACCAGCCACAGGATCGACCTTTACGAATTGGAGTGGTGCCGGCGATTGCAAAGGAACACAACCCAGCGTCAAGATATTTATGAATGCGTCCTGGAATTGCGTAGCGAATTTCAATTTGCTACCACCGCCACCGTCTTCCCTCAGCCGCCTGAAGATAGTTCGCGCAGGTGCTGGAAACGGCAGTGTGACTAGCACACCCAACGGCATTGAATGTGGTGACCAATGCACTTACGACTTCCCTAATGGCACCACCGTCACCCTGACTGCCATACCCACCAGAGGTTCCACTTTCACTAAATGGAGTGGCCAATGCCAAGGGACCAGTGGCACGGTCCAGGTCATTACGGACCAGGCGAAGACGTGTGTAGCACAATTTGAAGTGATCAGAAACTAAGTTTGCTTTCCGAAACTTAGTTTCTGTAGTAAAGTGACAAGAAACTAAGTTTCTGGATCGTGATGCAATGTGGGTGATAGACACTTCCCCCAGCCCCTCCCCCAAAAGGTGTGGTGAGAACGGCGGCACCCGTGGTTTTCACCCCTCTCCCCTGGGAGAGGGGCCGGGGGGTGAGGGTAAACATATCACCCACATTGCATCACTACCAGTTTCTGAACCAAGAAACTTAGTTTCTTTTGCGCTTTCTTTTGCGCTTAGGTAACCTCAACCCCAACCCCACAGACCTTTGAGAACTCACAACATGTACATCGTAATGATAGCCTCCGAATGCGCCCCCGTAGCCAAAGTGGGCGGCCTGGGCGACGTGATTTATGGACTCAGCAGAGAATTAGAAATTCGTGGCCACGCAGTCGAAATTATTTTGCCCAAATATGACTGTATGCGCTATGACCACATCCATGGACTGCACGTTACTTATCCCGACCTTTGGGTTCCCTGGTACAATGGCGCCATCCACTGTTCGATCTGGTTCGGCTTTGTCCACGGACGCAAATGCTTCTTTATAGAACCACACTCCAACGACAAATTCTTCAATCGGGGGAATTTCTATGGCTATCCAGACGAAGCCCTACGCTATGCCTTTTTTAGCAAAGCGACCCTAGAATTTCTGTCAAAGACCAACAAACGTCCTGACATCCTCCATTGTCACGATTGGCAAACCGGCCTAGTCCCCGTCTTACTGTTTGAAATGTACAAATTTCAAGGTCTGACCAATCAACGGGTCTGCTATACTATCCATAACTTCAGACATCAAGGCGTCACGGGTACCAACCTCCTTTCGGCCACGGGACTACAACGCCCAGAATACTATTTGCATTACGACCGTCTGAGAGACAACTTCAATGCCAATGCCATCAATTTTATGAAAGCTGGCATTGTCTATTCCAACTTTGTTACCACCGTCTCCCCCCAACATGCCTGGGAAGCCCGTCACACTGACCAAAATTACGGCTTAGGTCACACGATTGACATTCACCAACACAAATTTGGAGGCATTCTCAACGGTTTGGATTACCAGGTTTGGAATCCCGAAATCGATCCACTCCTTCCTTCTCATTACGGGGTTTCGACCCTCGCTAAGAAATATGAGAACAAAGAGAAACTCCGCGAACGGCTGTGGTTGCGTAAAGAGTTTAAACCGCTGATTGCCTACGTTGGACGACTCGATTCCCAAAAAGGCATCCACCTTATTCGCCATGCTATCTTCTATGCCTTAAAACAAGGTGCCCAATTCGTATTGCTAGGTTCTAGCCCTGAAAAAAGCATCAACGACCAGTTCTGGCAATTGAAGCGTCAACTCAATGACAACCCTGACTGTCATTTAGAAATCAACTTCAATGAGGAACTCTCCCACCTTATTTACGCGGGCGCCGACATGATCGTGGTCCCCAGTGTTTATGAACCCTGTGGACTGACTCAAATGATAGCCCTCAGATATGGCACCGTTCCCATCGTGCGGGCGGTAGGCGGCCTATTTAACACGGTCTTTGACCGTGACCATGATTCTCGGCCGGTTCACGAACGCAATGGTTACGTCTTCCATCAAGACAGTTACGGTGACCTGGAATCCGCCATGCACCGTGCGATAGGACTGTGGTATAACTACCCGGAAGAATTTCGCGACCTTATCCTCAATGGAATGCGTTGCGACTATTCATGGAATCAACCAGGACAAGATTACTTGAATATTTACGAACTTATTCAGAAGTAAATAAGTACTGAAGCAGAAATTTTACCGTATTTTCAATCGTCGCCCTCACCCCCGGCCCCTCTCCCAGAGGGAGAGGGGAGACAGGCGGTACCCGTGGTTTTCTCCCCACGCCTGTGGGGAGAGGGGCCGAGGGTGAGGACTCTTTATACCAGAAAATTTCTGCTTCACTACTTAACACGTCTGCCAAACAACTCCAGACGTCCACCTGGGAGTCCTTCGCTACGCTTTGTCTGACCAAGCTACGCTTTGAACTCTTGGATCGGAAAGATATTTGGCAGACTAAACCTCACATCGCTATTACTTAACTCTTTCTTCATCAAATAAGGGGTAACTCTATGAGTCAACTTTTAGAATACATCGACGGCATGGTTAACCTTGCAGGTTCTGAAACCGAGATAGACCAAACGATTCAAGACCACCGAGATAAACCCGTCTTCTTACCCGATAGCGATATTCACTTTGGGCAAATTCGCAGTGCCTTTGCCACTGCCTTGCACATGCACCAACCTCTCATCCCCGCCGGTGGTAACCACCTCCCCACTGCGTCTGTGATTAGTAACCTCAAGTACATGATGGACAACCCTAACTTGGGAGACAACCATAATGCTTCCGTCTTCCACTGGTGCTACAAACGCATGGGCGAGTTTGTTCCTCAACTCGTTGATGGTGGCAAACAGCCTCGCGTCATGTTGGAATATTCTGGCACTCTCTTGCATGGCCTACGTCAGATGGGACTCCACGATGTGTTTGACAACCTCAAAACTATCACTTGCAATCCTCACTATCGTCGTCATGTCGAGTGGTTAGGTTGCCCCTGGGGACATGCGGTGGCCCCGTCTACTCCTATTCAAGATTATCGCCTCCACGTCAAAGCCTGGCAACATCACTTTGCCGCTATTTTTGGTCTCGAAGCCCTCAGCCGCGTCCGCGGTTTCTCCCCCGCTGAAATGGCGATTCCGAACCATCCAGACGTTGCTTACGAATTTGTCAAAACATTGAAAGACTGCGGCTATCAATGGATACTCGTCCAAGAACACACGGTTGAACAACCTACCACCGGACGTGGCCCTGAACTCAAACATCTCCCCCACCGCCTCGTCTGCACCAATTCCAAGGGGGAAACCGCCAGTATCATTGCCATTCTCAAAACCCAAGGTAGTGACACCAAATTGGTGGCCCAAATGCAACCTTACTACGAAGCCAAAGGACTGTCGCGCTTCAAACTGGCTGGTCGTGATGTCCCTCCCTTGGTCACTCAAATTGCCGATGGTGAAAACGGTGGCGTGATGATGAATGAATTTCCCGGCAAATACTTTGAAGCCATGCACGAAAGTTCCGGTTCTCCCACCCCGGCCATGAACGCCACCGAATACTTGGAACACTTGTTTGCTTCAGGAGTTGAAGAAAGTGACTTACCGGTGTTACAACCGCTGTTCCAAAAACGCATTTGGGAAAACTTCTCCCCAGGTGATGGCCCTGAGAAACTGGCCAAACTCATTGTTCAACTGAAAACCGAAGACTCACGGTTCCACATGGACGGTGGCAGTTGGACCAACAATATCTCCTGGGTGAACGGCTATGAAAACGTCTTAGGCGCCATGGAGAAAATCAGTTCCCTGTTTTATGAAAAGGTCCTCAGCAAAAACCTGCCCACTAATGAGTACCGCTATCGCAACGTTCTCTTCCATCTCCTCACCTCCCAAACCAGTTGCTACCGTTATTGGGGGCAAGGAATTTGGACTGACTATGGTCAAGAAATTTGCCGGCGGGCCCATGATATTTTGATGTATGATTATTAAGCATACCCATTGAGAAATTGACCAGGGAAATACTGGACTCACAGACTACGGTGGAGTCCCAAAACAAGTTTTGGGGCGCCACTTTCACTTGACTCCACTCCACTGACGATAAACACTTTCCAAGTCGCGAGTTCGTGCCACCGCATCTAACAGCGGCGACTGTTGCATTCGAGTACGAATGGACTTCCGAAAGGTTTGTAAATAATCTCTGTCATGGGCTAACCGAATGCACGTCTTTACATAGTCTTCTGGGGTATGAGTAATCAATTCTGTCAGACCCACGTTGGATAAAATGCTGAAACCTACCCGTGACGCATGAACCTTTCCCACTAATGTCACCACTGGAACCCCCATCCAAAGGGCTTCGCAAGTGGTAGTGGTACCACAATAGGGAAACGGGTCTAGGGCAATGTCAACATCGTTATAAATACTCTGGTGTTCAAATATAGTGTTGGTGTAGCCAATCAGTATCAAACGGTCTGGGGAGATACCCAATTGGAGCATTTGTGCCTCTAATATTTGGCGAGTGCCACGGTCGGTTAAAGTCTTCAACTTTATCATCAGTTTAGAACGTTCTACTGCATGAAGAACCTGGGCCCACAGACGTAACAGTGGAGGATTGACTTTGGCGTAATTATTAAAACAGCCAAAGGTGAGATAACCCGTTTGAGTGACCGGCGGTGATTGCAGAGGAGGACCGTCTTCAAAGGGCCGATAGCATAGAAAACTTTGAGGCAATCGCACTAGCGTTTCAGAATGGAATGCTTCCGTCATTCCTTCTGGATCCGCATAGTGATCTGTCAAACGATAATCTATCGCAGTAAGTCCCGTGGTGTTGGGATAGCCCAAATAGGTAGCAGAAATAGGTGCCGGTTTTCGGGCAAACGTTAACATCCGATTCTCCCCCGAATGTCCCATCAAGTCCACCAAAATATCAATCTGGTCCTGTCGAATACGATCCGCTAATTCTGCGTCGGATAGCTTCGGACAAACAAGAAAATGGTCAGCACATCCCTGAATGCGTTGTGTTACCTCATCTTCAAGTGTGTTGTTATGGTAACAGAAAATTTCAAATTGCTGATGGTTGTGGTGTGCCAAAATTGGTTCGATAAAATAAGCCACCGAATGCCGATGAAAGTCTGACGATACATAACCTACCCTGAGACGTCCACCTCGATTCACCGCTGGAATGCGATATGAAATATTGCATACGGAAGCCAACGGTTTTGCATAGCGTTCATTAAACCGTTGATGTTCTGCAAACACCGTAGCTGGGTTGTCATCAACACTGTAATTAAGGGTGAGAAGAAGACTACTATAAACGCCGGCAAAGTCAGGTTTGATTTCTAACACTCTCCTCAGATGGGCTATCGCGTCGCGAAGTTTTCCTTGATTTTGCAACGAAATACCCAAATTGGTATGGGCTTCAACCAAGGCCGGTTGTAAAGTGGTGGCATGTCGATAATAGTCAATCGCCTCCTCCAGAAAACCTTGTTCACGATACACGTTACCAAGATTATTGTAGGTGAGGGCATCTTGTGGATTGAGTCGCAACGCATTTTCGTAACAAATTTTCGCTTCGATCAATTTCTTTTGTTTGACCAACACATTGCCTAAAATACCGTGGGCTTGCCCAAACTGGGGATTGATACGAAGGGCTTCTTGAAGAACTTGTACGGCTTCGTCCAACTGACCCTGTTCCAAATAAACGTTGCCTAAGTTACTATAGGCTTCTACAAAATTGGGACGCAAATTGACCGCCCGTTGCAAATGAGTTTCGGCATCGGCTAACTTCCTTTGTTTGAGGAAGAGACAGCCTAAGTTGTGATAGGCTTCCGCCGAGTTAGGTTTAAGAGTCAGGGCGTGTTGAAAACACGCGAAAGCCTCCTCTAACTGTCCTTGTTCCTTGAGGGCATTGCCTAAATTATTATAGGCTTCCGGATAAACGGGTTGTGACTGAATCGCCTGTTGATAACAGCCAATCGCTTCCGAAAAGCGATTTTGGGTAGTGAACACGTTACCCAAATTCTGATGTGCTTCGGCATAGTCAGGACGCAAACGAATCGCCTGTTGATAACAGTTTATCGCCTCTGCGAATTGGTGCTGACTGTCTTTGACAGTGCCTAAATTATTATAAAACTCTGGGGCACTGGGATTGAGTTGAATGGCCATTTGAATCAGTTGAGTGGCCACTTCATAATTGTTAACTTGGTAAGCAACGACACCTAACAAATGCAAAGCATCCACGTTTTGGGAATCCAGTTGTAAAATTTGCCGATACAGTGCTTCAGCCTGCGGAAGTTGACCGGCTTGATGATGAGAAATTGCTTGTTGTAAAATTTGGGACAGGGTTGGCATAGATTATATTGTATGGCTTGACCATTTGGAATTGAAACATGGCGGATGGGGTAGTGATGCAATTCTTTGTGATATGTTTACCCTCACCCCCGGCCCCTCTCCCAGGGGGAGAGGGGTGAAAACCACGGGTACCGCCGTTCTCCCCACGCCCGTAGGGGCCGGGGGTGAGGGCAACATGAATATCACCCAGATTGCATCACTACCCACATTTCATCACTACCCTTAAATGATAGCATATTGTTTGACATTCAGTCTATGTAGGGGGGCAACAAGTTTATCGTTGCCCCCGCATTGCAAAGAAGGTGGGCCAATAAACACCAGTCCACCTTACACTACTACAAATTGTTGGAACAGGAAGAAGAAGAAGTGTTGATTAGTCAAACGGCATTAAGAGAAATGGAGGTGTTTATTGGTTGCACAGGACAACGTATTATGCTCAAATTGGTGAATTTTGATCAATCATGTAGGGTGGGCAACAGGTTTATCGTTGCCCACCTCATCCACCCACCTTCGTGGTAAACGGTGGGCAAACAAAAAGACATTTGCCCACCCTATCTGACTTTCCTATTTTTTATTTCCTTCATTATTTTTCAGAAGAAGCGGTAACAGGAGGCAATTGGAAAACAAGAATGATGTTCCCACCACGTTTTAATTGTTCGTTAAGATTTTGGATGGTGAGATTAGTGAAATTTGATATGTTAATAGAACACACATTGATTTGAATTTGGGCCGGTTCAGAATGATTTAATTGAGACTCCAATTGATTGATTTGTTGCTGAATCCGATACCCCGCCTCCATTAACCATTGACAAACACTTCGCCAATTCTCCAACCGTTCCTCCTCCTCGCGCTGAAGTAATTTTTTGATATAGCGATACAAACGATTACACAAATCGACTTCAATCCCTCTAGGACTTTTATGCAGAATCTCCGCAATTTCAGTGGGACTGTGACCACACAGCAAACCACGCAAGTGTACCCTTTCCACCCGTGACAAATTCTTGCCTTTCACAGTAGCAAGGTCGGTATATAAACGTTCTAAATCCCATTGTTCTTTGGCTTGAAGGAATTGTTCTTCGAGGGGTTTGGCCATGATGATAAATTAGGTTTGATAAAGGGTGTGAATAAAGAGACACCATTGAGGTGTCAAACCTGACAGGTCTTAAAGACCTGTCAGGTTTAGTGGAATGATAGTCACCACTATTATACTTTTATAGTTGCTAAAAATTCTAATGTATCCTAATGTTAAATTCTAATGTTTGTCAGTAGATTTTGATGTTTTGGTCCCTTATAATTGCTGTTGTACATGTAGAATGGTATAATTTAGTCTAACATGTATATTAGTGACTATTATAATTTTTTCAAGTGATATATTTGAAATACTTTAAGAAAGTTGTTAATTATCAACACTTTTTTCCATTCAACGACGTATCTCAAATAATATCTGTTGCGTGGAAACGAGAAAAGACTAAGTACGGAGACTTTGCAAACTTTTTCTTGGCCTAAGAGTCATAGTCAAAGTTTCAGGGTTAATTTTTATAGACATTAGGAGACATTATTGATTGTATGTCTACACCAAAAGCGATCGAAAAACCGATACCACCTGACGAACGCAACGGCATGAGGGTTTATTTGCAACGTGCAGAAGTTCGATTATCTACCATGCACCGAGTTGCTGGAATATTTTTAAACGGCGCGGGGTTGCTGATTCTTTTTCCGCTGTTGTTTAGGGATGTGGTTCGAGATATGATGGTTATCCTGGTAACTAATACAAGTTCCATTTTAGTGAGTTTACCGTTAGTGGTGCCATTTGTAATATCACTGGCGTTGCCATTATACTCCTTGTATCTTCTTTTAAAAGACCTCGTTGAATTTTATTTTGCTGGCAATTTTCCAGGGTATAGCACTCGTACTCCGCGTTTTGTAATACCAGCCAGCGTATTACCACCAGATGAGGCATCATCACCAAAGAAGAAAGTTTTAGAAATTCAGTATTCAGATGATGATTATGGTTCTGGCTTGCGTAAATTTGCACTGCCTTTTGACGATGAGGATGAAAAGGAGAAGAAATATTACGATGACGTGGTAAAGGACGGGATTATTCCTGAAACGAGAAAAGATCTACCAAATCTGAATGCTTCCTCCTCTAAAGAAACTAAAAGGGAAAAGGAACATTTCAATGCCATATTTGGTTTGAGTGGTGCTTATGACCGTAATTTGGTGGACGAAGTGGCATTTACTGAGGTTATGTTGGCCAGACATGCCTCTAGTTTGAGAATATTGGTACTCAGATATGCAAAAGCTTTATTGGTAGTAATTTGGACCATACTCGTATCGTTTTCTACAGTGGCAATTGTTCATGCTGTAGGAAAACCTTCCGGAGTTGATGATCCCTACAGCATGATGGTTGTAGCCGGTCTATATTGTTTTTGGGCGGTAGGAACGTATTTTGTTGTTAGACTTCCTATTCGCTGGATACGTGAGATGACACGATCACCTGAAGTCAAAGTAGAAGGTGCTGGTCCGATTGGCAAGGATAAGGAGAGAGACATAAAAAAGGAACTAAAAGAGTTGATCGGTGTAAGAGATGCCCAGATACAAAATTTTGAGACTAAAGTTAAGTTGGCGTGTTGGATAGCTGGTGTGCCCGCAGCCGTGTCTTTCGGGGTTCAATTGGTATTATTGGTATTCAGGCAGTAACCAAAGACCTACGAGGTTTTCAAAACTTCGTAGGTCTAACATTTTAAAATCCACTCATCATGTATGATAATGATTTTGGGTACGAATATCAAGCCCTCCTTGAAAAATTTTCGACTCACCTTGATAAACTGATACTTAATGTTCAAATTCTAAATAAGAGATCAGTCAAGCCCTAAACCAGTGGAAATTTAGGAGAGAGAAGGTTTGATCGTTAATTTGGTGGGTCATGGGTGGCCTAGTTGCTTATTCTACACGGGCTGGCAAAAACATGAAACCTCGTCAGGTTTGGAAAGTGACGAGGTTTTTGGAAAAGAGGGGGGAGGGTAACCGCTATCCTATGCCAGTTTCGGTTCAGAAGAAATGGAGGTGGATGATGATAAACCCGTCGCCATTTCCACTTTGACCAGGCTTACGGTCAGTGAACTTCTTTTGGCAAATTTCTCATCAAAAGTTAAAAAACGATGGGCAGGATAACTTTTCGCTAAATGCAGTGCATCAGCAAAATCGAGTCCTTGTTCAGACCAGTTGAGGGCGTTATTTAACACCAGAACATTTTCAACTATGACATTAGGTAATCCCAGTAGGTATCGTAACGATTTGATAATTTTATCCTTTTCAAAATGATAGAGTTTTCTTAAAACCCATTCTGTTTCTAAAATCACGGTGTCAATTAACCAAATCGAGTCTTGTTCAAAAATGTTCCACGCGATTTGATATTGCACCTCATCGTCTCTGGTCAATAATCGTACCACGATGTTAGTATCTACCGCACACAGCGCGTTCTTGTAATTCGGTGTCGATGGCATTTTCCATATCCTCCAAAGTCTTCGGGGGACCTTGATAAGCTAAACAACCCGCCACTTCAGCCAGTGTGGTGGGTGGGAAGGGAGAGGGAGATTGAATGAGGAGACCTTCAGATTGTACCATAATAACCAAAGTTTGTCCAGCTTTCCATTGTTGTGCTTGACAAAGGCTGGGGGGGAAGGTCACTTGACCATTGGCGGAGAGAGTGAGATAAAATGTTTCAGGTGTCTTTGTGAACATTGGGGGTGACTTCTTATAAGGAGTTTAGGGGGACTGATTCACGAATCATTGAAAATTCCAAAGGTCAACAAATATGAAGAAATGGTAAGATAGGTCAGACATTTTTGAAGTTATTGATGGTGTTAGAAAAAATTTGAGGAATGTTTTTTACACATTCCCCAGCGTAGTCATAATCGCTTTCCATTTTTCTAAGCTTATCTCCTAGTAGAAAGCGAGGGGCTATAATCATGTTATATAATGGTGGCACTTATCAAATCAGTCAAGGGGGAGGAACGGTTGTTGGTGAATGGAGTGGCAATCAAACGACTATGTTATTATCAATATTCGTTGACTTTAGCATGATTATTTGGACTTTGTCAAGAAAATATTTGTTGTGACAAAAACATGAAACCTCGTCAGGTTTGGAAAGTGACGAGGTTTTTGGAAGCGCGGGAAGAGAGATAGGACCGGAGTTAACCAAATAGTGCGAGATGACCAGGAAATTTTTTAGAGACTCTTATTCCAATACTCCAAGCCCGTCACCACGACTTCTTCTAACCATTGCCGAAAACGTTCCTTCAACTGATCAGCATCATCGGCATAAGAAAATTGGAAAGGAGAAACGGTCAACGCTTGAATATCACTGATATTGCCACGTTCTCCTTCTTCCACATCATCACGATGGTAAGCACAGGCTGAAACTGCCAGTAGTCCTCGATACTCATGACCAAGCACATGAAAGGAAATCAAAATTCTCGTAGGTACACTGACGTTGATAACTAATTGTACCCAGGCGTGATAGCTACGCAAATTCGCAAAATATTGCAATTGCTTGGCCGTTTCTGCCACTTGGTAGCGATGATAGTAAGAATGGGAACTATCCATTGCACTAGCCGACACGACCTTAACGATTTGACCTGGGTTGACCAGATTTTGAACTGACAATCTAATTTCTTCGGCAATCTCCTGTAAACGTTGAGAAGCTATCTCAAATAATTGGGTTGCAAAACTTTCCGCTTGTTGACAGCGTTGCTGAAGAGTAGAGGACGGATTTTGCTTGAGTTTATTAGCAATAGCGGTAATAATAACTTGTGCCCGGCGTCCTTCGGCGAGGACTTGTTCTGACACACTCAGACTACGAATGAAAGCTTGTTTCTGAGTTCTGGCAAAGAAGTGAATCAACTGGGTTAACTCACCTTGGTCGGCTTGTTCCAAAGCCGTAATATAGGCAGTTCGATCATCACGAGTAACCACTAAGGGAAACCAGCCGGCCTGAAGAAAAACCAGACTGGCGAGGCACCGGGCGACCCGACCATTACCGTCTTGAAACGGATGAATTTGCGTAAATCGATGATGCAACCAAGCCGCTTCTACTTCAGGAGGTACGCCTTGTTGATGATGTGTATGATGCCATTCAATCAATCTATCCATTTCCGCCGCAACGTGTTCAGGGGGACAATACTCGTGAACCGAATGGTCAGGCCGAAGCGGATTATTCGGGTGTTGTTTCCAATCGCCACGTCGCAACGGTACCACAATAATTTGTCCTGTAGCAGGCACCAAGGCATCAATGGTTTCTTGATGTTGCGTGAGAACTTGATGCAACTGCTTGATGTATGAGGTGGATAGGGTTCTTTGGCCGCCTACGAAATCAAAGAGTCCCTCAACGGCTTCTTCTTGACTTTGGATGAGTGCCACGACTTGTTTGACGGGACGATTCGTCGCCCCATGAGGAATCAGTGCTTCATTGATACCTTGTTCAATCAATAAGCGAGTGATACCACGGTCAAGGTCATAGAGTTGTTCGATGATGCCCGTTTCAATCGCTATTTCCCGGCGTAACTTGGTCATGAAGGTTTTAAATTCACCAGAGTTACGCAGACGGTCGGCTTGTTCCTGCCAAACCGTCACTAAAGAAGGTAATTCAGAACTGGCTAAAATTTGCCAGTTGGTGGGTAAATCTTGTATGGGTTGCCAGGGCATAATTTTTTTGAATGTAATAAGCGTTATTAAAATTAGAGACGTAGTTGCCCACCATTCATGTCTCGAAATCGATGGGGTTGGTGGACCACTGGGTTTCGACTTCATAGGAATGACTATCTTCTTATCGTTTAGTTGCCCACTCTACAAGGGCTAACGAGTTTCTACATGATAAGGATTCCGGAGAGATCAGTCAAGCCCTAAACCCGTGGGAATTTAGAAGGGAGAGGGTTTGACCATCAATCTGGTGGGCCATGGGTGGCCTAGTTGCCTATTCTACACAGGCCGGAAAAAAATGAAACCTCGTCAGGTTTGGAAAGTGACGAGGTTCTTAAAAGAATCGAGTGGGAAAGGGGATTGTTTATCACAAATGGAATGATGGGCGATAACAAGCAGTTGCACCATTCTATCTGGTTAATGCCCAAACAATTGCGACGGCGCCGGTTGCCACGGAGTCTGGTCAAAGGATTCTGGGCGTCTCCAGATGACGTTTGAAGAGACGATTTCTGCACGGCTTGACCATTCATCGAGGTGTTGGTGTTCCTGGCGCACACGAATTTCATTGTGTTTGATCTGTTCTGGGGTAACGAGTTCGGAATGACAAGTGGAACATTCAGAATATTCAATGTCGGCTAGGGAAAAGTGATGTCCTTTATAGCAATAATGTTCTACGGTTTGGTGAGGAATCAATTCGCCAGATTCACAGAGGGGGCACATAATCTTATCGGTAATCATAATTTGGTAAATCCTATTCTTTAGAGATGAAAAGAAGTGATTGAAATGGCTAATCTTTGGTCGGCGGTGAGTCTTAATTTAATGTATAGGTCGTCGACATTTCCTGAGGGGCCTGAGTAAAGTATTCGATACGCATCCAAAATGATTCCATTGTAATTTTGAGTATTGAGAAAATTTGAGGGTTGCAAGGCGCCAATACATCCAACAATATCAGTCATGCCATAACCAAGATTCAGGGAATCTCTTTGTGCTAGACGAGATAAGAAAATTTTGTCAGGTTCCCGGGCCATTTGGTGAATCACATCTAATGAATAGGTTGGCATATTTTCGTCTGAAACTCAAAGAGTAAGGTCTAGGGGAGTGAGTGGATAACGGTAAAGCGCGTTGCCCCGTCCTACCAGGTTGTTACCTTTGACTTGAGGCACGGCAGTTTGGCCATATAAATTTCGATAATTATATTGATTGAGATTAGCATGATTATTTGGACTTTGTCAAGAAAATATTTGTTGTGACAAAAACATGAAACCTCGTCAGTTTTGAAAACCGACGAGGTTTTTGAAGGTGGGAAGGAATCTTAGGAAAGAATGAGGTTTGCCATGCACTACCCAATCCACACGGGCTTAAGTTCAGGTGAAGTGGGCAACAAAAACTATAATGACTATCTCCTTGCTGTCTTGTTGCCCACCCTACACAAACTTGTTCATAAGAAATTCTCCAACAGATGGCTGAAATGATAGAAGTTAGGAATAAAGCAAACCTTTTGTCAAGAGGGCGATGTTTATTGGTGGGAACTGCTAGGCTACTAAGTAATGGGGTGGGGAGGATTAATTCTTTGTCACTCAGTTGCCTATTCTACACGGGCCGGAAAAAAATGAAACCTCGTCAGGTTTGGAAAGTGACGAGGTTTTTGCAAGGGGAGAAAAATTTTTTCCTGCCACCTGGGCTATTCAAATTCACCGTAACCCTTTACATTGCAAATAAAAACTTTAGCATGGAATAAAATGGTGGTAACTCACTGCTATTGGAATCTGATAAAAGTTCCTCAAGTTCCTCTATCGTCAAAAGACCAGAATCGAGACGTTCCTTGAAAATCAAATGTTGTTCTTTTCTCATATCCTTCAGAGTTTCATGTTTCAGATCCAAAATCTCAATCATATACTCTGCTTTTTCAGGTGCCTTCTTACTGGGACGAATTTTACCATCCGCCGAATACTCGAAATATTCTTCAAGGTCGGTTAACTCAGTAGGATTCAAAAATTTGTTCTCATCATACTCTTCGCCTCTTCCATGCCCACAAAATTTTTTTCCCTTAGGAGGTCTATCTACCTTTTGATGACAATCGAACCCTTGGCAAGATACCGACAGATTGCAGTAAACGAAGGTTAATTCGGGATATTTACCGCGTGGGCGAAGATGTTCTATTAACGTCTTTGGTGGATAATCGATACCAGATTTTTTGGATATGGCTTGCTGACAATAAATACATAGTCCCTTTTGTTCCTCTACCAAGTGGTTATGCAATGTAGTTTTGACATCTGTAGGCAAGTCCCACTTTCCCAATAAATTGTTTGGGTTACTAATGAAGTTATCAAATTCTTGACAACGTTTAGGTTTATCTATGAATCTCATACAGTGGTTTTTTTTCTGCGCAAGAAAAAGAGTTGATTATTAATACGCATTACCGATGGATCTTGTGGACCTAAATCTCTGGTCAACAGGTCAAGTTTAGCCTGAAATCCAGATTGTTCCAGAAGTTCCGGATGTTGGCGATGTTGTAGAAGCAATTCTTCAATTTCGTCAATCTGTTGTTGCGTTTCGGAATCTCGGAGTTCTTTCATCCCCATGACTTCTCGCAAAATTCGATTAGGTTCCACGCCTTTAGTGAATTTGCCAATGTTGGCCGCATTGAACACTTTTATCTGTTTAGTGTCTTCATCCAAATAGAGGACAAACAGACTTTCCGGTGGTACTGAAGCAATAATATGAGGTGAATGAGTGGCTAGGATAATCTGATTATCAGAACCCGCATTCCGATACAGTTTAATAACTTCCTTTTGCCAGGTGGGGTGCAGAGAAGTTTCAGGTTCATCTATCAACAGGAGATGATGAGTAGGGGCCAACTTATTTAACAACGCGGCCCGGTAATAAAACTGTTTTTCGCCACTAGACAATCCCCCCATAGACAATGATTTGCCCTTGAAACCTTCAAAGATGGGGTGTGTTGGGGAGATGTCAACTAACTTAGTGGCCAAATGGATGCCTTGGAGAAGATTATTTATTTCGCCGATGCGCGTTTTTATGGCCTCCTCTCCAGTCAACTTACGATTCTCTATCACGCTGCGCGTCACTGAATCGACCAGATATTTTTCAATAGTTTCCTTTTCAGAAAAAATATCCAGCAACTGGACTATACCATCGTGGTTCTGCGCCGAATTTTTCATGGAAATAGACTCACTACCCACTTCAATAGTACGCGAACGATTAGTCGTTGTTTCCAGAGAATTGGCCAAAAAATACAAGACTCCGAAATACTCCGAGAGTTTAGTCGAATCCAGAATACCAAAGGGCAAAAAGTCATTGGTTTCTATTACCCAGTTTTGTGGGTTTTCTGTAGATTTGTATACGGTAGATTTGTATACGAAAGACAGATTTCTGGTTTTTTGGGCGGCAACAAGTTTTTGTGTAACCCCTTCCAATTGAGAAAACACTGTGGAATCGATTTTTTGTTGTTTTGAAACCACGGATTGAAATTCACCAATAAAATTGGTCAAGTAAGAAACCTGATCCACTGTGAATTCTGCTTCCATGACGATTTCATCGCAAATAATACTACGGGGTTCTTTTTCAAGATCATGAGGTAGAGGAAGTTTCAATTTCAATACATTGGAACTTTCCGAAAAGAGTTTTCCCAATAGTGACAAAATAGAGGTTTTACCACTACCATTGACACCGGCCAGTACAATCAGGCTAAGAGGATTGCCGTTAGAATCGGTAAAGTCCAATTCTAAGTCGTCAAACATTTTGTAATTTTTGATGGTTAATTTTCTAATTTTCATTTGGTGGTGATTTATAAAACCATGAGTGATATGATGATTTTAGTAGATTAGCAGTAATTATTGTTTCTGTCAAGTCTGTCATTCCTAACAAGTATCTGCTACCAAAGTAACCATTTCTTGTTCATAAGAAATTCTCCAAAAGTCTCGTCGGGTGCGTCCTACGCATATTCCTACAATTATAGTCAAGACCAAGAAAGGTACTTAGAACGCCCCCGACACTAGCACCGCTGACTTTAAATCCTAGTCAAAGAAAAGCCAATTAACGCCCGCTGCCACACCAAGCGCAACACCACCAACGATTGCACCACCAACAACCGCAGGGGATGCTACAATGCCTAATGCAGCCACTACTGGCGCCCCGATAACGTACATCGATGAAGAGGTTGCCGCTGCACCACTTAAAGTGGCAATTACCGTACCTGTAGTAGCAGTGGCGCCACTAGCACTTACTATTGCAACTGCTGTTGGCACTGCGGCTGCTCCTATAGCAGCAGTTGTAGCAGCTTTAGCCGCACTTTCTGCACATTGTTCTACGGTTTGATTTGTGGCACAATCATAGACATCGTAGGCATAACCTCCTAATCGGACTGCTTTTTCAGCGGTTTGTGCATAACTATCCGCAAACACTGGACTGACATACATCAGAGACAGCAACAAACTTGTTGTTACTAAATATTTCATAAAGTAATACCCCTTTTCAAAGAGTTTATTGACTTGATTAACATAAATCAGTAAAAAAATTTTTTTAAAACTACTTGCTTATTTTTCTGATTTATGTTACAGTCACCCAGTAAAATCCCTCTGGACTTATAAGCTAAATTAAACCTATTAGCCCATAGATGATAACAATAAGTCCCCCCATCAACTTTCCCAACCAACACCTGTTGGGATTTATGTTGGGAAGTGTTGGGAATTTTTAGAATGGCCAAGTCACTTAATTTTTTATACCAACGAGACCATTCCCTCTTGTTTTTTACCCCATAATGACTATCACTTTGCCGTTTCGTTGCCCACCCTACGCAAACTAACAAGTATCTGCTACCAAAGTAACCATTTCTTGTTCATAAGAAATTCTCCAAAAGTCTCGTCGGGTGCATTCCAAATTACCCCCCTGTACTCCGCAGAATCACAGGAGGGAATCCAAATTAACGGTTTTCACATCCTTCTTTATCAAGGGTACTTCCTATGGCACCACCCACTTCTGCGCCTACTGCACCACCCGTAACACCACCTACAACTGCGCCAGTGCCGGCACCAATTGCTATTGCCGCCCCACAACCTATGGCAACACTTGTGCCAAAAGTAAAAACTGACAGTCCTACTCCAATAGCACATAGAGTAGCCGCAACTTCGGCACCCACAACCGTGCCAGCAGGGACACCGTACTGAATCCCTACGTGTGCCCCTCCTATCGCCCCTCCCGCCTCACCATGGCAAGTAGCGGACGCATCATTCACAACAGTTAGACCAAGAACGCCTGTGATTAATAAGGTAGAAAGTTTCATCATTATATTCTCCTCTTTTGTCTGAATCTGAATTGAATTTGCAATTTATCTCGTTGCCGTGTGCAACGCGCCAGCGTTGCGGGAACGGGACGCTGGCGCGTGGGAACGAGAAAAATAAAATTCACCAATTTTTATAAGCTAAATTAAGCCTATCAGCCCATAGCCTATAACAATAAGCCCCCCCATCACCTTTCCCAACCAACACCTGTTGAGATTTATGTTGGGAAATGTTGGGAATTTTTAGAATAGCCAAGTCACTTAATTTTTTATACCAACGAGACCATTCCCTCTTGTTTTTTACCAATTTAACCCCCATAATTCCTGTCGCGCAAAAAAATATTTACACACGCCCATGACTTATGTTATGGTTAACCTGATATGATTCCCAATAGACTTGTGGGGCAAAGCCTATCAGCCCATAGCCACTCAATATAAGGCGCCAAGTTAATTTTCCCAATGGACAACTGTTGGGATTTGTGTTGGGGAGTGTTGGGAATTTTTGGAAAGAGTAAATCACCCAATGATAGTCAAAATTTATTCCTGAAATCCTCCGCAATCCGCACTAACCCATTTATCAAATCGGTGTGATTGGCTTGGGCATGGGCATCAGGTTCCAGAATGGCAATCAACAAGTAAATGTGGTCTTGCCAAAAGCCAGGGCAGTAAATTAACCAACGGTCACTGGTTCGAGAATATTGGCGTTTTTGAGGTGGCCAAGTGCCTGATTCAGTCAAGTGTAGGTGACGCAATTGTGAAAATTTTGCGCCGCGGTGGCGTGTGAAATCACCATCCCGGCCAAAATAGGTGGGTAAGCGTTTACCTTCCTTATACTCCTTGAAATCCGTTTTCAGACGTGTGAGGTCATCAAGGGTAGGTAACAACCCATCCACGGCCATGACTGTCACTGTCGAATTAGACATAATTCGGCAATTTTCCACTGGCCGCCTCTTGCAAAATGCGTTTGGATGCCTCTACTGCATAGTCTAGTTTTTCTTTGGTCATGGTAAGATGGTCAGGCGCCGCAGAGAGACTCTGATTGCGATGGGTTGCTTGTGGAATTTGGATGATCAAATCATTTAAACAAAGAGGATTGAGAATAATAGCCATAAATGAGTTACCTTTGATTTGAGTTAAAATAATTGGCCATTCGGGCGTTTTGGAGTTATTATAGACCATTCTGTTCCGTTTTGCCAAATGGTTAGATTGACGATTTTTAAGACGATGTCTCAACAAGCGTTGAATGCTTTACAGGCATTGCGTTACCGAGGAGAAGATTATGCAAATTACTTTAGTTAACTCTGCCGATCTAACAGGGATACATCTTCAAGTAGAATGGGAGAGGTTGTCAACCGCTATCACCGAACGATTAGTGGCGGAGTTATATAAAACGGATCTGATTACTTTTCAACAAGCCCATGGTTTACTGAAGAATCGTTCTTGGCAAGAGACGGTGACTATTTTAAAACG
The DNA here is from genome assembly GCA_011391085.1 of Thiotrichaceae bacterium. Lineage (GTDB taxonomy): Bacteria > Pseudomonadota > Gammaproteobacteria > Beggiatoales > Beggiatoaceae > JAABRD01. Next base: position 64,459 of record JAABRD010000015.1, on the reverse strand, counting down.
GTATGGTGGTGAATTATATTATGACCAAGACGATTGTCAAGCAGACTTGGAAACGTTGTTTTCACTCAAGCAAGTAGGTTGAACCATCATGGAAATAGTGGTTTCAAATACTTCTCCACTTCGTTACTTGGCATGTATTGGAGAAGAACATTTATGGTCTCGGTTATTTGGTAAAGTTCTGATTCCGCCGGCGGTCTTTAGAGAACTTACCCATGCCAACGCCCCTGAAAGAGTGCGAAATTGGATACAATCGTTACCAGACTCTATTGAAGTCATTGACGTAGAAAAGAACAATGATGGCACTTTAAATCATTTAGATTGCGGAGAAATCGAAGCCATTTTGTTGGCTGAACAAGTGGGCGCAGATTTGCTGTTAATGGATGACAAAGAAGGTCGTCTAACAGCCATGGCAAGAGGCTTAAAGATAACCGGTACAGTGGGATTGCTAGAATTTGCTGACATTCATCAACACCTTGATTTTGCCACGGCGGTACAGAAGTTACTTCAAACAAATATCAAAATTTCATCTTCCTTGATAGACTCTATGCTGGCCAGGTATTATTATCGTAGGAAGAGAAAATAATTGTCTTGACCAGGAAATTCGTAACCAGAAGTGTCATTTTGTTTCACAACCTTTTGTTTCACTAGAGGTTTACTACCAACTCTTGGGTTCTGACAGGATTAATCTGCGTCATCCGCGCCATCCGTGTGAATCTGTGATTCAGACAAACTTGCAGAGGAGACATCATGAGAACCTACCAATTTGAAATTGTTGATGAACAAGACATAATTGCCTCCGACTGGTTGTCTAAACTTACCGAAACCTATCAACATCTTGACGAAGAAGATTTAGATGTGACCGAAATTTATAGCCGCAGAATGAATGACTATGATAGCCGAGAAATTGTCTTTGATTGATACAGATACCTTCAGTTACACGTTAAACGGCCAAGAAACTTCATTAAGATAAGCCTATTGATTCACTGTTCCCCCTAAACCAATTCCTACCCCCTCCTCCTCTCCCCCAAACCGACTAGCCTCTTCCCCCTCCTCTATGACCTCCCTCAAAACCACCCCCCTCACAAAACCCGACCCATTCAAACAGGCTTGCGAGTTATGGAACTTGGAAAGTCTCTATACCGATTTGGCAATGGTCAAAGGTGAGGAATTGACCGAAACGGAAAAATTGCATTTGCGCGGGTTGTTATGTGGTTATAATTCATCCACATTGGCCGAAAAATTGTTCAAAAGTTCCAAAGGATTGCGTTCTGAAATCAGTAAATCTGTCAATCAGTATGTCAAAGACTTGGTTAATCAAAAGCGACGAAAACTATTGAAGAAATTAAAGTCAGGGGAGATATTAAAGTGGTTAGAGGAATTGGGATATAGAAAATCGACGGTAGCATCTTCAAATGGTATGACTATACAAATAGACACCGCAGGTAGCACAGTCAAGGTGGTAAATAAATTGGGGAAAAACAAGGGAAGAGTCACTTTTGAAATTAGTAACTCTCGTGTGATATTCTCCTTGCCGACGGAAGAATTTGCTAAATTGTTGACGCAATCGGAGGAGAAAGAAAGTGGAGAGGTGGAGGAATGAGAAAAAATAGGTAGTGATGCAATGTAGGTTCTCTGTCTGAACTCTGATTAGAATGATTTTCAGATGAACTATGATTAGTCACGCCTCCTCTCAGAGTCCTCATTTAATCATCTCAATCAGAGTTCAAGACCGAAGAGAAACCTCTCGATATTTCACCCTCATTGCATCACTACCCAAAAAATAGAAGTTGAACCTATCGACCAACCACCAATCCAGGAGTCCAAAGCGTAGCTTTGTCCGTCACAAAGCTATGCTTTGAACTCCTGAATCATGACTATCCTATTCACTACTTCACCGCCTTCACCCCCCAAATCTCCTCCGCATACTCCGAAATCGTCCGATCCGAAGAAAACTTACCCATATTCGCCACATTCAAAATCGCCCGGCGGGTCCATTCTTCAGAATCCTGGTACAGTTCATCTACCCGATGTTGACAAGCAACATAATCGGCATAGTCAGCGAGTAATAGGAAATGGTCGCGTCCTTGATGTAACAAGGCATTGATAATCGGTTGAAAACGGGTGGGTTGTTCATGGGAAAAGTAACCAGAACCAATCATGTCTAGCACTTGTTTCAAGGCAGGGTTGGCATGGTAATAGTCATGGGGATTATACCACCGTCTATGCAAGTCTGCGACACCGTCGGCAGTCAATCCAAAAATAAAAAAGTTCTCCTTCCCTACCTCCTCCAGAATTTCAATATTGGCACCATCCAACGTACCAATCGTGAGTGCCCCATTCAAAGCCAGTTTCATATTCCCCGTTCCTGACGCCTCTGTACCAGCGGTAGAAATTTGTTCCGATAAATCTGCCGCAGGAATGATTCGCAACGCACTGGAGACATCATAGTTGGGAATGAATACCACCTTTAACCGGTCTCCAATTACCGGGTCATGGTTAATCACTTCCGCCACGTCATTGATAAATTTGATGATGAGTTTAGCCATCGCATAGCCGGGGGCCGCTTTGCCTGCAAAAATCACGGTACGCGGGACAATATCTAAATTCGGATTAGCACGAATGCAATTGTAGCGAGTGATGACGTGTAGGAGATTTAGCAATTGTCGCTTATACTCGTGAATTCGCTTCACTTGCACATCAAAGAGAGAATAGCGGTTGACTGCGATTCCCAATTTGTCAACAATGAAATCCGCGAGTTTCTGCTTATTGTCTTGTTTCACCGCCCGAAACTGGGCCCGAAACGCAGGGGAGTCTGCCAATGGTATCAACTGTTTCAATTGGGACAAGTCGGTGACCCAGCGACTGCCAAGATGCTGAGTGATCAAATCCCGCAACCCCGGATTGGCTTCATTTAACCACCGGCGGGGCGTGATGCCATTGGTTTTGTTCACTATCTTGCCAGGCGTTAACCTTTCAAAATCAGCAAAGATGGTGGTCTTCATCAATTGCGTATGCAAGACCGCCACGCCGTTGATTTTATGACTGCCGACCACGGCAAGATGTCCCATGCGTATATGTTTTTCACCCTCTTCGCCAATCAGCGACAGACGACGTAACGCCTCCATATCACCGGGATAGTGGTGACTGACTTCCTTGAGGAAACGATGATTGATTTCGTAAATAATCTGAAGGTGCCGTGGTAGCAGTTTCTCAATGAGGCTGATAGGCCACGTTTCCAACGCTTCCGGTAACAAAGTATGATTGGTATAAGCAATCGTCTGCACCGTTATCTCCCAAGCCTCTTCCCAGGGGAGATGAAAACGGTCTAACAAGATTCGCATCAATTCAGGAATCGCCAGAACTGGGTGAGTGTCGTTTAACTGAATGGCAACTTTAGTCGGCAAGTTGGGAAGATCAAACTCTGAATGATTAACCAGATAACGGCGGAGAATGTCTTGCAGGGAGGCGGAGACAAAGAAATATTCTTGCCGCAACCGCAGTTCTCGTCCCATTTGCGTAGTGTTGTCAGGATACAAAACTTTGGAAAGATTTTCCGAACGATTCTTATCCTCCACGGCCTTGATATAGTTACCTTCATTGAAATAATGCAAATCAAAATCTCGTGACGATTTCGCAGCCCACAACCGTAAATTGTTGACGGTGGACGTGTCATACCCAGGTACTGGAATGTCATAAGCCATTGCCATAACATCCTCGGTTTCTCGCCAGTTGTAATTTTTACGGCCCCGTTCATCCACATATTCAACAACGTTTCCGCCAAAACTGACGCGGTATAACACTTCGGGGCGGGGAAATTCCCAAGGATTGCCATAACGTAACCAATTATCAGGATGTTCGACTTGACTGCCGTCATACATACGTTGATAAAACATGCCATACTCATAACGAATGCCATAGCCATAGCCGGGCAGGTCCAACGTGGCCAGTGAATCTAGGAAACAAGCGGCTAATCGTCCTAAACCGCCATTGCCTAAACCAGGTTCCGATTCGAGTTCATATAACTTCGCTTCCGATAAACCCAGGGTCTTCAGGGCCGCTTGACATTCCTCATAGACGCCCAAGTTTAACATGCTTTGGACAAGGGCACGGCCGGTGAGAAATTCCAAGGACAGGTAATATACTCGTTTCACATCCTGTTGATAATATTCATTCATGGTTTCCATCCACTGCTTGGTAATGCGATCTCGTAACGCATACGCGAGGGCATGGAACCAATCTCGTTCGGTGGCCTTGGACGGTTCTTTGGCAATAGTATAAGTTAAGTGGTACATCATTGCCTCGGAAATGGGCAAAGCATCTATACAGGGACTGTTTTTGAAAGGTTGGGGAGTCATGGGTAATGAATAATGAATAGTGAATAATAAAAGAACTCAGGTTGGATTAGAAGAGATACAGTTTTTTCTGATGGACTAGAGGCTTTAGCCGGTGGACTAGAGGCTTCAGCCGGTGGACTAGAGGCTTCAGCCGGTGGACTAGAGGCTTTAGCCGGTGAGTGGCACGGTGATTTCAACATTTGTATCTGCACTCACCGGCTAAAGCCTCTAGTCCAACTATATTTTAATTTTGAGATGGCGTTATAACTGAAGCCTCCAGGCCCATCTGCGTGTTAATTTTTATGAAGCCTTCATTCTTTAATTTAAGGACATTGCCATCAAAACTTCGGTAGTGATGCAATCTGGGTGAAATATCGTGCGGTTTCTCTTCGTCTGGAACTGTGATTGATATGATTAAATGATGGCTATGAAAGGAGGCTTGACGAATCAGAGTCCATCTGAAAATCATTCTAATCAGAGTTCAGACAGTACACCCACATTGCTTCACTATCAAAACTTCTAGTTTCAAGACACGTTATATTATTATAATATATTTCTCATTGTAAACATAACTCCATCGGAAGGCAGTGTCTGTTGGTTCACTTTGCCGGCTACTCCATCCCAATCAACATCGAGAAAAGCCACGCTTTGGACTCATGGTTCAATGTGCCTCTTCCCAATTCTTTCCGACACCGACGTCCACGACTAGAGGTACCGTTAATTGGACCACTTCACTCATGAGTTCACTCACTGTCTTCTTGACCTCCGCCGCAATCTCTTCGGCTACTTCAAATACCAATTCGTCATGCACCTGCATCACCATGTTTACTTTTAAACCAGTGGTTTGAATCCAGTCGTCAATTCGAATCATGGCGAGTTTAATAATATCTGCTGCCGTTCCTTGCATGGGTGCATTAATCGCCGTTCTTTCTGCATATTGTCGTAGCGCAAACTGACGGGAATGAATATTGGGTATATATAAACGGCGTCCCAACACGGTCTCCACATAACCTTGCTGGCGTGCCACCTCGCGGGTCTCCTCCATAAACCGTTGCACTCGTGTATATCGGTTAAAATACGCATCCATATAACGTTGCGCAGCAGACCTCCCAATGCCTAACTGTTTGGCCAATCCAAAGGCTTGCATCCCATACATCAGTCCAAAATTAACTGCTTTAGCATGACGACGTTGTTCGGCAGTCACCTGATTGATGGGTACGCCAAACACTTCCGCAGCGGTCGCTTGATGAACGTCTTCCCCGCTGGCAAACGCGGTCAATAATTTCTTATCTTGGGATAGATGGGCCATAATTCGTAGTTCAATTTGAGAATAATCCGCGGCCAGTAACAAGTAACCTTTGGGGGCAATAAACGCTTGCCGAATGCGACGACCTTCTGGAGTGCGAATCGGAATATTTTGCAAGTTAGGGGAACTGGAAGACAATCTTCCCGTTACCGTCACCGCTTGTTGATAAGACGTGTGGATCCGCATCGTACGGGGATGAATTTGGGATGGTAAAGCGTCGGTATAGGTAGATTTGAGTTTGCTTACACTCCGATATTCCAAAACCAATCTGGGCAACTCATAATCCAAAGCCAATTCTTCTAACACTTCCACATCGGTAGAAGGCTCCTTTTTCGGCGTCCTCTTTAAGATGGGTAATTTTAATTGGTCAAACAAAATTGTTTGCAACTGTTTGGGAGAGTTGAGATTAAATTCGCTACCTGCCAATTCATACGCACGTTGTTCCAATGTTTGTAACTGACTCGCCAGTTCCATACTGTGGGTATGTAGGAGGGTTGCATCGATGTAAACTCCTAATCGTTCCATGCGGAGGAGGACTGGCACCAGTGGCATTTCGATCTTTTGAAAAATTTGACTCAAAGAGGACGAAACTTGCAATTTGGGCCCTAGACAATGATGCAAACGCCACGTCACTTCAGCAGATTGGATGGCATAAAGGGTTGCCGATTCCACACTCATTTGATTCCATACCAACTGCTTTTTCCCCTTCCCCGCCAGTTGTTCCAAAGTCGTCGTGTCTCGTTGCAAATGTTGGGTCGCAAGAGAATCCAAATCGTGGGAAGCGGTGCTATCCAAAACGTAAGATTCTAACAGGGTATCATACGCGATTCCTTGCAAATCAATGCCATGATTAGCCAGAACGTGGGCATCATATTTAAGATGATGACCGATTTTTAACTGTTTAGAATTTTCTAACAACGGTTTCAGGGTTGCCAACACTTCGTCACGGGGCAATTGAGAAGGTGCCCCTAAGTAATCATGGGCCAATGGAATATAAGCGGTTTCCTCTGCGCTAAGGGCCAATGAAATGCCTATGATTGAATCATCCAAATAATTAACACGGGGGGTCTGAACAGCCACGGCAAAGAGGTCAGCATGTTGGAGACGCAGTAGCCAATGATCAAACTCCGATTGGGTGAGGAGAGTGGAAGAGGTATTGGATATTTTCTCCTGACGGTCCTCCCCTTCTTCAAATCTGACAGGTTTGATGGTCTCTTCCAGTGGTATTTCAATCGTAGGCAATTCTTTTAACCACTGCCGAAACTCCAATTGACTAAATAATTGGCGTAACTGTGTGACCAGTGGCGCAGTCACTTTCAACTCTTTGGGGGTGTGAAGTAACGGAACATCACATTTGATTGTCACCAGTTGACGAGACAATGGCAAATGAGGTAACGCTTCCCGCAAACTGTTGCCGGCCTTCCCTTGAACATCATTGGCTTTTGCCATCACCTTTTCTAAAGAACCATAACGGGTTAACCATCGGACCGCCGTTTTAGGTCCCACGTTCGCCACGCCAGGCACATTGTCAGCACTATCCCCTGTTAAGGTGAGATAATCTATTATCAACGCTGGTGGCACGCCAAATTTATTTGTCACCCCTTGCACATCCAGACGAACATTTTTCGCAACATCTATGAGAATGATAGACTGGTTGACCAACTGGGCGAAATCTTTATCGCCGGAAAAAATCCAGGTGTGCATTCCCAACGCTTCGGCTTGTTTGGCCAACGTCCCAATCACATCATCGGCTTCTACACCGTCGTGCAGAACGATAGGGAAACCAAGGGCTTGAGTCATTTGATGACACCAAGGCACTTGCGTCACTAACGGTTCTGGCATAGGAGGACGTTGGGCTTTATACAGAGGATATAACTCTTTGCGAAACGTTTTCCCAGCGGTATCAAAAACCACGGCGGCATACTGAGGTTGATATTCGGTTAAGACATTTTTCAACATCTTCGTCATCCCATACACCGCACCGGTAGGCAATCCTTGCGAATTACTTAACGAAGGCAGGGCGTGAAAGGCACGGTAGAGATAAGAGTAACCGTCGATTAACAGGAGAGTATTGTCGTTCATAATTTGCAAATTAATTATTTTTGGAATGCCTGCCTTACGAAAACTGCGGGGGAACGTGAAGCGGTAAGAAAATCACCTAGATTGCATCACTACCAAAAATTTGTCTTTAGAAACAAATCTGTTGGAGGCGCCGAGAGTAATTCAAAAGCAGCATAGCGGGCGTACGGCGCAATAATCCTTATTGCGTTCCAGCGGAAATTGTACAGTTTTGAGGGGAATATTACTATAGAAGTAGGATTAATTCCCGGCCCGCTAAACAAGGTCGTGGGGGGGTGCAGTATCAGTGACTAGCTGATCGTGTTATAACGATAGTTCAGGAGTTCAAAGCGTAGCTTGGTTCCTACAAAGTTTCGCTTTGGACTCCTGAAGTATTCACTTCCGTTTCCTAAACCCTTCCATAAAACTTCGCCAAATGCCGCAACTTATCATTCACCCCCGCCGGTAAATGTTCCCACTTAAACCGCCACCGCCAATTCTGATCATTCGTCGTCCCTGGTGTATTCATGCGCTGACGACCATCTGCGGATAATATATCTTGCATGGGCACCACTGCCAGTATCGCACAAGAGGCAAACGCCGATTCAATCAATGGCCACGGCATATCATAAGGGGGGGCATGTAAATATTCACACACATACTGTTGCACCGACATCGGCAATTCTTGGAACCAACCCAAGGTGGTGTTGTTATCATGGGTGCCTGTGTATACGACGCTGTTTTGCGTGTGATTATGTGGCAGATACGGATTTTCGGCATTGCTGTCAAACGCAAATTGCAAGATTTTCATGCCGGGGAAACCAAATCGATTTCTTAATCGATTCACTTCGTCTGTGATAATACCTAAATCCTCAGCAACCAACGGTAAGGCCGTGTTCTTTTGTAACGTTTCAAATAACGCTTCTCCAGGCACTCTTACCCATCTCCCTTCTACCGCCGTGGGACAAGAGGAAGGAATTTGCCAACATGCTTCAAAGCCACGGAAGTGGTCAATCCGCACCACATCAAAGAGTTCTTGCATGGTTTTAATTCGTTCGTTCCACCAGCGGAAACCGTTTTTCTGCATTTTGTCCCAGTCATAATGAGGATTGCCCCACCGTTGACCAGTTTGCGAAAAATAATCTGGTGGAACACCGGCCACCACGGTTGGGCGACCATTCTTATCGAGTAAGAAATACTCTCGAGAAGCCCACACGTCAGCACTGTCTTCGGCCACAAAAATGGGAATGTCTCCAAACAGGGAAACGCCGACTACTTGGGCATAGTGTTTCAAATCTTGCCATTGGTTAGAAAATACAAATTGTTCAAAGCGCGTTTGTTCAATTCTCGCCGCCAATTTCATTTGCACTTCTGCCAAGGCTTTGGGGTTACGGTCACGATAAGCCGCCGGCCATTCCCACCAGGGATGTTCTTGGTGTTCTTCTTTCAGGGCCCGAAACAGGGCGTAGTCCTCTAACCAATGGGCGTGTGTCGCAATAAATTCTGCATACGCATCTCGTTCGGCATGACTGGCTTTTTGTACAAAACCCGTATAGGCGTCTTTCAAACGTGCGTGACGGTAAGGGATAGCTTCTCGCAATTCCATAGGTGGAGAAGCATCCTCTGTTAGCCAACCTTGTCCAACTAGCCGGTCTAAACTAATCAACAGTGGATTAGTTGCATGAGACGATTGACATTGGTAAGGAGATAAATCCCCATGGGGAGGATTGACAGGTAACATTTGCCAAATGGTCAATCCACTATCGGCCAGAAAATCTATAAACCGGTACGCATGTTCTCCTAAATCACCATTGCCAGGGGTGCCTGGTAAGGAGGTTGGATGCAGCAAAATACCTGCCCTACGACGGTTAAAAAAGTTGTGAGTTGTATTATTCATTGTTCTGTTTATTCCTGTTTCACATCAAGCATCTCCACCCTCCTCCCCGGTGTGTTTTAGATATTCAGGCGGAGACTCCTCAAGTATGAGATATAAATTGGTTAAATGAAGCCGATAGAGACGGTCAAACTCGCGCACGGTGGCCGCAGGATTGTAATCCCCAAACCACCAGCACCAGTCTGAACCTTCACAAATAGCTAATTGGCGTTCTGCTAGGTGACGTTGTTCCATAGATAACCGCGGGGCCACTTTATCAAAGATTTGTTTGGCCGCGTTTAACATCTCCCACCCTCGATTCTTCTCTGGTTCACCTATCCAGGTAGAAAAAGTTCCATAGACCCAACTGCCAGCAACCAATATAGGCAATTCTGCGGCGGTGGCTTCGAGACACTGGGAGAAGGTGGATAACTCTAATCTGGGGTGGTGAGTCAATCTTTCATAGAGTCCTCTTAAAAAAGCATAACCGTTTTCTGGATAAAATTCCCAGGCATTTTCACCATCCAGAATGATGGCGACGACCTGGGCTTCTGTATAGGGGGCCGTGTGGGCAATTTCTTCTAAATGACAAATCACGTTGTCTATCGCTTCCTCAGGATGCCAGTGGGCATATTCAACGCCGATTAAATCCGAGAGATGGTCATCCCGGAAGAAGCAACGTACTTGACTGTTTGGCAAATGATAGGGGCGATACGTGGTTTCATTACGCAATCCTGATTTATTTAAACTCTTCCGTAACATCGTTTCACCACTGGCCACCCAACGGATACCATATTTTTCGAGTAACCGTACCGTCGCTTCACTTAGACTTCCTTCGGAAGGCCAACACCCTTTGGGTAATTGACCAAAATATTTTTGGAAAACCTTGAATCCTTCTTGAATATGCCATTGTACCCTGACTTCGCCATCCTTGCCATAACTTCCCAAGTCCGGCAATGCCAGGTCCGGCAAGGCTTCATGGGCCGTCTGAACATTTAATAACAGCGGCATGATGGGATGGGCATAAGGGGTGAATGACAACTCTATTTGTCCCTTCTCCAGTAACGTCCGATAACGTGGAATCAAATTCTCTAACAACTCTCCTATCAACATCAATAACTGCCGTCGGTCAGCGTCTGTATAACCCCGTCCTTTTTTGATTAAAGTAGCAACCAACGGAGAAGCACGACGCACGGTTTCTCCTAACCAGACGAGGTGATACCAAACTACCAAATCCACAAAATATTGTTCATCCAAATACATAATAAGATGAGGATGTTGTTTGATTTCCGCGGCCAGTTCAGACAGTTCCTGATAGGGAGAAAACCGTTGAATCATCTTTTGATGGGCACGTAAACAACATCCAATGAGTTCGATTTTGTTTCGGTTCTCGCCATTTGAAATAGTTCCTTGTGTCCGTTCACACCTACCTTGAGGTAGCGGGGTATTCAAAAACGAGACATACGGTGGCTGAGAAATCAAAGCGGCTAACAACGGATCCGAAAGGGGGGTAGCGATTTGCAAAAAATTTCGAACTTGTTGGGCATAATCATCAATCTGTTCCAACAAAATAGGCACAAAATTTACCACCGCACGGGCCTGTGGCACCGCCTCTAAATGGGCTACCATATCTACATAATCTTTAATGCTATGAAGATAAGCCCAGGGCAATTGATACTGTCCGCTACCAAAATCACGGTAAGCGGGTTGATGGTTATGCCAGTACAGAACGACTTTGAGAGGATTAGGCATAGGGTTTTCCGTGAACTTATTAATTATAGAAGGTTAAGTTAGCAATTGTCAACAAATAGTATATTCCCGTATCCAGGAGTCCAAAGCGTCGCTTTGCCAGGGGCGGACAAAGCGACGCTTTGGACTCCTGAATAGTTGCAATGATATATTATTTTTGCCAGAGTGTCACCTACCATTTAAATCGCGTATAACTCAATGCCGTAGAGAGTCTGTTGCCTTTTACTGAAAAAATTTGGGCAATCGTATGTCTTTTTCCCCTTGTCATAGATGATTTACGGGTGGGGATGAGATAAGATTTAAGACATTTCCTTAACCATTCCCCTCCAGAGGTATCCCATGAACATCAATCACGATAAACCACGACTGGGCACTGATGAAGCTTTTCTTCAGGTGATGACCGTCACTGGACCAAGTCTGTTAAAATTATTTGGCCTACCCCAAAGCCAGGCCGAGAAATATCGCTTCCGTGCCGTTGTGTTAAAAGAGAAAACCTTAAAACCTGATATAGAAGGTTTTCCTATTTTAGAAAGTGAAGAGGGGCGGATTTTCCTTGAATTTCAAGGCTATCCTGATCCATTCATTCGTCAACGTGTCATGGCAGAAGTTTTTTTAGGCTGTGTCAATGAAAAATACACCGGCCAGGTCATGGCTGGAATTGTTTATACGGAGGCAAAATATCAACAAGCCGCGTTACCACTCAACTCGTTTTTGGGAACCGGCAAACGTTGTCAATGCCAGGATTGCTTTCGTGAAGTGGTCTTGAGTCAATACACAGAACGCCAGTTATTGAATATTGACCCAAAATTGGTTATCCTGGCCCCTTTCACAGTCTCTGCAAAGTTATCGCACCCACAGTTACTCGCCAAGGGACAAGCGTGGCGCGAAGTCGTCACACAAACATTTTCAGAGGAAGAACAACCAGACGCATTGAATGTGTTGGGCTTGTTTATCCTCAACCAATTTCGGAGTGTTAATTATCAAGAGGTGATGACTATGTTATATTTTGATTTGTTGGAAACCAGGGCCGGGCAGGATATGTACAAGATGGGGGCAATCAACAATGCCCAGGAAGTTGTTGTAGATGTCTTGAAAACGCGCTTTGGTCATTTGCCAAGGCCATTGATTGCCCAAATTCGTCAGATTGATCAACAACGAACGTTGAAGAAACTTCATCGGGATGCCATCCGTTGTTCCACATTAGACCAGTTTAGGAAGGAATTGCCAACCAGCACTAGAAAATAGTGTTAATAAGAACTGCCAAGATTTAAATCTTGGCAGTTCTGGAAACGATTCTGGAGACGATGACCAGGTTTTATCTGAATTTGTTAGAAACCAGGGCCAGGCAGGAAAAGCTGGCAGAAATCATCGACCTCGCAAAAAAATTGGTTATCTTCAGAGTGTATCTCCTTAGGAAACTGAGAATGAAAGAGTATTTCTATTATTCCATATTTCTGTGGAGATACAACCCCTTACTTTGAAATTTACGGTGAACTCAGGTGATGTACACTTATTTCAACTGTTCAACCTCTTCCAAAGTTAACCGACGTGCCTCTTCGGGTAACATCACGGGAATGCTGTCTCGAATCGGATAAGCCAATCGGGAACCCTTGCAAAGCAGTTCTTGGTTGACTTTATCATAAATCAAAGGACCTTTGGTGACCGGGCAAACTAAAATGTCAAGCAGTTTTTTGTCCATAGCGTAGTTTCTTAAGTTGGTTAAGTTTATCGAGTAATTGTTTGCCAAAGTCATTCGGTAAGCGGGCTTCAATCGGTAAATACCAATGTTGTGGACCTGCAAACGGTTGACATTTGACTGCATCTTTTTCTGTCATAATAACTGGAAGGTTGTCCTCAAACTGTATATCAGTGGCCGTATAATAGTGATGATCGGGAAATTCATGGCAACGTAATTTTAAACCGTGGTCCCGGAGACGGTTGAAAAAACGGGCCGGATGACCAATCCCTGCGACGGCGTGAACAGTTTGACCACGTAGTGCAGAAAGGGGTTGAGTGAGGTTATCATTGGTTAAAGAATGAAGCGGTTTCAAGTCATATTGCATCGAAAATTCGTGTTCTAAGGCCGCGCCCTTGGTGACAATGAAATGAATTTGAGTAAGACGACTTAGCGGTTCGCGTAAGGGACCGGCGGGTAGGCAACGGTGATTCCCATAGCGACGAATGTCGTCAATGACGGCGATTTCTAAGTTCCGATGGAGGGCATAATGTTGCAGACCATCATCGCTAATAATCAGGTTGCAATCATACTGTTCTAACAAGTGTTGAACGGCCTGTACCCGGTGCGGTGCGGCGGCAATGGGGCAACCTGTATGTCGCGCAATGAGAATCGGTTCATCGCCAACCAGATGAGGGTCGCTGTTAGGATAAACGGGTTGCGGCCACGTTTGGGCACGACCTTTGTAACCGCGACTGACAATACCTGGTTTGTAACCGTGTTGTTTAAGAAATTGGGCCAGCCAGATGACTAAGGGAGTTTTACCCGTACCACCGACAGTCAGGTTGCCAACGATAATGACGGGGACCTGGACTTGGTGAACTTTTAATAGCCCCCGTTGATAGGCCTGTTTGCGGAGATTAACCGCGGCACAAAATAGCCAGGAGACTGGGACGAGGGGGAGTCCTAGAGGATGATTGCTATACCATATGGTGTCGAGTTTCATGGTAGTGGTGAAGGTTGTAGTGAAGGTGACAGTGGTGGTAAGGATGGTTGTTCAACACTTTGTCGAGTTTCGAAACTGAGGCGCACATAGCCTAAATTTTGGGCCGCTTGCATAGCCGTGATAACCGCGCCGTGCGGTGCTTTCTCATCCGCACTGATTAGCAGACGTGGATTAGATTGTCCCCCCGCCATTTCTTGCAAAGCACTTTGAAGCGTTTCTAATCTGGTGTCAATGAGGTGATGTTCATGGTCATTGATGGCATATTCGCCATGGGCATCAATAATAATTCTAATGGGTTCTTGAGGTTCCACAGGTAAAGCATCCCCAGTGGCTTGGGGAAGATCGATGTTGAGTTGCGATTCCCGATTGAAGGTCGTGGTCATCATAAAGAAGATGAGAAGTAGAAACACCGTATCAATCAGTGGTGTTAAGTTGATATGCAGGTTATCTTGTTGGCGGCGACGGTGAAATTTCATGCAAGTAATAAGGATGGTAGATAATGGGTAGTGGATACGGGACTAGAGGCTTTAGCCGGAGATTGTGGCACATCACCGGCTAAAGCCTCTAGTCCACCAGAATTTTTCTATTATTCATTATCCAATAATTATCACGAGTTGACCTCTTTATGTCCATGTAACACATCAACCATTTTGAGTGCTTCTTGTTCCATCATTAAGACCAATTCGTCAATCAGTCCTCTAAAATATCTATAACAGACATAGGATGGAATCGCCACAAACAGGCCGGCGGCGGTCGTAATAAGGGCTTCGGCCATGCCGCTGGAGAGGACCATGGGATTGCCCAAACCGACTTCTCCAATGGCAGCGAACATTCTAATCAGTCCTGTGACGGTACCTAACAGGCCCAGTAACGGGGAGATTTCAGCAATGGTGGCTAAAGTGTTTAAATAGCGTTCAAGTTCATGGATGACTTGGCCGCTGGCTTCTTCAATACTGGCTTTCATCATTTCACGGTCCTGGTGGAGGTTGACCAGACCTGCGGCCAGGATTTTGCCTAACGCGGAATTGTTGCGCAGGGCGTTGAGTTTATTTTTATCTAGTCGACCTTCTTTGACCCATTTCCAAATTTGCGGAATGAGTCCTTTGGGAACGACCCGTTTTTGTTGCAGACTCCAAAAGCGTTCGCCAATAATGGCGAGGGAGAGGATGGAACATAATGTAATAGGTATCATGACCCAGCCGCCTGCTGTGATGATTTCAAACACTTAATTTTACCTCGTTAAACTGAACCAGGAATCCAAAGCGTGACTTTGACAAAGCTACGTTTTGGACTCCTGAAATACTGTAACAGGACTTACGCAACTGTATTTGTAACTCTTTAGATTTGATACCCCCCCTAGCCCCCCCGTACACGGGGGGAATCACTCCCTCCCCGCGTGGGGGGAGGGTCGGGGTGGGGTAACTGCGTAAGTCCTATGTAAATGCTTATGACCGAATTTGAAATTATTTCCAATTATTTTAGTTATTCTTTTCCGCTTCGTCCAGATGTCATTCTGGGTGTTGGTGATGATGCGGCCATTTGCACGGTGCCTGCCGGAATGCAACTGGCTTTGGCGATAGACACTTTAGTTGAAGGAGTACATTTTCCCAGCACCACGGCGCCCGAAGATATTGGTTATAAAGCCTTGGCAGTGAATCTTAGCGATATGGCCGCAATGGGTGCAACACCCGCATGGATGACGTTGGCATTGACTTGTCCAAACGCAAATGATCAATGGTTGGCTAAATTCAGTCAAGGTCTGCAAGAATTGGCCCAAGCTGCCCAAGTGAGTTTAATCGGTGGCGATACGACTCGTGGCCCACTGACGATCACCGTGCAGATAGCAGGTTTTATACCAACCAATAGTACACTGCAACGACGCGGGGCGCAACCTGGCGATGGGATTTATGTGACTGGTCAGTTAGGTGACGCGGGATTAGGACTGGCTTGTACACGAGGACAAATTCATTTACCTCCAGAAGCACAAAGATATGTGGAATCTCGTTTGAATCGCCCCACCCCGCGTTGGCAAGAAGGTCAAGCATTGCGTGGAATTGCCAGCAGTGCCATTGATATTTCAGATGGTTTAGCGGCAGATTTAGGACATATTTTACAACAAAGTGGGGTAGGTGCATCTGTATTTGTGGAAGATTTACCCTTATCAAAGGTGTTGCGTACTTATTTATCCAAGGAAACTGCCTGGAATTTGGCATTGAGTGCAGGAGACGATTATGAATTGTGTTTTACGGTACCACCCAATCGGGAAAGCATGTTACAACGTGCGTTACCGGTAGGGACCTATACTCATGTCGGTATAATAGAACAAATGTTGGGATTACGTTGTGTATTTAAAGATCGACGAGAATTTCCAATTGAAAAAGGTGGGTATCAGCATTTTTAACCAATAAATCATACCTTGTGTGCAACACCATCTAATCTATGGTGTTGCACATAAGATTCTTACATCTATAGGACTTACGCAAAACTGCGGCAGAGATAACACCCCTTCGAGGGGTGTTATCTCTTGTGCCTGTTTAAAATCATAGAATTACAAAAATCGTTGCGTAAGTCCTATTTTAATTACGAACAACTCTATTATTCAAAATGAACTACATTGGTATTTATCAAGATCACTTTGGCGGAATGACAGACACCGGCAGAATTATCCGAGATGCTTGGGTATTTGGGATTCTTCCAGAGGAGGAAACCTGTATTGGTTGGAACAGTGGACAAATAGAACAACTGTATGAGAAAGTCCACCAAGCCTGGTTGCCTCACAGCCACCTAGTCAGTCGCCTCCCCCCAGAATTGCGCCAACGACATGAACGGATTTATGGACAAGCTATTCAGAAAGCGAGGGAATTAGGATGGAATCCCGAACTGAGTGAGGAGGAGTAGAGATAATCGAACCTAGAAACTGAGTTTTTCAAAGAAACTTAGTTTCTTAAATCTTTTCTAAAGAGAAGAATTACCACTATGAAATTTATCCATGCAGCCGATATTCACCTAGACAGTCCCCTGTGCGGGTTAGCCCGTTATGAAGGGGCACCTGTAGAACAAATTCAAACTGCGACACGGCAAGCCTTCGTCAATTTGATTGACTTGGCGATGCAAGAAGCCGTGGATTTTGTTTTGTTAGCAGGAGACTTATATGATACCGATTGGAAAGATTATAACACCGGTCTATTTTTCAATAAACAAATGACTCGGTTGCGGGAAGCAGACATTCCTGTGTATATGGTATTAGGTAATCACGACGCGGGCAACAGCATGACACGGGAATTACAATTGCCTGCAAATGTGACTCGATTCAGTACCAGTCAACCGAATACCATTCGATTGGACCATTTAGGCGTGGCCATTCATGGACAAAGTTTTCCGAATAAAGCGGTGACGGAGGATTTAAGTGCTGCTTATCCGAATGCCTTGTCAGGATACTTCAATGTTGGCATCCTGCATACTTCCGTGAATGGCCGTAAAGACCATGCCCCGTATGCCCCGTGTAGCTTGCCTGGATTGCTATCGCATGGTTATGACTATTGGGCTTTGGGACATATTCATAAACGTGAAGTTCTCCATGAAAAACCGTGGGTGGTATTCAGTGGCAACCTGCAAGGTCGTCATGTTCGCGAAACTGGGGCAAAGGGATGTACATTAATCAACGTGAATGACCAAAAAACGACCCTTTCGCATATTCCTCTGGATGTCTTACGGTGGGAAAATTGTCAATTGGAAGTCAGCGACGTGACGCAAGCAGATGAGGTGATAGACAAGGCCCGGGGGGCCGTGACGGAAGCCCTGCAAACCGCAGACAGTAAGCCATTGGCCATTCGTTTCACCCTCCACGGCATCTCCTCCGTTCACAATGAATTGCATAGTCAACGAGACCGCTGGACCAATGAAATTCGTGCCGCAGCCACCGATGCCGGGTTAGGCAATGTGTGGGTGGAAAAAGTGAATTTCCAAACGCAGGGACTTGCGACTCGCGCTTGGCAGGAAGAGGGACCGTTAAATGAATTGATGGAAATGCTACGCACGTTATCTTGCGATAATGACAGTTTGCAAGTATTCAGTGCCGAATTTCGTTCCCTCAAAAATGCCCTTCCAGTAGAAGCGCGAGACGATGGTGTGGATCCAGATAATCCAGAGACTTTACGACGCTTGTTGGTGGGCGTGGAGGAGTTGTTGTTGTCACGGTTATTAAGATAAATCTATCTGAACGCACCTTCTGACACCCCCGGCCCCACGCCCGTAGGGTGCGGAGAGAAAACCATTGATAATGAATAATGGGTAGTGATGCAAAGGTAATGGTTGTGGGTTTTGGAGTCCGGAATTTATTCCGTTTTCAGCGGAATAAATTCCGGACTCCAGCGGAATAAATTCCGGACTTACGGCTTTAGCCGGCCGGCGGTAGGCACACTCCAGTCTTTGAGAACGGGGAACGCCTACCGCCGGCCGGCCAAAGCCTCCAGTCCAACGGCGTTTTTTCACTTAATCGTACCAGTTTGAATGAATATTACTATATAACACGACCAGCTAGTCATACTGATACTGCACCCCCACATATCCTCCACTACCTTGTTTGGCAGGCAGAGAATTAATCCGACTTCTACCAAACTCCGGCGCGTAAATGTCCTCATCTAACACATTATAGACATACGCATCTATCGTGACCGGCCAGCCTACCCACTTCTTTAAATTCAGATTGAGGTTGAACGTCATCAGGTTAAATGCGTCAGGTTCAGGATTGACATGCTTGGTTTTAGGGTACTTGATAGCAACATCATGGGCTTGACTAAACCAGCTATTGAACATGCCTATCGAAGAACCTTTGTCAAACTCGTAACTGATACCAAACTTGCCCATCCAATTGGGTACGGTACTGTAATCTTCCTTACCGTCACTTTCATTGGTTTGGTAAGTCGTTGAGGCACTGAGAAATAAATGGGGAGTGGGGACCCATTTACCTTGCAATTCCAAACCCTGAAAGATTATTTCGTCGCGGTTGATATAAATATCTTGAAGACTAACAGCCGTGTTGGCAGGAGGTCTTCTGGTGATTAAATCTTGTTGCTGACTCCGGAAGTAAGTGGCAGAGAGTTGATAATCTTTAGTATCGTGAAACACCTGCAAATCCACAGTCGTGACGGTTTCGGGGGATAAAGTCGGGTTGCCCTTGAGGGTGGGTGCATCAGCGGCCGTTTCGACTTGAAAGGCGGACCGATAGGCTTGACCATACAGTGCCTTTAGGCCGGTACGGGGAGAGAACTGATAAACCACACCTAGTCTGGGCACCCATTTTAAAGCGACCTGTTCCACTTTAATCGCCTGCCCTCCTAAAATCAAGTGAAGGGCATCCGAGAATTGATAATCGCCTTGCACATAACCGCTATACCAAGTGTTACGATTCTCTGGGACAATGGTTGATATCAGTTCATGATTGCTATTATATTGGTTCGTATACCCAGACATGAAATTGGCAACCCCACCCAATAACCACTTCCATTTACCACTATTGACAAAGTTGGTCACTTCAACCAGTGTGTCATTACTATAGAGTTTAAGCACATCGGTTTTGATATAGTCATTATCCATAGAGGCACGGTTGAGAGTCGCATTCAGTTGCGTCTTCCAAGTGTCAGAAAACGGATGTTCATACCCCACGTCTATCAAAACGCGATCCATGGTGGTGTGCTTTTCCCGACCTTCCCAAACCAGTACCGGTCCCCATCTATTTTCGGTACTTCTGGCCAAAAAGGTTTTCAAGGTCAATCCTTGATAGTGTGCATCAACATAAGCACCTATATTATCCTCCCCGTATAAGGTACTGCCTAGCTTACCAGCTTCATCTTTGGCTTCCAGACGCCAGCCATCTTCTTTAAAAAACTTCAGTCCGCCAACCACTTTCAAATCGCCTTGCTTAAACATCGAATGGGCTTCTGTGGCTTTCGCCTTGAAGGAACCCACTTTCATGGCAAGAGTGGTTTTGGCTTGAGATTGGGTGATGACATTAATCACTCCCATGTAGGCATTCGAACCGTATAGGACCGACCCTGGTCCACGAATGATCTCGACTCTCTCTATTAGGCTAACCGGGAAAGCCAGATAGACTGGAAAATTGTTTCCCCCTGTCGCACTTTCTCTAGTTGGACGACCGTTAATTAAAATCAACACATGATTATCATAAACGGTGGATAAATCCCCGCGTAGAGAAATCTGGTTTTGTGCATTCGTGTAAGCACCTGGCATGTAAACGCTGGTGGCACGTTCTAGCACTTCATACAAACTATTTGCCCCAAATTGAGCAATTTCTTTAGCGGTGATGACGGTCATCACTCCAGGCGCATCATTCAAGGCTTCCTCCGTTTTGGAAACCGTGGTCACGGTCATTTGCATTAGTTTCTATAGGGGTAATTCTAGTAACTCTTCCATTGATAGTTCTTGGGCTTGGAGAACTTGGGAACTGAGTAATAAACTACAGTATAGAGTGAAACGAATCGTGTTCATAATAAGTGAATTTGGAATTTGTTAAATAGTGAAGCAGACATTTTCTCGTATGACGACGTCCTTGCCCTCTTCTTTGGTCTTTCTCTCAAGGGGAGAGGCGTTTATGGTTTTCTGTCTTCTTCCGTTGGGAGAGGGGCTGGGGGGGTAAGTCTCTCATCTGTCTGTCGTCATTGCCAAATATGTTAATGGACTGTGTTAAAATATGCAATACTTAAACCTGCGTCACTTTACAATTATCCACACCACCAATGTAAAGAGGTTGCATACCTGGTAAAATTTGAGTTCTTAACCATTTTTCCTCCTCTGGAGTTGGCAATCTTTTTGCCTTATTCTGACCTACCCTGACCAATATGGTAAAATGAGACGATCATTTCAAATGTATTTTACGAGGTGAACAGAGTTAATTATAATGAATACTTCCACTACTTCTTTTAAACAACGTTATTACCAAGGATCTTTTACCAACATGTTGCGTTGGCATCAGTTGGAAAAGCTATGGGAACAAGTCAAGGCGACCCCGCAAGGGTGGTATGTCTATTGGATAGGCAAAGAAGTACCCACAATCCCCGTGGCGGAGGCAGAGTTACATAAATTTATTGAAGAAATTGACAAGTTGCTACGTCATGAACATCATTATGACTATTGCGGTATTGTCTATGCGGATAATCCTGAGATACCAGGGATGATTAAGATTTTTGACCCACATCATCTGGGTGCTTCGTGTGGGACTTGTGGACACGTAATTCCACCCGGTTGGTTGCTATCGCGCATTCCTCCAGAACCGATTGTCAATGAGGCCATTTTGCCTGAAAGTCGGAAACGGTGGTGGCGGCGATTGTTTAATGAATAGGGAGGGGAGGGATGGCCGAGGGAGGGAAAAAAGAATGGTGTTCTAAATGTGACCAGCATTCAGAACACCTTGCCACAATTTAACCAGGTAGGAGTAGTTTTTGATTATGGCTACTTATCATTAGGCAAGTTATGTGCCAGAGGTTGTATCAAGGTGTCAGCCGCGGCTTGTTTCCTCTAGTGAGTTGGGTAAGTTAAGGAATTAAGGCACCGCTGGACTAGAGGCTTTAGCCGGTGGGGGCCGAACATAACTCAAAAACACCGCTGGACTAGAGGCTTTAGCCGGTGGGGGGCCGAACATAACTCAAAAGCACCGCTAGACTAGAGGCTTTAGCCGGTGGGGGCGAACATAACTCCATCGCCGGGAACGGCCCCGGCTAAAGCCTCTAGTCCACCTGTTTGTTAAGTTCTGGGAAGCCTTACTTCTTTCGTATGGTGACGAAAACTTAGACAGAGATGTTGAAAAAATGACAGGTGGGATAAATTAAGTATTAAACCTGACAGGTCCAACAGACCTGTCAGGTTTTTCTCAGTTCTTGATTTTCACTTCACACTTCCCCCTCTTATCAATCACCCGTTTCGCCTTCTTAATGGGTAGGGTGCGTCCCACACACCCATTCGGCGTGGTGCGGTTTCAAAAATGGTGCGTGGGACGCACCCTACCTTAATGGCATGGAGGCGTAAGCCTCTAGTCCAACAGTGACTCTTAATCCAGCAGTGACTCTATTTTCCATTTTCCATTCAACCCATCCATCTTGACAAATTTTTAAATACCCTTGACAATAGTTCTGCATGAGTCAATGCCAATAACTCTACGTCACGATAGTGATAACCACCTTATAAATTTTCATATTGCTTTGGATTTTTAGTCAAAACGACAACTCCACCGTCTCTAACTTAAACTATGAAAAAAATCACACTAACCGCAATACTCTCGTTGCTAATCCTGCCTCCACTTAGCCAAGCAGGTGAGAAGGTGACTCATTATAGCCTGCAAGTCAAAGCCTTACCCATGACCGAAAAAGACAAAGGGTTACAGTTGTACGAAGCCCTTAAACAACAAGGTTACCTGGTCTATTACTACGTTGCCACCGTCAATGACAAAGAATGGTTACGAGTGAGAGTGGGCCATTTTGCCGATAAACAACAGGCCAAAAAAATAGGTGAAAAACTAAAGGCAGCGGAAGGAATCGATTCCTTTGTGGAACAAACACCCTTGTTTGTGGACACCAAAAAACATATCGACGTTATCACCACACCCAGCGCCGTCTGGCGGTCCTCCCCAAATGCTACCAAGGAACTGTATTCATTTACAGGTTTCAACTCACTGTCTTTCCTAGAAGACACCCAAGCCATTCTCTCTCCTTCTGGCAAAGACCTCGTGTTCTATTATGACCACAAACTCATACAAATCACCGTGGCGAACCAAACCCATCAAGAATTAGTCAAAGAAGGACTGTTAAACTCCCAGCCAACTTGGTCCGCCGATGGCAAATACATTGGCTATATTGACTACTTGGAATGGGAAACGCCTAGCAGTTTATGTGTCATCAAAGTAGCCGATCACCAGAATACCTGTTTAGTGAAAAACGATGAACAAACGCAACAAGCGGTCAAATCGTTTCACTGGCATCCCCAGAAAAATCTCCTCTTCTTTATCGAAGGACACGCGACCGGTACCGTCAGCGTCGGTGGAAACTTATACTCAGTGGACCTGACAGGACAACGTAACGAAGTGGTCATGGCCAAACAGGAGAATCAAGAAGAAATCAGTTCCGAATTTTCGATTCGGGGCAACCAAATTCATTACCAAGTGATCCAATTTGACAAGGACTACAACAAACAGATAGGGACTAAGAATCTGCAAGTGAAACTGGAATAAGAACAGGGAAGGGAGAATAGAGAGGGGAGAACGGAAAATGAGTACCGGACTAGAGGTTTTAGCCGGTGACGTGCCACGACCTCCGGCTAAAGCCTCTAGTCCGGTACACATTTTCCATTTTCCATTAATTTAGAACTTGCACTATTAAAAACACACAGGAGACACACTTTGCCTACCACTGCTACCCCCAAAATTACTTTACTAATAGTCGACGACATTCCCGCCAATGTCAGCGTCCTCTTTGACTTTCTAAGTGCCAGTGGCTTCAAAGTCCTCGTGGCGCAAGACGGAGAAAGTGCCTTACAAAAAGCCCACTATGCCCAACCTAGCCTCATCTTGCTAGACGTGATGATGCCTGGCATCGACGGCTTTGAAACCTGCCGGCGTTTGAAAAACGACCCCAAAACACAAGATATTCCCGTCATTTTCATGACCGCCTTGGCAGATACCGAAAACAAAGTCAAAGGCTTTGAATTAGGTGCCGTTGACTACGTGACCAAACCGATTCAACAAGAAGAAGTGTTAGCACGAGTCAATACCCATTTGACCATCCGCAAACTACAAAAAGAGTTACAAACCCAAAATGATGAACTCGACGCCTTTGCCCATACCGTCGCCCATGACCTCAAGAATCCCTTAAACGCGGTTTTGGGCTTTGCCGAGATGTTAGGCGAAAATGCCGCCGACCACCTCGATGCAGAATCGTTAGAATACCTAGAAGGTTTACAAACTGCGTCTCGCAAAATGGTGGACATTATAGAATCTTTGTTACTGTTAGCCGGCGTTTCGAAACAACAAGTAGAAAAACAACCTCTGGATATGTTAAACATAGTTCAACAGGCACAACAACGATTAGCTTTTATGACCCAAAAATATGAAGCCGCAATCATCCTTCCAGATCGTTGGCCGGTAGCCATTGGATATGCCCCTTGGGTAGAAGAAATTTGGGCCAACTATATCAACAATGGGATGAAATACGGTGGCAAACCGCCACGTTTAGAACTTGGGGCAACCAAAGTAGCCAACAAAATTCGTTTCTGGGTCCATGACAATGGCGAAGGACTGACAAAAGAACAACAAGCGATTCTCTTCACTCCCTTTACTAGACTCAATCAACATCGCGTGAAAGGACACGGTTTAGGACTATCCATCGTACAACGGATCGCTGAAAAACTAGGTGGACAAGTCGGTGTAGAAAGTGAAGTGGGAAAGGGAAGCACATTTTATTTCACCTTGCCGGTGGGGTAGTCAATAGTGGATAGTGGTTTTAGTGGATAGTGGATAATCGAAAAATTCTGGTGGACTAGAGGCTTTAGCCGGAGAGACGTGCCACAATTTCCGGCTGAAGCCTCTAGTCCAGCTTAAAAAATCACTATCCACTATCCACTAAACCCACTATCCACTAAACCCACTATCCACTATAATTTATGACTCCCCCTTCACAAACCGTCAAACAAAAAGTCACTCAAATCCTAGAAATCCTAGAGTGGACTGGCTTGTTGATTATCACACTGGCCACCTTAGTCGCGGTTGGACTAGAAATCCAAACCATGTATTTGGCACATAACGTCTTATTGCAAGACATCTTGATGCTGTTTATCTTTTTGGAAATTCTGACCATGGTTGGTCTCTATTTCAGCAGCGGCAAATTGCCCCTGCGCTACCCCATTTACATTGCCATCGTAGCCATTGCCCGTTATATAACCATTGGCATGAAGCAAATGGATGGGTGGACCATCATCTCTTTATCACTGGCTATTCTCATTCTAGCCTTAACTGTCTTGGTGCTTCGTTATGGACAAGTCAAATTTCCCTATACAGAGGAATAAACTGCAATTCCATTGGCCCTCACTTCTCTGTTTGGGCATTTTGTTCTGTAGTCCCGTGGGCTACACCCAAACTGCCAGTGATTTGTATCAAGCCCAAGTCACCGTCAAACAACGCGGAGAAGAAGCGCGTCAGGAAGGCTTTCGGCAGGCACTGACACAAGTGTTAATCAAGTTGTCAGGAGACCGTCAAACCCCGTTACAACCGGCCATTCAAAAAGAACTGAAAGATGCCCAACGGTGGGTGGACGAATATCGGTATCTCACCGAACCACAAGAACCGCAACAAGTGTTATCAGTCCATTTCGCCGAAGAATTGACCGACGATTTACTAGATACTCTAAAATTGCCTATCTGGAGTAGCACCCGTCCCGGTTTATTGACTTGGATCGTGTTAGACACCAAAGACCAGCAACAGATCATCAATGAAGAAGACGCTTCCAAAGAAGTGACTTTTTTGAAGGAACAAGCGCAACAACGCGGCTTGCCAATCTTGTTTCCCATTTTAGATGTGGACGACCTGGCCACCTTGAAAATTGCTGACGTGATGAATGGCAACCGGGACCCTGTGATGAAAATTGCCAAACGCTATGGCGTGAAGACGATATTAGTCGGCTGGCTACTCAAGACCTTAGACGGTTGGCAAAGCCAATGGCATCTCTATATCAATGCCGAAGAGATTCCCTTCCATGCCACTCACCCCCAACTGAGGGAAGCACTCCAGGAAGGTTTTCAACAAGCGGTGGACCACCTTGCCAAACGGTTTATCAAACTGATGCCCATCAACACCTTACCCTCTCCAGAAGCTGGACCTGCGGTAGAATTTGATGTGATAGTGACAAACGTTCCCACATTGCGAGACTATGCCAAAGTGAATGATTACTTGGAACATTTAGACATTGTTGAAGAAGTTCAAGTGTTACGCATTCAACCGGGAGACGTAAAATTTCATCTCACTGTTAGAGGAGGTAAATCGGCCCTGCGACAAGCGATTAGTTTTGGAAATTTGTTGGTCCCACAAAGTGATAATGGGGAGGAGACAGGGTATCGATTGGTGAATGGGGAATAATATAGTAATATTCCCTCTCATTTATACCCCCCCCAGCCCCCCCGTACACGGGGGGGAGTCACCCCCCGTGTACGGGGGGGTGACTCCCTACGGCGTGCTGGGGGCTGGGGGGGTGACTCCCTCCGGCGTGCTGGGGGCTGGGGGGGTGACTCCCTCCGGCGTGCGGGGGGGTGACTCCCTCCGGCGTGCGGGGGGCTGGGGGGGTACAAGAGAAAAGGAATACTACTATATTCTCCAGGAGTCCAAAGCGACGCCTTGGACTCCTGGAGTCTTGACCATTATGGCGCCTCCACCCGCCCCAAGAACAACACCGTCCCCGTCCGTTTTTCCAAAATCCAAAACACAAACGGATGGTCTGCCCGAAATACTAACGACCGTCCTCTGGAACCCACTACTGCCGTGGCCGCGGCTGCCTCCGTCCCTTCTTCATTCACTTCGACAAAGGCTTGATGAACCACCGCTGAAATAGCCAATTCCTTCTTCTCCGTCATTCCCGAAAAATCCGCCTTCCCCGGTTCAAACGCTTCTACCATCCCTAATTTGCGCAACGTTTCCTGCAACTGAAAAGCGGACTCGACTTTAAATTTAGGCAGATAAACTGAGACTTCCAATGCCTTCAAGTCACTTTGCAAACGCAGATAATCGCCCAACTTCTCCTCCATTTTGGAGAAAGCAACCGCATCTGTTTGAGTCGGTAACAAAATGACCATAGACAATCCCGGCGACGCTTCGGACGTTTTATAGGGCAGTTCAATCATCTGCACCCCGTCATTTTCAAAATAACCAAACTTCTCCTTCTGGTGCATCGTAGGCACTTTCACTTCCGTGCCATCCAGTTTCAAGAAGGACAAGGACTGAGTCTCCTCCGGATTAAACGGCGACTGCCACTTCCCCTTGAAATAAATCGCATTGGTCAACACCCATTGCGTTTGCGCCGTCACCATCCCTGGTTTGAGAAGTTCTGGAATCTTATTCGCCGTCTTCCCAGCCACCCAGGCATTGATACGAGGTATCTCCTTCTCCACTCCCTTTTCAAAATCCGCCGTTTTCACACCCAGATGATAGGCATCTTGAAGTAACTCCGCAAACTCCGCGGCAAGAAAGACCTTGCGTTGTTGCACCCAGATAGCGTTGGCAATGTCCAACTGATAAGTCGTTTTGCCAGCAAGAGAACGTTCCAACTCCCCAAAACCGCTATGAATAGCGGATTCATTCGCCCCCAAATGCAACACCTTAGCCATCTCCTCTTTCGTCTTCCCCTTGGCCCCGGCATAAGTCATGGTCAAGGCCGCGGAGAGACTGTAAGGAGAGAGAAACAGATTCCCTGTGGGTTGCCGAAGTTGGGCATATAAACTGGTCGCAAACCCATTCACGGCTTGCGAAGTGGGCATCGATTGCGACTTGAACACAGCGGTGGCACCCACAGGTATTTTCGAAGGAGGCGTCTCTACTTGCTTCTCCTCTCCTGTGTTGAGAGTGTCAGCGGGAGGAGAGGGAGATTGGGCACAGCCTGGGAGGCTGAACGTGAATAATGTACACAAGCTAAACAGTGCAATAGATTTTTGATTTGACATGATATATTCCTCTTGTAAATGAAAAAAGACAAATGATGAAATAATATTGGTACTGAAAAACTTTCTCTTCTACCAATCGAAACGTTGGAGTAGAGGCTTTAGCCGCAATGCCGTTAAGTTAAGGAAAACAGCCCCCGGAATTAACAGACAGGTGGACTAGAGGCTTTAGCCGGTGGAGGGCGGAACAGAATTGAAATCGTGGGCCCCCCACCCCCCGGCTAAAGCCTCTAGTCCACCACGACTTTAATTCGTTTTCTCGTTTCTCGTTCCCACGCGCCAGCGTGGGAATGCCGTGTGGATGTGCCAACGTCCTTAACAACGACGACGTTCCCACGCAAGCGCGTAGGGGGTAGTGAGGCAATGTGGGTGAAATGTCTGAACTTTGATTAGAATGATTTTCGGATGAACTATGATTAGTAAAACCTCCTTATCAGAGTCCTCATTTAATCATCTCAATCAGAGTTCAAGACCGACGAGAAACCGTGCGATATTTCACCCAAATTGCATCACTACCCGCGTAGGAACGAGAAGAAACTTAGAGGAGATTTGTAATGAAACGTCAAAAACCAGTATCCACCAGTAAAATTCTTCAAGCCGTCTCTGAAATGGCCTTGGACCTTCACCGTCAGGGCGCCATCGGGAAGGTAACCTGGCAAGAGTATCAAGACTTGTGTTTCAAACCTACCTATGGCGGTAAGGAGTTGCAGACCTTGCGACAACGTTATCAACTTACCCCAGCGCGGTTGGCGGCCATCCTGAATGTCAGTCCGGCAACGGTGCGCAGTTCCTCTCGTAGGGTGGATTAAGCGAAGCGTATCCACCAAAATCTATGAAAAGTGGTGGATACGCTTCGCTTAATCCACCCTACTTTCACTGCAAATCCTGATTCAGACAACCTCCCCTTCCTAATAAGTCACCCGCAACCCCAACGTAAAGCCCTCCGTGGTATCCACCGCATCTCCGATAGACACTTGAGTATAAAGGGTCTGCGCCCGATACCCAAACCGTACCTCTGGCTTGATTTGTCCAGCTTTTGGAAGTCCCCATGACAAGCCCAAATCAGTGGAATGATAAGTGGCGTAATCACTGTTCCCATCAGTCCACGTCGTCTTCAGTGCCCCATACGAGAAATTCCCAAACATTGAAATGTCCGCGCCTAACCAATTAGCTAGGCAAGTTTGCCCACCCAGGTTCAAAGACAGACCATAGGTTTTATAATTACTCTCGTCGTTCCAACTCTCACCTTTAGGAACATCAGAAAATGGATTGTCAGAGTAGTGACTGTATTGATAATCTAATCTGACCCGTTTAAAACCAACACCTACCTGCAACTCTGGCAGTATCGAGTAGCCCACCGTGACATCGAGTTCTTCCCGTTCTGCGGAAGCAGTGACTTGTTCGTTAGAGTTCTCGTAGGTATAAGTATAAAGAGGTTTACCCTCCGCATCATTGAGAGGTTTACCCTCAGCATCTTTAGACTCCTCCGTGTGTTGCCACTCTACTGGTTCCCGTGTGAATATAGGAAAATTATATGATTTTTTGGGTAGGAGGCTGACCCCTACCGAGAGTTTGTCGTAGCGGTATCCAAGCGTCAAGATGGAGACCAACGTTGGGTCTGTGGTGAGTGAAACAAAATGGTCTGCCCCTTTCATTTGGGGGTAAGTGCTTGTACCATCAGATTTTTCAGATTTGTCAGCAAGTGGTTGCGCTTGTTCCCACCCTTGCCAAGTGGTAAACCACACCTTCTCCTCCACAAACACACTCCACTTTTTCCCCCCTTCCGCCTCGACATTCAGATAACACGCCCCCCACCCAGAAGTCTGTTGTGGACATACCGTTTCATCTAGTTTGAGAGGAGGCTGGCTTAAAATATGACTTCCATTCTCCTCTTCTTCCTCCCCTCCCTCCGTCACAGATTTCACCACCGCCACCTCCATTTGCGGTGTCTGCACTGGCTGGTCTCTGGCATCAACAGGATTCTCGACAGGAATCTCTTTCACACTCTCCGCCGCAATTTTCTTCCAGTCTGGGTCCGCAGACTTCAATTCTCCCTGGAGACTGGTTAAGAAGGCTTGCGTGAAACGTCCTCCCTCTTGGTTAGAAAAGGAGTCTTGTTCAGGAATAGAACCAGACGCCATAATCACCCCTTGGTAGCCCAAAAACAGTTTTCGGTAAGCCTGTTTGTACGGGCCTACTTCTCCTAAAGTGCCTTCCCCACGCGAAGGTTCAGAAAGAAACGCATTGCAGGTATCCGCTATGGCAATCAGCAACCGTGGAGATTTGGCCGATAGCGTCTGTTTGACCCAACTTAACTTGATCAATTTGTCGGGTGCCGTCCCTTCACCTTCCACATCCATAGCAGGCCACTTTGAATTTGAATCCGTGTCCTTGTTGACACCATGCCCGGTGTAGTAAAAAATCACCACGTCCTCCTTGGCCATCACGGGCAGTCCTGCTACCAGATTCTTCACCTGTTCATAACTACCCTGTCCAAAACCGTTCTTGCCATCTATCACGGTTTCTTGTAATTCCAAGCCGGTTGCGTCACGGACATTAGCGACCAACTGCTTGAGATTATCTCTATCTTTGTCCGCGTGAAGCGAGGAATCGTTGGTGTCTGCCAGAATAATGGCGTGAAGCGTGGCCGCCAAAGTGAGAGACGGGGCGGCACCGCAGAGGAGACCAAGGAATCGCAGACCCCTCTTCAAATCACGGCGTGGTTGTTGAAAAAATAAGCGTGTTGTCATACTCATAAGCAATTCTCCTGTTAGGGGGTGATGGTGATGTTTTGACTGTCCAAACAGCGAGAGAGGCAAAAACGTTTGCCAGTCCAGCCATAGACATACACAAAACTGTCTTGATATTTGGGTTGTTTAGAATATTCGTCCCGCACTTGGGTGCCTACTTGTTGGAACAGGTCTTCCAGCGGTACCCAGGGTAATTGGTGGAGACCTCCCACGAGATATTTTGCCAAGGGACTCCCTTCACCAGGTTGTCCTTCAGGGGATTTTTGGCCAGAGGCAGTGGAGAAGACAATCAACACATTGCCTCCACCCACTTCGACTAGGTCATGGGTTGGGGTCCGTCTTGGACTTGGACTGCGACAGGTATCCAACACCATGATATTGACTCCCTTCCGATTCGACATTTTCTGCATGATGGCTTGCGCAGGCAAGGCTTGGTCGGAGAGTGTCTGGGAACTCATTTGGGCCTGGGTGGGAAGTAAGTAGTTTTTCCCATTCTCCTGAACACCATGACCGGCGTAGTAAATCCAAACCGTGTCGTCATCATCGACCTGGCTGAAAAAATAATGCAGTGCCTTTTCCATGTTTGCTTTGGAGGACAAATCGTTATAAATAAACGAGGTGAACCCAGCTTTTTGCAAAGCCACGGCGACCTTTTTGGCATCCGCAATGGGGTTCTGTAAGCGGTCTTTTGACGTGTAACTTTGGTTAGCCATCAGTAACGCCCATTTTCTTTTGGGGTCTGTCACTACCTGGGTACTGCAACTGTTTAGAATGAGTATTGCGAAGAGGAAACCTAAGCAATAGAGTTGTTTCACTGTCATGGTGGTGTTTCCTGTAGTAAATGGTTATTTGAAGGTCTGAATCGCAGATTGACACAGATGGCACGGATGACGCAGATGAGGTGGTGCCTAAATTTCCGTTCTCGACCTCATTTTGGTATCACCCAATCTGCGAAATCTGTGTCATCTGTGGTCATCTGCGATTCAGATGACTACCCTAATCTTTAGGACAAAATTCTACCCCAGTCTGCCTTTTGCAACATCTCTCCCCGTTCCCATTGATATAATAAACGTCGTCAGCACATGTTCCTTCATGAATAGGACTTGGTATGGGAGGAACTGGTATAGGCGTCCCCGGCGCCGACAATGCACAAGCGTTCTTCCGTGACGCCCGTGCCCCACTGTTAGTCACTTGCACATCTGCTTGAGGTTTCTGTTGTTTTTGGTCATGCTTGACTTGAATGATTTGGGTAGCTTGGGCCATGATACCAGCCCAATCAGGACTGGAAGAGTTCAAGCCTTTATACAGACTCTTCAAAAACTGTTGAGTAAAGTATCCGCCTACACCCTCCTTTCCAAAGGAATACTGGTCTGGGATAGAACCAGACGCGATAATGTAGCCACTGTAGTCCAGAAACAGTTGTTCGTAACCTGACCGTTGGGCGCCTCTGTGTCCACGACTGCCACCGCTGCCGGGTAAGACATTACAAGCATCCGCCATGGCCATGAAGAAACGCGGATGTTTTGATATGAGGGTCTCTTTCACCCAAGCCAATTCTATCCATCTGCTACGCGGTGTACTTTGTCCTTCTACTCCTAAACCAGGCCACCGAGAACCCTTATCCGCGTTTGCCCCATGCCCAGAGTAGTAGAAGAGAACCACGTCGTTTGGGGCAATGGACAAGTTCTCGATGGCAGATTTCACCTTATCATATCCACCTCCGCCGGGGGCAACAGAATCGCCGTCAATCACCGTGGTGCTGGGCTGTAAGCAAGTGTTTTCGCCGATTTGACTCACCAGTTTATTAATGTCATCCCTATCCTTGCTGGCCCCGATTTGCGTATCATTGGTATCTGCCACAATAATGGCATGAAGGGTTTGCGCCCACGCGCCTTGGGATACCAGTACCAACGTGGCAACCAACGCGGAATGGGCTAACAACGGTTTGAGTTTCGTTTTACAAAAAAGCATGGTAGAATACCTCTTACAAGTTAACCTGAGTTGATGAAAATATGGCAGAAACTCAGTTTCTTTAAAGAAACTGAGTTTCTTACCACTTTTATTGGGTTTCCGCTGGAAACTCTTTGGGAAACAACGTGGTGAGAAACTCCCCCACCGTTTTTCCTACCGGACTATAATCCTTGGTCTTCAACTTCCCTTGGTAAGCAAAGGACCATAACTTACATTTGGTTGACAACAGAACCACTATTTCGGCCTCGCCTTTGAGGAAACGTAAGGCGGCATGAGGGTACAATAAACACTTTTGGGCAGGTCCCCAAAAATAACTTTTCTCATCCAACAGCAGGGCTTGAAACACCTTGACTTGCGATTCGGTAAGCACCACAGGTTCTTTGAGGACGGGATAACCCGCTAATTTACTCTCCTCTGGCACACTGGCATCGGCCAATTCGGGTCCAATCAGATAGGCTTCCACTTTTTGGGCTTCTGCCAAAAGGGGTTTCATCTCGCCAAAAAATTTGTTTAACTCGGCTTTCTTATCTCCCCCTTCTGGGAGTTTGGGGGAGGTAGCAGATTCCGACGCAGGGACTTTGGGTTTGATTGGTTCTACGGCCTCTTTGGGAGACGGGGTGCCTAAGACAGGGGCACCTTCCTGAGTTAGGGGAGGTTGACTGTCTTCACCTGTAATAGGTTTGAGTTCCATGGCTTGTACTACCCATGGTAAGAAGAGGAGGCACAAGAGGCCCAGGGGACGGTAGCAATGGACTTTCTGTTTCATGGTTTTTATCCTTGAGGAAAATTCAATAGGTTTAGAAAATTTGTCAGTTTTTATGAAATTAAACCGACTATGAAACAGAATATCAAAATTTTGGGGTAATGTCCATTTTTTTTTTGCAACAATTATAACATATTGATTAAGGTCATCATTTTTTATGAGAAAGTTTTTCAAGGGGGGCATTCGAGTGCGGGATTGCTTATTTGACGTATATTCTGTGACGGTGGCCAATGAGGAGTTATCTAAAACCGGTGGCCCTTGACAAACGGTTTTCACTTATGCGAATATGATTGCATCACTAAAAAATAACCCTTCAGGAGTCCTTCACTGTGCTTTGTCACCTGGCAAAGTTGCGCTTTTTCCTCCTGGATGGTTTTTTATTTGATAAAGTAGTGGTGCAATGTGGGCGAAATTGAACTGTGATTGATGTGATAGATATGATGTATATGACTGAAAGAATGCAGGAAAGGACGTGTCTTCATCCCTGAAGCGTCTCTTATTCTCATCACACCCATCACAGTTCCCACTCACACCATGTCAAACAACTTCCCAGATTGCCACACCAGATGACTATTAAAACTAAATTACTCATTGGCTTCTTATCCATTGTCACTATCATCCTCATTTCCGGCCTCCTCAGTATTGCTGAAATCAACCTCCTGCACAAAGAAAGTCGAAATGTTGGCGTCAAAACCGGTCCACTGGTTGATGCAACAATGGAAATCAAACAGTCTATCACGACGGCCCATCTCTGGTTTGAAGAAATTCTCACTGGCACAGAAGCTAAAGAACAAATTACCAAAGTTTGGAATTTATTTGAAAAAAGCCTTTGGTATGCCGATGCCATCGTCCACGGCGGCGAAAATGAAGAGGGGGTCTTTTATGCGGTGGAAGACCAGGTGATCGAAAAAAAGGTATACCTCATCAAAGACCAACTGAAAGAATTTCAAACTCTTGCCCAACACCGATTTGACAATAAATTCACCGAACATAAGCAAGAAGACCAAATTTTAGATGACCAATTTGATGCGTTGTTTGACAAACTCACTCAGACCGTTGATGCCGTTGAAGAGATTCTACAAGCCAAAAATCAGGAAGGCAATCGCAAAGTAGAAAACGTGGCGAACCGCGCCACCATTATCATCACCGTGGCCGTTTGCCTTAGCTTGCTATTGGCTTCCCTAGCGATTTACTATCTGAGTCGTGACATCCTCACCCAAATTGGGGGCGAACCCGCAGAGATTGCTAAAATCACTGAACAGGTAGCCACTGGTAACTTAAACATCCAGTTAGAAACGTCACGAACTGCCACAGGAATTTATGCAGCCATTCAACTGATGGTCAAACAACTTCGTCAGATTACCACCGACCGTGATCAGCAAGATTGGATAAAAACTGGGCAAACGCAATTGAATGAACTCATGCGCGGTGAACCTGACGTGATGACGTTGACCCAAAATGTGATCAACTTCGTCGCTTCCTATCTGAAAGCGGCGGTGGGTGCATTTTACCTGGCCCAACATGACCACTTTAAATTGATCACTAGCTATGCTTACAAAATTCGCAACCACAATGACACCGAATTTAAATTAGGCGAAGGTCTAGTCGGACAAGCCGCTTTGGAAAAGAAAAGCATTGTCTATACTCATCTTCCCTCTCAACATCTTCATCTCACGATCAATTCAGGACTGGAGGAAGTTCATCCCATCACCACATTTGTCTTACCTCTCGTCTTGGAAGGTAACGTCTTGGGGGTGTTAGAAATCGGCTCCTCAAACGATTTCACCGGTACTGAGATCGAATTTCTGGACCGGATTACCAACGATATTGCCATCACGTTGAACACAGCCCACTCGCGGGTCCGGATGCAAGAATTGTTAGCAGAGTCTCAAAGTCAGCAACAAGCCTTGCAAACTCAACAAGATCAATTGCAAACTCAAAACGAGGAATTACATACCCAGCAAGAGGAATTGCAAGCGCAAAATGAGGAATTGCAAGCCCAACAGGAGGAATTACAAACGCAACAAGAAGAATTGCGTCATGCCAATGAGGAACTGGAGGAACGTGCCCATGAATTAGAAAAGCAAAAAGAAGAAGTGCGCGAGAAAAATCGGGGGTTGGAAACCACGCAACATACCATTGAGGCCAAGGCTAAAGAATTGGAATTGGCCAGCCGTTATAAATCTGAATTTTTGGCCAATATGTCCCACGAGTTGCGGACCCCATTGAACAGCATGTTAATCTTGTCCCAACTGCTGGTGGAAAATAAACATGGTAACTTGGACAATAAACAAATCGAATATGCCAAGACGATTTGTAGTGCAGGTACGGACCTTCTCACCATTATCAATGACATCTTAGACCTCTCCAAAGTTGAAGCCGGGAAACTGGATATTCAGCGCGAAGACGTGTTATTATCCGAGTTAGTCGAGTCACTTGAACAAAAATTCCGTCCTCTGGCAGACGAAAAGGGACTGCATTTCAAGATCACGACTGCCTCTGAAATGCCTTTGATCTTAAATACCGACCCGCAACGTCTTAAACAAATTCTCAACAATCTCCTCTCCAATGCCTTCAAATTCACTGCCCAAGGTCACGTCCAGTTGGAAATAACTGCCAACGTGCAGAATCTTAGTTTTGCAGTCAGTGACACGGGTATCGGCATTCCCAAAGATAAACAAGAAGTCATTTTTGGCGCCTTCCAACAAGCCGATGGTTCCACCAGTCGTCGCTATGGTGGTACGGGTTTGGGACTGACTATTTCGCGTCAATTGGCCCGGTTGCTGGGAGGAGACATTCAGTTACACAGTGAAGCCGGGCAAGGTAGCACGTTCACCCTCTCGTTGCCCAATACTTCTGCCAAGTCAACCACGGAATCGACGAAATCGTTTGCCTCTTCGTTGCCTCCCCAAGCCGATCATTCCCCGCAAATTTCTCCACCGGTGGTATCCGAGGAAACTAAAGTAGTAACTGATGAAACTAAACACGAGGTTTCCCCTGCCTGCCAGGATGACCGCGATCTCCTCCAACCCGAAGATCGAAAATTATTAATTGTGGAAGATGATAACAAATTTGCGAAAGTTCTTCTCGAAATAGGACATGACAAACACTTCAAATGTTTGCTGGCCGAAGACGGGCAAAAGGGTCTTCAATTGGCCTTTGAATATCAACCACAAGCGATCATTTTAGACGTAGGCTTGCCCAAATTAGACGGCTGGTCAGTTCTGGAAAAATTGAAACAACATCCACAAACTCGCCATATTCCAGTTCACTTCATGTCGGCTTACGATCATCGGAAGGAGGCTAAACAGATGGGGGCCATTGGTTACTTACTGAAACCGATTAACATGGAACAATTAGGACAGGCCTTTAAAAAGATTGAACGGTTTATTTCTAACCACGTCAAAAATTTGTTGATTTTCAGCGGTCATGAACACCGCCAACGAGATATTTTGAGTTTAGTCGCAGATACTGGCATTCAAATCAAAGTGGCAACCACGCGGATCGAAGCATTTCAACAACTCTATATCACTGCTTATGACTGCCTCATTTTGGACTTGGATATAGAACAAGGCGGAGGGGCGTCTTTTTTAGAACTATTTTCCAAGGATGAAAACTTGTCACAAATTCCTGTGATAATCTATGCGGAACGTGAATTGACGTTACTGGAACAACAGATTGTACATGACTGTGAAAACAATCTTACCCTGAAAGAAGTACGTTCGCCTGAACGCTTGTTAGAGGAAGTCACGCTGTTTCTTCATCAAGTGGAAGCGAATTTATCTAAGGAAAAACGTCAGATGCTTCAGATGGTGCATAACAAGGAAGTGATCCTCAAGAACAAAAAAGTTTTGATTGTCGATGACGACACCCGTAACACATTTGCCTTGTTCACCGTGTTAGAAGAAAAAGATATGGAGGTTCTCGTGGCAGAACATGGTAAAGAGGCACTCGGATTATTGACAGAAAATCCTAATGTGGATATAGTATTGATGGACATTATGATGCCCGAAATGGATGGGTATGAAGCCATTCAAAAAATCCGCGCCCAACCGCAGTTCCGCAAATTGCCGATCATTGCCCTGACGGCTAAAGCTATGAAGGGAGATAAGGCGAAATGTATTGAGGCGGGTGCCAATGATTATTTATCTAAACCAGTGGACCTTGACAAGTTGTTTTCGCTTATGCGAGTATGGTTGTATAGATAATGGAAAATGGAGAATGATTAATACCGGACTAGAGGCTTTAGCCGGTGACGTGCCACCCACCGGCTGAAGCCTCTAGTCCGGTACTCATTTTCCATTTTCCATCTTCCATTTCCCATTGAATTGACATGAATAGAGACCTCCAAAACCCCAAACTGATTTTCTTTAAAGGCTTCTTGTTTCTACTCCTGCTAATAATTTCGGCCCTGTCAGTCTGGATAGAGATGCCGAATGGGAAGATTGCGATATTGTTATGTTTAACCATCTGGTCGTCCGCTAGATTTTACTATTTTATGTTTTACGTCATCGAAAAATATGTTGACTCAAATTATAAGTTCACAGGGATTATCTCCTTCTTGAAATACTGGCTGAACAAAACTTTTAGACTTTTTGGGTGATATGTTTACCCTCACCCCCGGCCCCTCTCCCAGAGGGAGAGGGGAGAAAACCGCTGGTTCCGCCACACTCCCCACGCCCGTAGGGAGAGGGGCCGGGGGTGAGGGTAACCTGAATATCACCAAGATTGCATCACTACCCTATTTTTAACTTTTTGAACAACCCAACCCATGCAGATTATCGTCTTAGGAATGCACCGTTCTGGCACTTCCGCAGTCGCCAGACTATTGAATATGATGGGTGCTTACTTCGCCCATGAAAATACCGCTATGCTTCCCACTGTCGCCAATCCGAAAGGCTATTGGGAACGCGAAGATGTTCGTCATCTCAATGACCATCTGATTAGTTCCCTGGGTATGTCGTGGGACAATATTAGTGATTTTGAACCTAAACTGTTGACCAAAGAAGTGCAACAGGGGATGGCAACAGAATCTCAAAAAATTATCTTCGGTTTAGAAGCACATCGCCCCTGGATGGTGAAAGACCCGCGTTTATGTCTCCTCTTACCTTTGTGGCAACCGCTTCTGGAAGTTCCCGTTTGTGTGTATGTCTATCGCAGTCCGATTCAAGTCGCCCAATCTCTGCAACGCCGCGAGAATTTCTCGTTGACGTTGGGAGTCGCCTTGTGGGAAAAATATAATTTACTCGGTCTTGCCCATTCTGCCTCACTTCCGAGAATCTTGGTGTCCCATGAAGAATTGATGAGACAGCCGGTGGCCACGGTCAAAAAATTACATCAAGACCTTTTAGACTGTGACGTACAGGGATTACGTCTGCCTTCCGAAAAAGAAATTCAGGCATTCATCGACCCGCGATTTTTCCGGGAACGTGGCGACCTTGGGGTACAAAATGCGTATGTCAATCACCAACAAGCCCAGTTAGCGGAAGCCTTTGAACATAGCACGGTCTTTCAGTTAGACCCCTTGCCTAGCCTCTCCGATGGGGCTGTGGAAATTTTAAAAGAATACAAAGATAAATTGGTGACTACCCAAGAACGGATGTGGTTGCGTCAGGAAGTGGGCCGACGTGACCAAGAAATTGGCCGACGTGACCAGGAAATTATCAAACGTGACCAAGAGATTGCCCAACGTGATGCAGAAATTGCTAGACGTGGGGAAGAGATGGCCCAACGTAATGCAGAACTGGCTAGACGTGGAGAGGAGATAGCCCAACGTGATGCAGAACTGGCCCGCCGTGGGGAGGAGATGGCCCGGCAACAAGCAGAATTAGGGAGACTTGCAGAGGAGGTGGTTAAACGTGACGGGGAGATTGCCAAACGAGAGGAGGAGATTGCCAAACGTGAAGCAGAACGGGTCAAACATGACCAAGACCTGGCGGATTTACAAGAACGTTTTGAGATACTCAAGCAAGTCAAAGAGGCTGACAGTGTCAAAACGAAAGCGCACTTGACCAGTTTGCAACATCAATTGTTAGATGCCGAAAATCAAGCACTGGTGTTGAAACAGGAGATAAATGACCTGATTAATCAACACAGTGAGTTACAGACTCAATTAAGTGATGTCCAAAATACGTTGGCGAGTAAAGAACAACTGTTGGGGGCGAAAGAACAAGCCCTGTCGGCTACCACCAACAAAGCGCAGAAGTTGGAACAATCTCTGCATAAGTTGCTACATTGGGTCCATGCCTTAGATGACGATATTCAGGCAGTATTTAACTCGTTGACGTGGCGGTCTGGCAATGTCTTCACTCGAATCCTGTTAACCCTGATGTTCAAGAAAGCCGGTTTAACTGCCAAAGACCATATTGGTGATATTATGGAGGAGGTGAATCGGTTAGCCGCTACCACTCAGTCGGATGTCGCAACGTCGGTGTCACACGCACTGCCTATCACCACCACCGTGGCGCGAACCACGCCGGTGAAATCGTTGCCCAAACGTCAATCCATCATCGTACAAAAACAACATGACTCCAGAGACTATCCGCGCTGGATTCAACAATATGATACGTTGACCAAAAAGACGTTGGTGCAAATGCAAAAACGCATGAAACAATGGCCATCACAACCTCTCCTCTCTATCGTGATGCCAGTCTATAACACGGAGGAGAAATGGTTACGGGCCGCGATTGAATCGGTGCGGCGACAAGTCTATTCGAATTGGGAATTATGTATTGCCGACGATGCTTCCACCAAGAAACATATTCGTCCTTTGTTAGAAGACTATGCCAAAGGAGATTCTCGTATCAAAGTGACTTTTCGTACCCAAAATGGTCACATCTCCGCTGCTTCTAACACCGCATTGGAACTGGTTACCGGCGACTTTGTCACCTTCTTAGACCATGACGATTTATTGTCTCCTCATGCCCTCTTCTGGGTGGCGCAAGACATTCTGGACTATCCTGACGGGATGTTATGGTATTCTGACGAAGACAAGGTCAATGAACAAGATTTGCGACATGACCCCTATTTTAAATCCGACTGGAATCCGGACTTGTTTTTATCGCATAACTTGATTACCCATCTGGCCGTGTACCGCACGTCACTGGTGCAAAAAATCAACGGTTTTCGAGTCGGCTTTGAAGGTGCCCAAGATTATGATTTGGCATTACGGGCGATTGACCAAATCAGTGCCTTGTACATTCGTCATATTCCACGAGTGCTTTACCATTGGCGGGCCATCACGGGCAGCACGGCCACTCGGCCCGAGGAGAAACCGTATGCGATTCTGGCAGCCCAAAAGGCTATCACAGAATATTTGGGACGGCGGAATATTGAAGCCACCGTCATGGAGTCGCCGGAGATTCGTGGCACCACGCGAGTTCAATATCATTTGCCGGTGTACTTACCTCAAGTCAGTTTGATTATTCCCACGCGGAATCGAGTTGACCTACTCCGGCGTTGTGTCGAAAGTATTTACGAAAAAACCGATTACACTAATTTTGAAATTCTGATTGTCAACAATGCCAGTGACGACCCCGCAACGTTGGAATATTTTCGGCAATTGGAAGGACAAAATCGGGCGCGGATAGTTGACTACCCTTACCCATTCAACTATGCTGATATGAACAACATGGCTGTAGGCCGCGCCCAAGGGGAATTAATCGGCTTGTTGAACAACGATTTAGAAGTGATTAATCGCGAGTGGCTATCCGAACTGGTTAGCCACGCTTTACGCCCTGAAGTAGGAGTAGTCGGCGCCCGATTATGGTATCCTGATAACACCTTGCAACATGGCGGCGTGATTCTCGGCATTGGCGGCGTCGCAGGCCATTCCCACAAAGGCTTACCACGCGGGGATGCCGGCTATTTTGGCCGGGCCGGACTGGCACAAAATTTTTCTGCGGTGACGGGGGCGTGTATGATTCTGCGTAAATCCAATTTTCTCCTAGTAGGTGGTTTAGATGCCGAAAATCTAACCACTGCCTTCAACGATGTGGATTTATGTTTGAAGATGAACAAGTACAATTTGCGCATCGTCTGGACGCCTTACGCAGACTTGTATCACCATGAATCAGCCAGTCGCGGTTATGAAGACACGGCGGAGAAATTGGCGCGGTTTGAAAAAGAACGCACCCACATGAAAGGTCAATGGCCACAATTCATTGCCAGTGACCCTGCTTACAGTCCTAACTTGACGGTAGAAACGCAAGACTTTGCGTATGCGTGGCCACCGCGGGTAGCGGGTTTGTAGGAATAGGTTGAAACCGTGGAGTACGGAATTTATTCCGTGTTGTTTTGGTTTTGGAGTATGGAATTTATTCCGTGTTGTTTTGGTTTTGGAGTACGGAATTTATTCCGTGTTGTTTTGGTTTTGGAGTACGGAATTTATTCCGTTTTGTTTTGTTTTGGAGTACGGAATTTATTCCGCCTGAAACGGAATAAATTCCGTACTCCAACGGAATAAATTCCGTACTCCAAAACCTAACTCCAAAACCTATCACCATTACTTTTACAACACTACTGTATAAACTAAGTTTAGGAGGAGAAAAACCCAATGTCCACCTTGTTTCTCCATCGCGAAGATGGTTACAAATTACTGAAGGGCCACGGTTTAGAAATCGGTGCTTTCCACCAACCGGCACCGATTCCCAAACATTGTACGATTGAATATGGTGACGCCCAACCTAGAGAAGAGATTGTTAAACATTTTCCAGAATTGAATCTAGGCGCCGAGGCGTTTGTAAAAGTTCACCATATTTGCGATTTAGACAAACATGGATTGTCTATATTTAAACCCGAAAAATTTGACTTTGTGATACTCAATCATGTGATTGAACATGTTGCTAACCCTATTTTTGTGATAAGCGAGTTATTTCGTGTCACCAAGCCAGGGGGTCATCTCGTCATTTCGGCCCCGGATAAACGATTCACTTTTGATGCTTCACGGGACTTGACCCCATTTGAACATCTGCTAGAAGAATATCAAAATCAAGTCAAAGAAGTGACGGAGGAACACTATTTGGATTTTTTGCGTGGTGTTCATCCCGAATTATTTCAACTAGAACCAAAACAATTTCAAGAATGTTTAAACGGTGCGAAAAAACGTCGAGAACACGCCCACGTTTGGGATTCCAAGAGTTTTACCGAATTTATGCAAAAATCTTTGGAATTGTTAAACATCGAAGCGGAATGTAAGTTCATCAATAGGGGGGGCAAAAATAAATTTGAGTATTTTGCGGTATGGCAGAAAGAGGGGGAGGAATCTGCTTCTACTGTAGTGCAGACACCGGTGAGGAGGTCTTGGTGGGATTGGATTTGGGGAAGGCGTTTAAGAAACTAAGTTTCGGAAAGCAAACTTAGTTTCTCGTGGCTATGCTAACAACATTTTCTTGCTATCTGCAAAAAATTGGGTTATCATTTTGTTTCATTATCAAACCATGAGGAAACTCCCATGAATGCAATTACTTTTGACAGTCAATTATTACCAGACGGTCATCTGTACTGTCCAACAGAATGGTCTATGAAAAAAAATGCGCTTTTTAAAGTCATTGTCCTTTTTCAAGACCCTGACTTGGATGCTTCTGACCACGACCTTGAACTGGCGGCCCTGACAGACAGTTCAACAGATGACTTTTTGTCTCCAGAGGAACTCAATTACTATCTGACCTTAGAGGATAACCTATGAAACCATTTCAAAGGGGTCAGATATGGGTGGTGGATTTTGACCCTAGTGTTGGGCATGAATACCAAAAAACTCGACCTGCCTTAATTATTCAGCAAGATAAATATGTCAATGCGACTAGCCTATTAACAGTTATTCCTACTTCTAGTCAAACAGACAAGCTTACGGAACTTGACATTGTTTTGAAAAAGGACTCTCAGAATCGTCTGATGAAGGATTCATTGCTTAAAATCAAGCAAATCAGTTCTTTTGATAAAAGACGGTTTGTCAAATTTGTTGGTATCACCGATTTGCAAACTATGGCAACGGTGGACGAAAACATTCAATTGTTTCTGTTTGGTCGGCCTCTTTCACAGGATATGTAGCTTTGTCCGATTACGAACAAGGCTATGCTTCACTCTCGTTTTTGAAAATGTTTTTTTTGAGGAGATTTATCAGGATGTTATCTACTTATAAAGCTGTATTGAAAAACAACAAATTGGAATGGCTTGATGAAGTGCCGGCCCCCTTATTGCCCAGCCAACCCATGATTGATATTTTGCAAAAAATTGCCGAGAGTGATGGACCTGGGATTGATGACCCCATGACTTGGCAACGTGAAATGCGTCAAGATCGTCCCTTACCTGGGAGAACCGACTAAAATGAAAAGCCAAAAGCTACCCCTTTTTCGTCAATTTTGCAAATCCATTATCCTCAATCCGTTATCTTTATTACTGAAGTAACCCCCATTTGAGAATCTATAGTAAACCTAAAAAATATGCAACGCGGCAGAAATATACACGGTATCCTTTTATTAAACAAACCCATCGGCTTCACTTCCAACGATGCTTTACAACGAGTGAAACGTCTGTTTCAAGCCCGCAAAGCGGGACACACAGGTAGTTTGGACAAACTCGCCAGTGGCTTGTTACCCATCTGTTTAGGCGAAGCCACCAAATTATCCAGCTTCTTATTGGAAGC
This sequence comes from Thiotrichaceae bacterium, assembly GCA_011391085.1. Classification (GTDB taxonomy): domain Bacteria; phylum Pseudomonadota; class Gammaproteobacteria; order Beggiatoales; family Beggiatoaceae; genus JAABRD01. Next base: position 20,628 of record JAABRD010000015.1, on the reverse strand, counting down.
CGATAAATACTATCAAGCAACTTGCGCCCTGGGCATCACCACGACCACCGCAGATGCGGAAGGAGAAGTCACGGAAACTCGTCCTATAGAGGGGATTGACCGTCAACAAATTGATCAAGTGATAGCCTCCTTTATTGGCACCCAGCAACAAATTCCGCCCATGCACTCGGCGGTAAAATACCAAGGTCAACCATTGTATAAACGGGCCCGGCGTGGCGAGGTGATCGAACGGGCGCCACGCACCATCACTATCCACTCTCTCAAAGTGCGGAGTTTTGTCGAGAATCGGTTAACCATTGAGGTTCACTGTACGAAAGGAACTTATATTCGTACCTTAGCGGAAGACATTGGTAAAGCGTTAGGATGTGGGGGCCATATCAGTGCGTTACATCGAGTGGGAGTCGGTCCTTACAGCGACATGATTGACTTGACAATCTTAGAAGAGGAGGCTAAACAAGGGCTAGAAGCATTAGACAAGTTCCTGGTGCCGATGGACACGATGTTAACCGGTTGGCCCGAAGTAAAACTCTCCCAAGATACGGCCCATTATGTCTGTCAAGGTCATGCGGTACAAATCGCCCACGCGCCTGCGAAAGGCTGGGTCAAATTGTTTGCGCAAGACCAATTTTTAGGAATTGGAGAGATTTTGGAAGATGGACGTGTGGCACCCAAACGTTTAGTAAATTTGTAAGAGTACCGGACTAGAGGCTTTAGCCGGTGACGTGCCACGACCGCCGGCTAAAGCCTCAATGCCATTAAGTTAAGAAATATCCTAACCATGTAGGGTGGATTAAGCGTCAGCGTATCCACCATCCCCGACACTGGTGGATACGCTGACGCTTAATCCACCCTACCTTAACTTAATGGCATTGCGGCTAAAGCCTCTAGTCCATTCTCCATTTTCCATTTTCCATTAATAACGAAGAAGAGGAAGACCAACCAGATGCACCCCATCACCATTATTGGCAGCGGTTTGGCAGGTTACACCGTTGCCCGTGAATTGCGAAAATTGGATAAACAGACGCCGTTACGAATCATCACGGCAGACGACGGGCATTTTTATTCCAAACCGATGTTATCCAATGCCTTTGCCCAACAGAAGACACCTGATATTTTGGTAGCTACCACCGTTGACAAGATGGCAGAACAATTGAATGCAGAGATTCTGACCCATACTGTGGTGACTCAATTGGCGCCTCAAGCACACCAAGTTACAGTGGCGGAGAAGCGTTTGCCATATAGTCAACTGGTATTAGCCTGGGGTGCTGAACCCATTCGCTTACCTTTAGCTGGTAACGCGGCAGATAAGGTGTTATCGATAAATAACTTAGTTGATTATCGTCACTTTCGTACCCTCCTCGCACAAGGTGCCAAAAGCATCGTGATTCTGGGTGCCGGCTTGATAGGCTGTGAATTTGCTAACGATTTACAGCCGGCAGGGGTTGCCGTGACGGTGATTGACCTGGCTACTCATCCCTTGGGGCGCCTAGTGCCAACAGTGGTGGGGGAGACTTTGCAACAGGCGTTGCAAGACTTAGGTGTCACCTGGCAATTAGGAAAAACGGTAAAAAGTATTGACGCAGTCGGCAACCGTTATCGTTTAATTCTTTCGGATGACAGTCAACTAGAAACCGACCTAGTATTATCGGCCATTGGACTACGTCCTCACACTGACTTAGCCTCCTCAGCAGGGCTATTGATAGACCGCGGTGTGGTGGTGGACCGCTATTTGAAAACCAATGCTGAAAATATTTACGCCTTGGGGGACTGTGCCCAGGTCGAAGGGTTGATTCTTCCTTATGTCATGCCTTTGATGAATGCGGCGCGGGCGTTAGCGAAAACTTTAGCAGGGGAACCCACGATGGTGACTTATCCTGCGATGCCGGTCGTGGTCAAAACTCCCGCTTATCCCATCGTCGTTTCTCCCCCAGCGATAGGTCTTCAAGGAGAATGGGAGATACAAGTGGACGGGCGAAATGTTCGTGCCCTGTTTTATACTCCGCAACGACAATTAGGGGGATTTGTGTTGACGGGGGTTTGGGTGGAGGAGAAAATGAAGTGGACGAAGGAGGCACCGGCGGTGTTAAGTTGAAAAGGGTTTCGTCCACCCTTTCTTTTACTCAGGCGTTCAAAGTTGCGCTTTGGACACCTGGTGATTTTTTGTTATTAACTCTTTCTTGCAAGGAAAATAATTTCTGTGGATACAACTACGTTACATATTATTGTGTTGGCAATCATTCAAGGAGTGACCGAATTTTTACCTATTTCGAGTTCCGCCCATCTGGTATTGATACCTCACTTATTGGGTTGGGAAGACCAAGGTTTAGCCGTGGATGTGGCTATGCACATTGGGTCATTGGTCGCGGTGTTAGTCTATTTTCGTAAAGATTTAAGCCGTTTGTTAGGGAGTTGGTTACAATCTTTTCGAACCCATCAGTTGACCTCAGACAGTCGTCTGGTCTGGGGTGTTGGAATTGCGACGATACCGGTGGCGGTGGTGGGTTTAACCCTTTCCTATTGGCATCTGGAGGAGGCTATGCGCGACCCGTTTTGGATTGCGTTGGCGTTGATGGGATTTGGTTTATTACTATGGTGGGCTGATGTGGTTGGCAAACAAGAACGGGATGAATCAAGTTTGAGTCTTCTCGATATCTTTTGGATTGGGTTGGCACAATCGTTGGCGTTAATTCATGGTACGTCACGGTCAGGGGTGACGATGACAGCAGGGTTGCTACTTGGTTTAAACCGGCAAGCGGCGGCGCGATTTTCATTTTTGTTGTCGATTCCGGCTATTTTGTTGGCAGGAATGGCAGATGCACTGAGTTGGGTGAATCATCCGCCCGCCATTGCCTGGCATGATTTGTTGATTGGGATGGTGGTTTCGGGACTGAGTGCGTATCTGTGTATCAAAGTGTTTCTGGGGTTACTGGAACGCATTGGGATGTTGCCTTTTGTGATATATCGTCTTGTCTTGGGAGTCGTTTTGTTAATTTGGGTAGTTTAACAGCGATGAATCATTTCTCTCCTCCATTACGTTTTCGGACTGGTTGGTTAGGCATTGGGTGGTGTTTAGTGATAGTGGTGATTGTTTCTTCTCTTGCCTCTCCACCGCCTGCGACTGACAGTTTGTTTATGTTGCCTCATGGTGATAAAATTGGACATGGTTTCGCGTATTTGGTTCTCATGGGTTGGTTTGCCCAGATTTATCACACGCCCAAGTCTCGTCTAGGATATTTGATAGGATTCATTTTGCTAGGTGTGGCCTTGGAAATTTTGCAGGGCTTAGGTGGGGTACGAGAGGCGGATTGGCGGGATGCCATGGCAAATAGCGTGGGGGTAGTGTTGGCTTGGCAGGTGACCAAAAAACGATGGGGAGAGGTGTTGGTGTGGGTGGAAAGGCGGTATGGGTGAACTGAATTGGAGTCCAAAACATGGAGTTTTGGACTCCGTCTCTCCTTTCTTAATTCAATCTTTCCACCCCCAACGCTTTGAGGAAGTAATGTTCATACAAAGGTTCTGAGGTGCCTTTCTTCATCTTGCGCATGAAGTATTTTTCAAATGCTACTTTCAGCACATGGACCCACTTGCCTTTTTTCGACCAAGTGAGATTACGTGGTGGAATTTGTGGGACAGCTACAAAAGCGGCACCTGTGTCGCCCATGTCAGCAAAACAAATAGCATTCCAGGTGGCAGTGGCAGATGGGGCTGTGCCATTGAGTTCGTTGACAATATTTTTTACACTGGCAGTCACCATAGATTCTATCATGTAGCCTGTTTTAGGGGTACCAGTTGGTACCGGGGTGGTTTCCACGGGCGGAATGGCAATACAAACCCCTGCGGAGTAAATGTTAGGGTAAGTGGCGTTGCGTTGATATTTGTCCACGGTCACAAAACCGCGGGGATTGACTAGCCCTGCTACATTGGCAACCGCGTCCACCCCTTTAAAGGCTGGGATCATCATGGAGTGATGAAATGGCAATTCGTGGGTACGAATCACTTCGCCACGGTCATTGTGTTCATCGACAAACATTTTGCCTTTTTCCACTTTTACCACTTTGGCATTGGCAATCCACTTAATATGGCGTTCCCGCATTTCGGATTCTAACAGCCCTTTCGAATCGCCCACACCTCCAAGTCCCATGTGACCCACATACGGTTCACTGGTAATAAAAGTCATGGGAACATCTTTACGACGCTTGACTTGACGCAGGGCCGTATCTACAATCATGGCATACTCGTAAGCGGGGCCGAAGCAACTGGCCCCTTGAACGGCACCAATGACCACGGGGCCAGGATTATCGAGAAGTTGTTGATAACCTTGATAGGCTTTTTCTGCATGGTCTATGGTGCAAATAGACTGAGTAAAACCATTGTGAGGCCCAAGTCCTGGGATTTCGTCAAAAGATAATTTTGGCCCCGTGGTGACAATCAAGAAGTCGTAATCAACGCTTTCTCCAGATTGAAGTACCAGTTTGTTTCTATCCGCCTCAATGGCCGTGACGGGTTGGGCAATGAAATTAATTCGTTTGCGTTCCAGGACGGGTGCAAGGGGAAAGGTAATGCCTTCACGGTCGCGCCAGCCAACGCCTACCCATGGATTAGAAGGGACAAATTGAAAATAATCGGTGGCGTTGATGACAGTGACCTCATGTTTGTTACCAACTGCTTCTTTCATTTCGTAAGCGGCGGGCATTCCTCCAATGCCTGCGCCCAAAATAATAATATTTGCCATAGCGATACCTCTAATTTAGTTTTGGACTTGTTTAATTGGTCAATTTGTTATAGTATTGGTATTTATGTCTAATAATCCCGCACAATTATGAATTAAATATTTAGGAAATTCGACAAGGAGTCCAAAACACGTCAAGACTTACGCAACCGCCGGTCTTTACCCCAACCCAACCCTCCCCGCACGCGGGGGAGGGAGTCCCCCCCGTGTACGGGGGGCTGGGGGGTGATAGTGTGTAAAATCAATATAGTTATAGTAATATTCCTTCCCATTTGTACCCCCCCCAGCCCCCCCGCACGCGGGGGGGAGTCACTCCCCCCGTACACAGGGGGGTACAAGTGATGAGGAATATTACTATACAAAAACGGTTGCGTAAGTCCTACACGTTTTGGACGACATTCGTTATGATATGGGTTCATATCATCTAAAATTCAATTGTGAAGGATTCAAAAACAAATAACAAAATGATTAAAAGGTGTTGCAAAAATGCTTAGATAAATATAATTAATTTATAATATTTTTAGATTACTGGACTTTCAATTGATAAAACCATAAATCAACTTGATTTTTACATTTTGGACTAGCGGTTTTAGCGGATAAAAAAACGTCTAATCCAAATATTTTTGATTATCACCATTAACCATCTTAGGAGTGAACCATGTCAGTCAAACACCCAATTATTGCCATCACAGGCTCCTCAGGGGCCGGCACCACCACGGTCAAGAAAGCCTTTGAAGACATCTTCCGGCGCCTCAACGTCAGCGCTGCGGTTGTCGAAGGTGACAGTTTCCACCGTTACAATCGCAAAGAAATGAAGGAAGCTGTCGTTGCCTATGAAAACGAAGGCAAGGACCTCAGTCATTTCGGTCCAGATGCCAACCTCTTTGACAAATTAGAGGACCTCTTTCGACAGTATTCTCGCAGTGGCACAGGGATGGTACGCAAGTATCTGCATAACGAGGCTGAGGCCATCCCTTACAATCAAGAACCAGGCACTTTTACGCCGTGGGAACCCATTCCTGAAAACACCGACATACTCTTCTATGAAGGCTTGCATGGCGGTGTGGTCACGGACAAATCCAATGTTGAACAATTCGTTGATTTGCTGATCGGCGTTGTTCCCAGCGTCAACTTGGAATGGATTCAAAAAATCAGTCGTGACGTGGCCGAACGTGGCTATTCCCCGGAAGATGTGACGCACACCATCTTGCGGCGAATGCCGGACTACGTGAAATACATCGTCCCCCAATTTACGCATAGCCATATCAACTTCCAGCGCGTTCCTCTGGTGGACACCTCCAACCCTTTCATTGCCCGCGACATTCCTACGGCAGACGAGAGTTTGGTGGTGGTTCGTTTCAACAAGTATCGTGACCAAGACTACACTTACCTGTTATCTATGATTCACGATTCCTTCATGTCGCGTCCTAACACCCTCGTAGTTCCAGGCGGTAAAATGGGCTTTTCCATGCAAATCATCTTCCGTCCCATTGTGGCCGCGATGATGGAGAAGCGTCGGCAGGCGTTGATATAGTTTCTAACCCCTCACCTCCGGCCCCTCTCCCAGAAGGAGAGGGGAGAAAATCAGTGGTCTCGCCCCTCTCCCAGAGGGAGAGGGGCCGGGGGTGAGGGCCATTTACGCCGACTTCAAAGCTCTCACCCGTCTGGGAACAGGAAAATAAGTATATTCGTATTCAAACCCACTGATTATCCATTCCCCCTGCTGTTTGATCAATAACACCGTAGCGGTAAATTGACCCCGTTGAAAAGTCGCTTGCACGGTGTACCGGGCCACTATTTGCCACCACCATTGCCCAGTACGAAACAATCCGCCTTGTGCGCCTTGATAATGTGATAATTCACCTAAATGGGCAAAAACCCTTCGCATCTCTTGCAACTGTTCTGCCGTTGTATTCTCTTGCAACTCCGGCGTGATGTGTATCCAAAACACTTTATCATCCCAAGAGGCCAACAAGTCTAACATCGTAATATTCACAAACTGCGATGCTTCCCGTTTCATCTGTTGTTGCAAATACATCCCATAACTTGCACCAATGCCAATAAATATAACTAGCAATACTAGAGAAAGGGAAAATTTTCTGATACTCTTAAATAAGGAACGACGTAAACGCATTTATTCAACTCCTAATTTCACAATTTTGACACATTATTCACCAGCAGTTCACCACGCGTCGCTTTGTCTTTCTCAAAGCGACGCGGTGGCCTCCTGGAATAATATAGATGCCTTTTTAAATCAAAAATAATGTTTGATAAAGGTGAACCATGATAACAAACTTTTCCATCCTTCACACACTTCTTCACAGCAGTCATCAACTTTTTCGCCTAATTGGATACCTGCTATCCATCACCACAGTGCTACTCATTGTGCTAGGACTCACTGGCCAAATCGTCCGGGACCGCACCGTCGAATGGGGACTTCTGATGTATATCCCCCTCTTACCGCTAGGCTTGTGGGCAATTTTACTAGACCTACTCTATGTGGGACGTAGCCTACCTAAAATTCGGTTTGGCCTAACTTTCATTGGCATCAGCATCGTCATTGGCAGTAGTATTTCCATGATCGGCTTGAATGCCTCTCCCACTCAAGCCTTACCTGATGACCTTCAGCAAGTGAGTTTCCTCCACTGGAATGTTCGCTGGGGAGGCAAAGCCAATCAGTGGAAATCCATTCGTCAAGACATTTTTCAACGTCATCCAGACATTCTCGTTATCAGTGAACCTCCCACTGAAAAACGATTGCAGATACTTCTCAAACAACTTGGCAACAACTGGCATTTGGTCTATCACAATCCACCTCTGGACACTCTCGCCGTGTGTTCCCCCTGGCCCCTCCAATTGGAACGTTTTGTCAAGTTCCGCAAAGGGGTAGGAATGATTGTAGTCGTGACCCTCCACGGCCAAACTTTACGCATTCTCGCCATTGATGGGGAACGCAATATGTCCAAACGGCTACTCATTTTATCCCATGCCATTTTACCCAGATGGAGAACCCCCTTGCTAAAAGACATTGTGAAAACACTTGCCAAACAACGACTACAAGGTCAACCCATCGACATTATTGCCGGTGATTTCAACGCCCTCAGTCGCAGTCGCGGCTTTGATGCTTTCACCAGAGTCGCAGGTGGATACCAACTCGCGGCCCACTTTTCCGAAGGCCAGTGGCGCGGCACTTGGATGTCCTGGCTGCCTTTGTACGACATTGACCATGTCTGGATTCACAAGCGTTTGCAACCCGTCAAAACGGAATTATTCACCAATTTAGCCAGTGACCACCGTGGCCAACTGGTACAGTTTAGAATGAATTGAATAATGAATAATGTGAAAACACCAACGCTGGATTAGAGGTTTCCGGCTAAAGCCTCCAGTCCGGCGAAGGTGGACTAGAGGCTTCAGCCGGTGACATGCCGTTATTTCCGGCGAAGGTGGACTAGAGGCTTCAGCCGGTGACATGCCGTTATTTCCGGCTAAAGTCTCTAGTCCACCTTTAGTTTACTCATTATTCATTATTCATTACTCATTAACTCATTAAACTATTATGATTACAGTCGTCGGCAACCTCAAAGGCGGATGTGGAAAAAGTACCGTCACCTTTAACTTGGCCCTGTGGCTAACGCGGGCTGGTAAGACGGTGCAAGTGTATGACTTAGATTTACAAGCGACCTTGAATGACGTGGTTCAAGTACGTCAGGAACAGGAATATGAACCTGCCCTCAAGGTCTATACCCGCTGTAGCAAAATACAGCCAGAAGACGAAGCGATTAAACAGATGGAAATTTTGATGGACGTTGGTGTAGCCAACATGACCAGCATGAAAAAGGCCATTTCCTTGGCCGATAGGATAGTCGTACCGGTTGCCCCAAGTCAAGCGGATATTTGGTCCACACAACGATTTTTGTACATCATTGCCAGTGAAATCAAAGACAAGCCCCCTGAAATTTTGGTCTTCATCAATCGCGCCGACACCCATAGCGGCATTCGTGAATCGGATGAAGCAGAGGAGGCTTTAAAGACGTTACCTGGGATCAAATTGTTACCGGCACGTTTGTGTCAACGAACCACGTACCGCCGTTCTTTTAGCGAAGGACTGGCCGTCTTTGAATTAGAACCTTCTGGTAAGGCGACCCAGGAGTTTGAGGAGTTGGCCAGATGTCTTTATCCCCAGGTGCAGGTTAAGAAGTGAGGCGGAACCTATCAGAAGGTTTCATATAGTGATATTCACTTATTCTTGTACCCCCCAGCCCCCCGCACGCAGGGGGGGCACTCCCCCCCGTGTACGGGGGGGCTGGGGGGGGGTACAAAAATGAATGAATATTACTATAACCATAACCCAGGAGTCCAAAGCATAGCTTTGTAAAATCTTGCTTTAGGACTCCTAAATCAATATCATACAACCTATTAACTCATCACATTTAGGAGACTATTATGACTCGTCTAAAAACGATACTCTTTGCTACATTACTACCCTTGGCCCACGGCCAGGCGGTTGCGTATGACCCTCTGCTTGAATACCAAAACCGCGGAGACCATTGGGAAGGCATCCAACCTCGTCAGGTGAGTGGTAACTTGGACATCGAATTGCTGTCCGCGTTAGTGGATTATACGGAACCCAAGCCAGGCTTTCCTGTTGCTAAATTGTTGTTTTATTTAAAGGAATCCGCCCAAATAGATTTGACCGTGCGCGAGTTAGTTCCAAAACGGTATTATGTGCTGAACCGCGTCCGGGAAAAAGAGACTTGGCAGGACGGTTTCAATCCGTATCAATGGTCCACCGCGGAGGTACTCCAACCTTTGAAGTTGACCATGACTGAACTAGGCGTGATTGCCCGTGTCAACCGGACCCCTAATCGTCATGAAGAATCAGTGGCCCCCGTCATTTTTTACCACTCGCAACCACCGACCCAGATCACCGGCTATCGGTTTGTGTTTAAAGTGGGGGAGACGGCTAATTTAAACTATGCCATCTATCAAGGTGAAAATAATCCAAAGCCGTTGGTGGAAAAACCGTTGGGCAAGAAGGACGGTGGACAACCATTTACCATCATTTGGGAGTGTGCCAGTGCCAAAGCGGGGGAATATGAATTGGTCGTGGATGGCTACTCCTTACGGGATAATGCCAACCTCCATCAATCGGTCAAATTTGACCATCAACCAGAGATACAGGGCAAATTCTAATGCAGTGGTTACTCCTCTTGAAAACGCAACTGATAAGTGGCTATCAAACCGTTGCCACCTGGTTCAGGGAGACATTACACAATCTTTGGTATGTCGCTTCCCAAAGTTTCAAAATTTTGGTCATCATCATTGTCATCCTGTTACTGCCCATTTGGTTAATGACGAGACCTATCGACACGCATATTCAAGTTGACCTGGTGGTAAATGGCTTGAGTTTTCGAGTCGAACAGCAACCCTTGGAATGGGAAAGACTGAAATTTCACTCGGCTACTGTGAGTGACTTTCAACAAATCGAGTTCACTACGTTGGAAAATACTCCCAAATCGATTACCAGCAAGAGTGCCGAGTTATTTCCAACTGTCTTGTTAGAAACGGCCAATCCAACGACTACCGAGTTTGGAATATTACAAGATTTGACCATTGAACCACCGGCGAAGGTCACTTTGGCAGTGGAAAAGTCCCAGGTTGGACGTGAAACCTTGGTCATAGCTATCGAGGAAGCCCAAGATGACCCAGCCGCTAGATTGTTGCATCCCAAGGCGTTTAAGTTGACGACTGACCAATGTGAAGGACTGGCGTCTTCCCCTCTTCCTGTTCCGGGGTTGCCACGACGTAATCCTTATCTGACCGTGACCGGAAAAGGCAATGCGTTAAAGATGATTCTTACCACTCCAACCCTAGAATCCTTTTCGATTTTCCAGAAAAATCCAGAAAAGATGCTGGTCAAGGAACTTGAATTTATCTCGGAAGACCTTGAAAGAGGGCGACGAGTGGCCTATACTACTTTGTTGACCGAAGGCGTTATCAGTTATCCTGAATATCCCAAAATCGAACCAGTGACTTTTACGGAATCCAATTTTGTATGGTTGGACAAAATGGATAATTTTTATATAGAACAGATTGGCTTTGACTCCGAGAAACAGGGGCTGAAAATTCGGTTGACGGGAGAGGCAACGGCAGCGGTGGAGACGTATCCCCAAGGTTTTTCTTCACAACGGAAGGACCATCGGTTGACCATGGCAGACACACTGGGGCAAGGCAGTCCGTTTGTCGGAGTAATGTTGAGTGTGTTGATTTATATCATTCCCATTATCATTGGCCTGGTGGCCATTGGGAAAGTGGAAATTGTGCCACGTCCAAAGCCGCAGACGCAGGGAAGGGTGACACGGAATAGTGAAAATCGAGAAGAGGAATAGAAATAAATCTCATCCCCTCTGGAGTGCAAGATGAAATCTTGCGCAGGGGGAATAACGATTTACAGGAGAAACCAATGCAAACGATGACACCCCTAGAAGTTCCCCAACGTTGGGAACAATTGAGACAACTTGTGATTGATAACTTCAACGATTCTCAAGTAACCACGGCGGAGATTTCTCAACTGTTTGAACACTTGGACATTTACCATCTAGTGAAATCGCGGGAATCTGTTGGAACTGACCAGTATCTTGACCATCAGGAGATGTTAACTCGTTTTAGAATGACTAAACATGAACGATTCTATGTCTGAAATCAAATATCAACCTGTGCTTTTCAACCCCAAAGAATTTGCAAAACAGAAAGGTAAAAAGTCTCCCTCGTTTAAGGCCGAATATGAGGCTTTAGAGGATGAATTTACTACCCTGTCAGCGTTGCTACAAGCACGTCAAGAAGCGGCGTTAACTCAAGCAGAAGTGGCGGCCCGGATGGATCTTTCGAAATCCGGAGTCGTCCACCGCGAAAAATCCTTGACCAACTAACTGCTACCTTGCTAAAATGATAAATAACCAATGTTGTAAATTATATGATCATTGGAAACGATTCTAAACTTCACTTGACAACCCCATGACTGTTTGAATATGACTCAAAAACCACCCCGTGCCATATTACGCGGCACTGACGACCCCTTTTACTTGTTGATGCAACTGACAGGTAGCAGTGTGTTAAAATTATTTGGCTTGTCTCAAGAGGAAGCCGACCAATATCAATTTAAGGCGGTCATCCTCAAAGACAAGTCTTTGAAACCCGATATTCAAGGACGCCCCTATTTGGAAAGTGCCTTGGGACGAGTGTTTTTAGAGTTTCAAGGTTATTTGGAATAAATTTATTCGGCATCGTCTATTAGCCGAAGTGTTTTGGAGTTGCCGGCAAGAAAAATATGACGGTCCCGTATGGGCATGTATTCTGTACACTCAAAAGGAATACCAAACTGCGGCGGTTTCCTTGACCAGTTTTCGACAATCTCCGAACTGTCAATTAGGAGACTGCATTCACGAAGTCGTGTTAACGGATTATACCGAACAGGACTTGTTACAAATTGACCCGCGCTTGGTGGTCTTGATTCCCTTAACCATTACCGACCCCACTCAGGTCAAGTTATGGGAAAAGGCCACGGCGTGGAAAGAGACGATTAAGCAGTCTTTTGCAACGGAGGACCAACAGAAAGAGGCGTTAAATGTCTTAGGACTGTTTATCCTCAACAAATTTCGTCAGATTACTCCAGAGGAGGTATTGGCTATGTTAAATTTTGATTTGATGGAAACTGTGGCTGGTCAACAAGTTTTTGAGAAGGGCCGGCAAACGGGTTTGTTGGATGGGAAGCAACAGGGTTTGCGGCAAGGTTTGCAACAAGGCTTGCAAGAGACGTTGCTGGAAATTCTTGAAGAACGTTTCAACCGCCTGACAAGTCAATTGGTGCGGCAAATCCAGGCGATTGATCAACCGGTGATTTTGAAACAACTTCTCAAACAGGTCCAACGTTGCCAAACTTTCGAAGAATTTCAAGAACTTCTTGTGAAGTTGGCCTAAATTGGGTGGTGAAACTCAATTTGTCTTAGCCAGGGTACGGGACTAGAGGCTTCAGCCGGTGTGCGGGACTAGAGGCTTCAGCCGGTGCGCGGGACTAGAGGCTTCAGCCGGTGCGCGGGACTAGAGGCTTCAGCCGGGTGGAACGATAGAAGTTTCCCGGCCGAAGCCTCCAGTCCCGCCTAACCCGGCTGAAGCCTCCAGTCCCGCCTAACCCGGCTGAAGCCTCCAGTCCCGCCTAACCCGGCTGAAGCCTCCAGTCCCGCACACCGGCTTCCGTTTCTAGTCTCACCTCTTGCTTTTTCCGCCAGAGTTTAATATCATAGCATCCATCATAATCATAAGTGAAAAATCCCACAGATTTAAATAGAAACTTGAAACCAATAGAGGAAATCACCATGAACAAATACGCCACTGTAGCATTGATCTGTTTAAGCATTTTGGTAGTTAGTTGTAACAGTTTAGAAAAGGCTGGAAACGTTCTGATAAATGAGATAAATAAATCAGCGTCTCCTCCAGAAGCACGTCCACGGGATGCTGAACAAATCAAGAAGAGTGTGGTTAGAATCACTGCAAAAGAAAGTAGTCAAGGCACTGGTTTTGTCGTCGGCGTAAATGGTGATACGGTTTATATTCTCACTGCTTACCATGTTGTGAAAAATGACTCCACACCAAACGTCGAATTTTTTGGAGAACCCAGGGAATTTCAGGCTAAAGTGTTGGAGAATGATGACAAGGTGGATATTTCTTTATTGGCCGTGACAGGTTCTACATCGCCTTGGGCAATTCCTCTCTATGTGGCCAACAATTTTGTTCTCAAGCCGGGAGAATCGGTCTTCACTTTTGGATTTCCATTAGGTGGTGGGGATTGGGCGCATGATGATTTGTCTTATTCTTCCCCCAAGGGACGAGAGATTTTATTTTCTGACAGTGATATAAAAGAGGGCAATTCTGGTGGTCCTTTGGTAAGAGGCGATGAGGTGATTGGAATGGTGACTGGTGTTACCGATTTTGCCTATGCCCTGTCTGCGGTGAGTATCAGAGAATTTTTGCGGGGTGCGAAGGGGGGAGAAATCGTTTTGAGTCACATGGAAAAATGGCGGGCAGCTAACTGGCGTAAAGCGTATGATGATTTGAAGGAAGTAACTATGCCTAAATCGGAACCGGCGGTAATTAAACCAGTTACGCCCACCGAACCGGAGGAGAATCTACTAGAAGGAATAATAGAGGCGTTTTCAACCGCACCAGAAAAGTTAGCGTTTGACGGAGGTGAAGAAAAATATGGACTTTACACAAAATATTTATTGCAGGAAATGCAAAAGTCTCAAAAGATAGAAGACGTTTTTCGGCGAGTATCTAGGTTAGTAAGTGGAACTACCAATGGTCAACAAGTACCCTGGTATAACGCTTCACTGAGTGGTGGGAGTTTTTGTTTTGGGGGTTGTTCAAAAACATTATCTAACTCTGTCAAACAACTTGCTTTAGTGATTGGTAATGCTAAATACCCCTTTTACCCATTAAAAAACCCCACTAATGATGCACAAGGCATGGCCAAAGTTCTCAACGAAAAGGGCTTTGAAGTAATTCTACGAACAGATACTAACCTTTTCGAGATGAATGAAGCCATCCAAGAATTTGTTAAACGTCTTTCGGCTGAAAATGGGGTTGGATTGTTTTATTTTAGTGGAATCGGTGGACAGATTGAGGGGAAAGATTATCTTGTTCCTATTGACGACCGCCAAGGATGGGAAGATAACATGGTGTCTGTGGACAGCATTGTTGAACAAATGCAATCTGCCAATAGCAAATTGAACATTGTCATTTTGGATAGTTGTCGTAATGAAATTTCTCCACCGTCCGAACCAGTCGAAAGATGAGGAATAGGTACCATGTAATGATGCCAAACCTGACAGGTCTCAAAGACCTGTCAGGTTTAAATGCCCCTCCATTTTCACCCCTAAACCAGAGAATAAAAATTCCACCAATTTAACAAATCCCATCATAAATAATTTTTTAACCTAAAGAATTGACAACTTTAAAAAAACTTGTCAACTCTTTCAAAATCCTGTAGTATTGACATTCTGCACCCTATTAGGGTATCATCGTCTAAACGTTAACCACCACCTAAACCTTTGTTTTAAGAGGAGAAACACAAATATGCTTATTTCATTGCGCCAATTACTTGACCATGCCGCGGAAAACAATTACGGGTTGCCGGCTTTCAATGTCAATAACATGGAACAAATTCATGCTATCATGCAGGCCGCTAGTGCCACAGATAGTCCTGTCATTATTCAAGCCTCGGCAGGCGCACGTTCTTACGCGGGTGAACCGTTTTTACGGCATCTGATGTGGGCCGCCGTGGAAATGTATCCCAGCATTCCCATTGCCATGCACCAAGACCACGGTTCTGAACCCGCCGTGTGTATGCGTTCGATTCAAAGCGGTTTCACTTCCGTGATGATGGACGGTTCTCTCATGGCGGATATGAAAACGCCTTCCAGTTATGAATATAATGTCGATGTCACCAAACAAGTTGTTGACATGGCCCACTCCTGCGGCGTTTCCGTCGAAGGTGAACTGGGTTGCTTAGGGTCTTTGGAAAGTGGTATGGCAGGCGAGGAAGATGGGTCCGGCGCCGCTGGCAAATTGTCCCATGATCAATTGTTGACGGATCCTGAACAAGCCGCGGATTTTGTCAAGAAGACGGGCGTGGATGCGTTGGCGATTGCCATTGGGACCAGTCATGGTGCTTATAAATTCACTCGTCCTCCCACAGGCGAAATTTTGGCTATCAATCGTGTTAAAGAAATTCACACCCGCATTCCCAATACTCACCTCGTCATGCACGGTTCTTCTTCGGTGCCACAAGATTGGTTGAAAATCATCAACAGCTATGGCGGTGACATGGGTCAAACTTACGGTGTGCCGGTGGAAGAAATCGTCCAAGGCATCAAGAATGGGGTGCGCAAAATCAACATTGACACTGATTTACGGATGGCTTCCACCGGTGCCATTCGCAAATTCCTCAGTGAACATCGCGCTGAATTTGACCCCCGTAAATATCTCAAGGAGACCACGAAGGCTATGATGGGCATTTGTAAGGCCCGTTATGAGGCGTTTGGTTGCGCTGGCACGGCTTCTAAGATGAAGCCCATTTCTTTGGAAGATATGGGGAAACGCTATAAGAAGGGTGAGTTGGCGCAGAAGGTGAATTAATAGCGGTCGTCATAGTCTGCCCTTGGAGTACGGAATTGATTCCGCCCATTGAAACGGAATGAATTCCGTACTCCAAATTCCATTCGGAATGAATTCCGTACTCCAACATACCCAGCCCTTGGAGTACGGAATTGATTCCGCCCATTGAAACGGAATGAATTCCGTACTCCAAATTCCATTCGGAATGAATTCCGTACTCCAAATTCCATTCGGAATGAATTCCGTACTCCAACATACCCAGCCCTTGGAGTACGGAATTGATTCCGCCCATTGAAACGGAATGAATTCCGTACTCCAAATTCCATTCGGAATGAATTCCGTACTCCAACATACCCAAAATTCTCGTCATGGCACTATTTAACTTAACCGACTCGTCAAATCCACTTCCCGCGTGACCTCTTCTAAACTGGTACTGCCTTCCAATACTCGTCGGATTCCATCGGAAGCCAGGGTACGAAACCCTTGACGTTGGGCATGTTGTTTAATGTCATAAGTCGTCGCTTTATGCGCAATTAAATCTTGTAAAGATTCATCTAATCTCAACACTTCCATCAAGGCAAACCGACCTTTGTAACCGCGTTGTTCACAGCGGTCACAACCCTGATGATTATATAAAGTGATCCGTTGTTCGGGTTCTAAGTTCAATAATCGACGTCGCAACGAATCGGGAGAATAGGCTTGTTTACAAGCAGAACAGAGTTTTCGCACTAGCCGTTGACCCACCACTCCAATGATGTTTTCGGCTAATAAGTCTGGCAAAATTCCAATGTCTGATAACCGCGGAAACGCGCCAATGGCGGAATTGGTATGTAAGGTGGAATACACTTGATGCCCTGTCATGGCGGCCCGAAACGCCATTTCGGCTGTGTCTTCATCGCGTATTTCACCGACTAGAATAATATCGGGGTCCTGGCGCATCATGGAACGAACCCCATTGGCAAAATCTAATTTCACGGCTTCATTTACCGCCGTTTGCCGCACTTGACCTAGCACATATTCTACCGGGTCTTCCAACGTCATAATATTGACCTCTTCCGTGTTCAAATGACGCAGAATCGAATACAAGGTTGTAGTCTTCCCGCTACCAGTGGGTCCAGTCAGTAAAATCACGCCTTCAGGTCGTGCTATCATCAGGCGTAGGGCATTCAAATTGTCATCTGTCAACCCCAATTGGTCCAGCGACATGATTCCTTTTTGACTATCTAAAATACGCAAGACAATGTTTTCTCCAAACACTGTGGGTTGTACCGACACTCGAAAATCAATCGGCCGGCCTGCCAAGGTCAAAGTAATTCGCCCATCTTGAGGAATACGAGTATCGGCAATATTGAGATTGGCCATGACTTTGAGACGAACCGCCATAGCGGGCCAATAGTTTTTATGCAAGCTACGAATTTGTTGCAACACTCCATCAATTCGGTACCGAATGCGTAAAAATCCTTTCTCAGGTTCAAAATGAATATCAGAAGCCCCATGTTTCACCGCATCGGACAAGAGTGCATCAATGAGGCGGACAAACGGTTGACTATACTCGTCACGGTTGGCTAGAAAACTTTGATAATCAATTTTACCGGTCTCAATCTCAGTTAAAATGCCATCGATAGACAAGTTGAAACCATACAGATTATCCAGTGCATTGATAATTTCCGCTTCCCCGGCTAACTGTATCTCCACTTTAATATTTCCACCTATCGTCGCCACCAATTGGTCTATCGCCAACACGTTGAAAACATCGGCCATAGCCACAGTCAAGGTTTGAGAAGGTTTGTTAAAACTGACTGGGACTAGGGAGTGACGATAGGCTAAATTTTTAGGCACTAGGCGAATCACTTCATGGTCCACCACGACATTAGATAAATCGATACTGGTTTGTCCAAGGGTTTGCCCCAGGAGGTCACGCATGACGGATTCGGAAACAAAGCCTAAATTCACTAGGACTTTATTCAGTGATTCTTGCGTTTTTTGCTGTTCCATCAAGGCAATTTTTAACTGGTCATTGCTAATCACACGTTGTTCTATTAACAATTCACCAATACGACGGTTGGGTTTATCAAGTGCGGTTGTCATATTTTTTATGGATGCGGAGGAGATGGCGGCGGCGTTCAAAACAGGTCGGAATCCAAAACATGTTTTGGACTCCAAGGATATAGTGATATTCCTACCAATTGATATAGTAATATTCCTTCAAATTTGTCTTTCAAGAATTTTGGCTGACCAAGGGATAACACACCTTCGAGGGGTGTTATCCCTCGAACTTTTGGTACAAAACTGAAGGAATCTTACTATACCATCCTCGTAGGGTGGATTAAGCAAAGCGTATCCACCAAACTCCTGACAAATGGTGGATACGCTTCGCTTAATCCACCCTACTTGAGAAGAATGAATGGTACAAAAGCAGAGGAATATCACTATAACTGTCCGCGAGAAACTCAGTTTCTTAAAGAAACTGAGTTTCTTTTAAGAATGATCTTCAATCAATTGAAATTTGCTATATTATCCATTATCCATTATCCACTCTCTACTTTCCATTATGATTTCATTTACTGTTCATCCTAGCCCGCAACTGCACGGTACTTTGCGCGTACCAGGGGATAAATCGATTTCGCACCGGGCTATCATGTTAGGCGCCATTGCGGAGGGCACCACCCAAGTACATGGTTTTTTAGAAGGTGAAGATACCCTTGCTACTTTAGCTGTATTTCAGGCCATGGGTGTTGCGATTGAGGGGCCGCGGCAAGGTCAAGTGACTATTCATGGCGTGGGCTTACAGGGCTTGAAACCGCCGGCGGCGCCTCTATATTTAGGAAATTCTGGGACCTCGATACGATTATTGACAGGATTGTTAGCGGGACAATCTTTTGCTGTCGAAATGCACGGCGATGCTTCTTTATCACGCCGTCCCATGCGTCGGGTGACCGCGCCATTGGCCCAGATGGGTGCCTGTATTCAGACCACCGAAGCCGGGACGCCCCCGCTAAAAATTATTGGTACACAACCATTGATGGGGATACACTACCCGTTACCAGTGGCCAGTGCCCAGGTGAAATCTTGTCTGTTGTTAGCAGGTCTCTATGCGAAAGGCACGACTTGCGTTGTAGAACCCGCGCCCACTCGTGACCATACGGAACGCATGTTGACGGGCTTTGGGTATTCGATTCAACAAGAAGGTCAACAAGTTTGTCTGCAAGGCGGGGGCAAATTACGGGCCATGACCATTGATGTTCCAGCAGATTTGTCCTCTGCGGCGTTTTTTATCGTGGGTGCCACAATTGCTAACAATTCCCAAGTATTATTACAACATGTTGGCATCAATCCCACTCGCACCGGTGTGATTGACATTCTCCGTCTGATGGGTGCTAAGATTACTTTTCAAAATCAACGCGACATTGGGGGGGAACCTGTAGCAGACATTTTGGTACAATCAAGTTCTTTGCATGGCATTGAAATTCCTAGAGAATTAGTGCCCTTAGCCATTGACGAATTTCCTATCCTTTTCATTGCCGCGGCCTGTGCCAAAGGCAAAACGGTGTTAACTGGGGCCGAAGAATTGCGCGTCAAAGAAAGTGACCGTATCCAAGTGATGGCCGATGGTTTACAAGCCGTTGGGATAGACGCCCAGCCCACGCCTGATGGTATGATAATCCACGGCGGACAACTGGCAGGGGGGACGGTTAAGAGTCACGGCGATCATCGCATCGCGATGGCTTTTACTATGGCCGCGTTACGTGCCACCGACACGATTATGATTGAAGATTGTGCCAATGTAGCTACTTCATTCCCGAATTTTGTGCAACTTGCCCAACAAGCTGGAATCAATCTTTATCAGCAAGAGTCCAAAGCGTAGCGTAGCCATTCTCAGCAGGAGTCCAAAACGTAGCTTTGGACTTCTGGAGAATATTATTCATTATTCCAGGACTTACACAACTGTATTTGTAACTCTTTGAGTTGATACCCCCCCTATCCCCCCCGTACACGGGGGGGAATCACTCCCTCCCCGCGTGGGGGGAGGGTTGGGGTGGGGTGACTGCGTAAGTCCTATATTCATTATTCATTATCCTAAACACTATGCCAATATATGAATACGAACATATTTCTGACCCCTGTAGTGAAGGGAAGATTTTTGAAATTAAACAATCCCTTGCCGATGCCCCCTTGACCCAATGCCCGTCATGCAAAGGACCTGTGCGTAAACGCCTCTCTCGCATTGGCTTAAGTATTCAGAAAAGCAACAAGGAACTACGTGACCTTGGCTTTACCAAATTGGTCAAACGGGACGATGGTGTCTATGAAAACGTGACGCGCCGGGACGGTGAAAGCCGTTATATGGTACGTGATCAACCTAATACTCTGCCTGATTTTAGTAAGACGATACGGGATTGAACCGCGTGTGCAACAGAAACCGCGGTGGACTAGAGGCTTTAGCCGGAAACACGCGGTGGACTAGAGGCTTTAGCCGGAAACACGCGGTGGACTAGAGGCTTTAGCCGGTGGAACACGGTGGACTAGAGGCTTTAGCCGGGGGAACACGGTGGACTAGAGGCTTTAGCCGGGGGAACACGGTGGACTAGAGGCTTTAGCCGGAGGGTGCAGAACATAAATTGAAATCGCAGAATCCCCCCCGGCTGAAGCCTCTAGTCCACCAGTGCCCTCCGGCTGAAGCCTCTAGTCCACCAGTGCCCTCCGGCTGAAGCCTCTAGTCCACCAGT
>JAABRD010000014.1 GCA_011391085.1 Thiotrichaceae bacterium | reverse complement strand
GAATAAATTCCGTACTCCAAAACACGGAATAAATTCCGTACTCCAAAACACAGAATAAATTCCGTACTCCAAAACACGGAATAAATTCCGTACTCCAAAACACAGAATAAATTCCGTACTCCAAAACACGGAATAAATTCCGTACTCCAAACTCCAAATTCTCGTGAAAAGTAAGGTAGTAAGAAACTAAGTTTTTCTCCGTGCTTGCACATCCCAACCAGTTGTTAACTAGGCCGCTTCTGCAACCTGATTGGACATTGCCGCTAGTTTTCGTGCCTCCTCTAACGACCCTTCCAAATCAAAACTGGGTGACAGACCCAATGACCATTTTAACCGCTTCTCGTAAGTTTGGGGAAACTTTTGCAACGTGTCTTCAATGTGATTCGTTGCCGTCATACCCAGTCCACAATTGCTAGTGGCCTTCATCACATAACTGATGTGACTCAAGTCTTTCAAATCCCCTTGCGTTCCATTGCCATGGTGAATCTTCTCTACCAAGTTTTCGATGATAGACGTTCCCACACGACAGGGTGTACAAAAACCGCAACTCTCATGAACAAAGAAGCGGGCAAAGTTTTGTACCACGTCTAACATATCACGGGTGCGGTCAAATATCATAAAGGAACCCGTGGTGTTGAGGTCTTCAAAACACAGGCGGCGGTCAAATTCAGCCTCGGAAACGCAACGTCCCGCAGGTCCCGCATTTTGTACCGCCTGCGTCTGATTTGCCCCACATGCCAGAAGCACTTCGCGGACGGTGACGCCAAAGGGAAATTCATAGATGCCAGGCCGGTCACAGTCGCCACTAACACTGATTAATTTGGTACCTTTGGATTGCGCGGTGCCCAATTGGGCAAACTGTTCGGCCCCTTGTAGGAGGACTTTCGCGGCTAAGGCAAAGGTTTCCACATTGTTGACCACCGTGGGTTGATTTAAATATCCCTGAGTGACAGGAAACGGGGGCGGACGTTTCCAAGCGGTCCCACGTTTGCCTTCTAAGGATTCAATGAGGGCCATTTCTGCGCCACAAATATAGGCACCTGCACCTAGATGAATCTCAATATCAAAGGAAAAATTCGGGTCGCCCAAAATGTGATCCCCTAACAGTCCCTGACTACGTCGTTTTTGCAGAGTCGTTTCTAATGCGGAGAGGAGATAACGATATTCTCCACGTAAATAGACAAATCCTTTCCGGGCCCCAATGATTTTGGCGCAAAGGGTCATGCCTTCAAAGACGACATCAGGATAGGCTTGGAGGAGGACTCGGTCTTTAAAAGTACCAGGTTCACCTTCGTCAGCATTACAAATCACGTAGTGTTCTTTGCCCGGGGCATCTCTGCATAATTTCCACTTGAGTCCCGTTTTGAAACCGGCACCGCCACAACCGCGTAATCCAGATTTGTCAATGTCCGCTAAAGTTGCCTCGGCGCCCTTGACTTGCATGACTTTCAAGGCCGCCCCTGATTCAAAGTCTTCCCCTAATAACAGGTGTTTACGTTGAATATTATTGCGCACCTGGAAAAAATCGGTGGGCCAATCAGCTAGAGGAACTTGGGCTTCTATCAGTTCCACTATCTTGTTGACTTTCGTTTTACTCAGGCGCGTGATGGGAAAACCATTGACCAAAAGGGCAGACCCTTGGTCACTCATGCCAATACAAGCCGTGTTGTCAATGGTAACCCGGCCATCCGCCCTCGGTTTGCCCAGTTGGACACCTAGTTTTTGCATCATCGTGGTCATCAATTCTGATTTGCCTTGATGATGTTCAATGATGTTGTCACTCCAGAGAATATCATATTGTCCACGCGGTGTCTCATGGAAAAAGCTATAGAATCTAGCGACGCCTTCGACCTGGGCGTGCGATAAATTCAATTGTTTGGCCAAGCTATCAATGGCTGCGGCCGGGATACATGTTAATCGTTCCTGTACTCGCCATAACATTTGTAGCAAGTAAGACGGCCGGCCTTGATAGGCTTGGACAACGTCTTGGATGAACGATGGAAGAGTGGTTAGGTTAGATGTTGACAAGGATGCCTCCAATTTTTTGATGATGTTGAACTAAATCTAATGATAACACTATTTTGATATTTGTCAATAGTGGCAAAATCTTTTTATGTGCTGTTTGGATTTATATAGATAATTTCTTAACCGAATAGTATTGCGGCTAAACCCTCTACTCTAATTTTTAACGTTTTGTTGAATCTAAATAAACCTTCTGATAAACTGCCCAACTTGTGTATCTAGTTTTTTTGAAATATGACAGGTAGGAAATTTATCAGTCAACAAAATTGCAAGTTGGCTGTGGATTTAACTTATTTTATAGAGGCGAGAATAAGTGATTAGAATTGACCTGAGGAGTTTCCAAAACCTCCAAAATGTTCTTTGCATGTTGATTCTCCATCTATAGGTAGGGTAATATAGTAATATTCCTTCTCATTTGTACCCCCCCTGCCCCCCGTACACGGGGGGGTGACTCCCCCGCGGGCGGGGGGAGTCACCCCCCGCCCGCGGGGGGGAGTCACCCCTCCGCCCGCGGGGGGAGTCACCCCTCCGCCCGCGGGGGGGAGTCACCCCTCCGCCCGCGGGGGGAGTCACCCCTCCGCCCGCGGGGGGAGTCACCCCTCCGCCCGCGGGGGGAGTCACCCCCCCGCCCGCGGGGGGAGTCACCCCCCCGCACGCAGGGGGAGTCACCCCCCCGTGTACGGGGGGGCAGGGGGGGTACAAGTGATGAGGAATATTAATATAAATAATGATTCCGTTTATGTTTGTTACAATAAGGGTATATGCCATGAAAAAATCCATCTCTCTATTTCTGTTATTATTTGCCTGGTTCTGTACAATTTTGTCCGGCTGTACCTTGTTGGGTACGGATTCTTCCCAAAAAACCATCGAAGGTCAAGTGGTTGGAACCAAGGCCGATCGATTTTACAAGGACGGCTTAAAATTCTATCAAGGGAGATTTTTTATTCAGGCAGCCCAGTCATTTCGTCAAGCTGCCGAATTGGGTCATGCAGAAGCCCAATTTCGGTTAGCCCGTATGTATTATGACAGTGAAGGCGTGTTGCAACGGGATTCGACCCAGGCAGCCCAGTGGTATCAGAAGGCCGCCGAACAAGGTCATGCGGCAGCCCAATATTTCCTGGGCGCCTTGTATTTTGTCGGCAGTGGTGTGCCCCAGGACTTTGCGATGGCAGAGAAATGGTACTTGACAGCGGCCACCCAGAATCAAACCGATGCCCAGTTGAGTTTAGGGATGATGTATTTTAAAGGGACCGGTGTGCCGCAGGACTTGGCGGAAGCAAAGAAGTGGTTATCGCAGGCCGTGCGAAACGGTAATAAAGATGCGGCAGCCGCTTTGGAGGAACTGAACTCAAGGTTGGCTAATCCAGAAGGTTAATTTCTAAA
The DNA here is from genome assembly GCA_011391085.1 of Thiotrichaceae bacterium. Lineage (GTDB taxonomy): Bacteria > Pseudomonadota > Gammaproteobacteria > Beggiatoales > Beggiatoaceae > JAABRD01. The sequence goes on along the minus strand of JAABRD010000014.1, from coordinate 98,302 downwards.
TTAGACATCTAACAGAAAGGGAACCATGAGATGACACTAGATGAATTTAAATCCTCTCTCACACAAGACTCGCCACCTACTGGTATCAATCTGCCGCTACAGGCGTTATGGAAAGATGCCAAAGGAGATTGGGACACCGCACATCGCATTGCGCAAACCATCAGTGATGCCACTGGGGCCTGGATTCACGCCTATTTGCACCGGCGCGAGGGAGATTTGTCAAACGCAGCCTATTGGTATTCATGTGCAAGCAAACCGCGACCCAATCAGTCGTTACAAGAAGAATGGGAAAGTATTGTGCAAGCGTTACTTTAGAAAACACCTTGCCAGAGACCAAAACGCGGTAGTGATGCAATGTGGGTGATAGACACTTCCCCCCTCCCCCAAAAAGCGTGGGTAGAACGGCGGTATCCGTGGTTTTCACCCCTCTCCCCCTGGGAGAATGGCCGGGGGTGAGGGAAAACATATCACCCACATTGCATCACTACCCAAAGCGCAATCTTTACCAGGAATCAATCTTTACCTGGAATCCACAGCGTAGCTTTGTAAAACTACGCTTTGGACTCCTATCATTAACATTTTATGAATATTCATTTTGTTCAACAAACTGTATATTTTGTATTTTCCGTCAATGAGGAATACTACCGGGTATCATTTGAACGAGAACAGACAAGCGCCGACTGGTCCGTGCGGTTGTTGAAAGTCAGTTGCAATCAAACTGTGTATAGCCAACCCTTAGATGCCGTGGTGCCCCCTGATATTTCCTTGGCGGAGGAGATTGTGAAAACATATATACAACGTAGCAAAAGAGGGTAGTGATGCAATCTGGGTGATATTCATAGAGTTTCCCTCACCCCCGGCCCCTCTCCCAGAGGGAGAGGGGCCGGGGGTGAGGGTAAACCACCCAGATTGCATCACTACCCAAAAGAGGAAGATAGCAAAATGACAAATGAAGACGTTTCTTTTTCTCTGCATACCCTAGAATTAGGTCCAATGGAGAACTGTGTATATGTCATTGCCGACCACCGTTCCCGTCAAGCGGCAGTGGTGGACCCGGCTTGGGAAGTGGAAACGGTTATTGACTTTGCGCAACAGCAAGGGTTACAAATTACTGACGTGTTGTTGACACATAGTCATTCCGATCATGTCAATGGACTCACACGACTATTAGGACGTTGTCATGCTACCGTGCATTTATCGGAAGCCGAAGCCAATTTTTGGGGACGACGTTTGGAAACAGCCGTGTTACACCACGATGGCGATATAATTCATCTCGGTGACACCGAAATCAAAGTATGGCATACCCCAGGACATACGCCAGGGTCCCTCTGTTTCTACTTAAAGGGTCATATTTTGACAGGTGACACCCTCTTTGTCTTTGGCTGTGGACGCTGTGATTTGGAGGGAGGGGACCCGGCCGAAATGTATAAAAGTCTAGCGCGGTTAGGGACGGAATTACCACCTGAAACCATCGTTCATCCAGGTCATCATTATGCCACGCAGATGACTTCTACCATTGCCGAAGAACTGAAAGGAAACCCGTTCATGCGCTTTAAGGAAAGAGATCGATTTACGGATTATCGACTGTATCAGCATGATAAGGAAAGACAGACACCATATACGGCGGTTGGTTAATGAACAAGGAATTTAAAGATGCCCAAAAATTAAAATAGCGGTGGACTAGAGGCTTTAGCCGGCAGGGGGGCTTTGCGATTTCAATTCTGTTCTGCGCCCACCGGCTGAAGCCTCTAGTCCACCTATCGATTAATGTAGCGATGGACTAGAGGCTTTAGCCGGTGGGTCGGCACCGCAATTTCAATTCTGTTCTGCCCCCCTCCGGCTGAAGCCTCTAGTCCACCTGTCAGTTAATTTCGAGGAAGTCTTTATTTTTTAGCCTAATGGCATTGCGGCTGAAGTGACTCCCCCCATCTCTTTGACTGCGGGACTAAAGGTTTTACAAATCCTAAATTTTCCTTTATTTTCATACAAATGATTACAACAGTGAATCACTTTACCGTTTCTGATAGTGGGCAACCTGACCCAAACCAAACCAACATTTTACAAAGCAACCTTCTCGTCGACTTATCGCATCTAGGCATCATCAAGGTCAGTGGCAAAGATGCCGAGAAATTTTTACAAGGTCAATTCACCAACGATGTGCGTCAAGTGACCGCTACCCAAAGTCAATTAAGTGCCTGGTGTAGCCCGAAAGGGCGAATCTTGGTCAATTTTCGAGTGTTCAAGCGCGACGGAAACCAGGAAGGACAAGGAAATACGTTTTATCTATTGATGCCGCAACTCAATGTAGAAACGACGTTGAAACGGCTACAACTCTATATATTACGTTCCCAAGTAAAATTAGAGAACGTGAGTAAGATACTGCCACGTTTAGGAATCGCGGGGGAACAAAGTACAAAATTATTGGCGGCCTGTTTAGGTCTATCGCGTCCCTTAGAACTCAATGGCAGTGTCACCTTAGAAGGGTTGACCGTGTTACGTCTGCCAGGGACACCAGAACGTTATGTAGTGTTAAGTGAAGACCAGCAAAGATTACAAGGCGTCTGGGACTGTTTGGCACACCGGGCACGGTCAGTGGAAACATGGGTCTGGGAAGTCTTGGACATTTTAGCCGGTGTCCCACATATTTTACCCGTGCTGGCCGACCTGTTTGTCCCGCAGATGGTGAATTATCCTACCTTGGGAGGCGTGAGTTTTACCAAAGGATGTTATCCAGGTCAAGAAGTGGTGGCGCGAATGCAGTATTTGGGGACACCCAAACGACAAATGTATTTAGTCAAAATCTATTCAGCAACCGTCCCCCAGCCTGGAGAACACTTGTACGTTTCTGGAGAAGAACTCAGCATTGGTCAAATTGTCAATGCCCAACGGTATCCAGAAGAGACCCCCAGTGTGATCGCATTGGCCGTGCTGTCTATCAGTCACGTCGAAAAAGGGGAAGAGATTTATGTAGAAAGAAGACCAGAAGACCGTTTGCAGATATGGTAGTGATGCAAGGTGGGTGATATGTTTACCCTCACCCCCGGCCCCTCTCCCAGGGGGAGAGGGGTGAAAACCACGGGTACCGCCGTTCTCCCTACGCCTGTAGGGGGAGGGGCCGGGGTGAGGGCGACGATTGAAAATACGGTAAAATTTCTGCTTCGGTACTTACTACCCAAATATCTTCTTTCCAAATATCTTCTTTTGCCCCGTTAGATACAACAACGTGTTCTCCACTAGCGAATACACCGCAGGCACCACTACCAAGGTTAGTAACGTGGAACTCACCATGCCACCAATCACCGCAACCGCCAGTGGTCCATTGGTATCCGCCCCCGCCCCAATTCCCATCGCCGCAGGTAGCAAGGCGAGAATGATGGTTAAGGAAGTCATTAACACAGGACGCATCCGAATCGGGCAAGCTTCCAATAATGCTTCCCGAATCTCTTTCCCTTGGGTACGGTATTGATTCGTCAAATCGATCAGCAGAATTGAATTTTTCGCCACTAAACCGACGAGGAGGACTAGGCCAATCATGGAGTAAATATTCAAAAAGTGACCCGTCACCCAAAGTCCAAAGACGCCGCCAATAATGGCTAACGGCTGGGCAACCATGATAATTAGCGGTTGAATAAACGAGTTAAACTGACTGGCTAACACCATGTAAACCAAAATGATTCCCGTCACAAACGCAAAGAGGAGATAACCAACCGTTTTGCCAAATTCCTCGGCACGACCGATTAACTTCACACTGTATCCAGTGGGTAACAACGTGGCCGCTTCTTGTTTCACAATCTCTGCCGCATCACCTTCCGAAATAGTAGGAGTGGCAAAGAAGAAGGCCGCATATTGAAGATTGTACCGCGTAATGGTGGCTGCCCCCAAACCAGTTTCAAATTGGGCAACGGTGTCTAAACGTACCATCGTGCCTTTCGAAGTGCGCAGGTAAATCTTCTTTAAGTCATCCGCTTGAAGAAAAGTCTGGTCACCTGCCTTCAGATAAATGTCGTAACGTTCCCCATCGCCTGGGTCATCATTGTATTTAGCGACTTTCAAACCACCCGCCAAAACTCGTAATGCCTGGACCACTTCCAAGGCGGACAAGCCCAAGTCTTCGGCTTTGGCGCGGTCTAAGCGCATGGTCACTTCAGGTAAATCCAATTGCAAGTCCATATCTAAATCGCCTATCTCCGGGCGGGCTGCTAGAATCGCTTGCAATTGCTTGGCGAGTCTCGCCACTTCATAGAGATTCTGCCCTCGTAACACAAACTGTAACGGTTCCCCGCGGTCCCCTTCCAGACGTGGCACGGGCGTGGCAAACGCTTGAACACCAGGAATTTTGGCCAACTCGGTTCGCAACTTTAGAATCAAGTCATATTGTTTGAGAGACCGTTGGGTACGTAGTACCAGGTTGACAAACACGGTGCCTTGAGACACTTGTCCTTCGTTACCAGTGCCAATGGTGCTAAAATACCCGGTAATCTCTGGATAGCTTTGGAGGACCTTTTCAATCTCTTGCAAGCGTCCCTGAGTATAGTCCAATGTCGACCCCAATGGTGTTTTAAACACGACTAAAAAACGACCTTCGTCTTCCTCTGGCATAAAGCCTTTGCCCAGTTGCCCAAAGAAGTGACCACTGCTGAAGACGATGCCAATGGCCAAGAAGACGATAGTCCAACGGAAGCGTAACGCAAATCGTAATACCAACCGATAGAGGTCTTCGGTCAACTGAAATGGAAATTCTAGTAACCGATAGAGGAAACCATGTTGGTGACTGACTCGTAAATAACGGGCACATAGCATGGGGGTCAAGGTGACGGAAACGAACAGGGAGACCAAGACGCCCAAGGTGACGACGACGGCAAAGGGACGAATCAGTTGGCCTATGATACCCCCAATGAAGATGACCGCCGCAAAGATAGAAACGAGAGTGAAACTGGCAGCTAAGACGGCAAACACAACTTCGTTAGCGGCTTGAATCGTAATCTGCGTCACGTCGCCATGCGGATTCTCTTCGCGGTGTCGAAAGATGTTTTCTAAGACGACAATCGCATCATCTACAACCACGCCAATTAGCAATAGCAACCCTAACAGGGTCATAAAGTTAAACGTATGCCCCGCAAAATAAATGGAGGCAATCGCGCCAAATAAGGAAATGGGAATGGCGGTGGCGATAATCAAAGTGGAACGCAAACTTTTGAGAAATAGCCAGACGACTAGGGCCGCTAGTAAAGTGCCAATCACCAAATGTTCTTCTAAAGCAGCAATGATTTCTTTAATATAGTCGGCACTGTTGGAAGCGACACGGAGGTGTAACCCAGGCGGTAACTGCGGCAAAATATCCTTCTCCAAACGTCGTTGTACTTCGTTGATAATCGCCACGGTATTGGAATTTTTGATTTTGACAATGCCCAACCCGATTGCTGGTTGGCCATTGAAACTGGCGAACCGGCGGGCTTCGGCTAAACCGTCTTCAATGGTGGCAATCTCATGTAAACGCACTGGTAAGTTACCGCGGTAAGTGACAATCAATTGTGAAAGGTCATGGACTTGATGAAATTCCAAATCTAATTTCAATAAGTCCTCTCGGTGGTTGCCTGTCACATAGCCACCTGGCAATTTGAGATGTTCCCGTTGAAACGCCCCCACCACTTCGCGGGTGGTAATCCCCAGGGCGGTCATCCGTTCCAGATTTAAATGTATGCGAATGGTACGTTCCCGTTCTCCACCAATGGAGACACTGCCGACGCCACTGATCGTTTCTAACCGTTTCTTCAGGACGTTACGGGCATATTGATTAAGTTGTTGCAAAGTGCGGTCCCCTTGTAAAGTCAGCCACATAATGGGGGCAGCCCCAAATTCGACTTTGCCAACAACAGGAGTTTCGGCATCTTCAGGCAAGTTTTGTAACACCGTGTTGACTTTCGCTTGCACTTCATTGAAACCCACGTCGGGATTTTTGGTTAACTCAAATTGGATGACGACAATGGAGACACTGGGTTTGGAAAATGACCGGATACTTTCAATTCCAGGCACACTGTTGACGGCCGTTTCAATGATATTGGTGACAGACGCATCTACTACGCTAGGATTGGCACCCGGTAACGTAGTCGTCACTGAAACCAGGGGAAACTCAATGGAGGGGAAGCGGTCCACACCAATGCGTTGATAGCTGATGATGCCAAACAAAATGAGTACCCCGCTTAACATGTAAGCGAAGACATGACGATGTATGGATAATTCTGGAAGAGTCATGGTTTCGAACCTCTCAGGCTAACCAATGCACCATCGGTTAAAAAACCGGCACCGTCGACTGCAATCTGTTCTCCCGCTTTAAGGCCGGTCAGAATCTCTATCAACGGTCCCTTGCGCTGGCCAGTTTGGACAACACGTTGTTTCGCTTGATTATCGTCAATGAGGTAAACCACTTCCCCCGCGGGTCGGCGAACGATACTGATTTCTGGGACTAATACGGCATGAGAACGGCGTTCTAACACCATCACACCTTTGGCACTGTAACCCGGTTTCCAATGGTAATCATTGGCAAAATCTACTAGCACTTCTAAGGCGCGGTTAGAGGGCTCCAACATGGGGCGCAGTCGCGAAATCGTGGTTGTGATAGTCGTTTCTTCTTTCCCTTCCCCCTCCCGGAGTCCTAACGACAGGCGCACCGGTACTCCAGGGTGAACTTGAGTGACCACCGTTTCGGGGAGGAACAAACGGGCCCGAAGTTTGTCGGTGACCACGATGTGAAAGAGGCGTGTGCCGGGGTTCACATAGTCTCCTTTGGACACCAAACGCTGTTGCACGATGCCATTGACGGGGCTGACAATTTGAGATTTGGCCAGGTAGTAACGGACTTCCTTAATTCGTGCCTGGGCACCAACCACTTGGGCTTGCGAGATGGCCAATTCGGTTTGGGCTTTGTCGAGTTCACTTTGGGCTACGGAACGTTGTTTCAGCAAGTCTTGAAAACGTTTGACGGTCACTTCCTGATTGCTAATCAAAGCGGTTAACCGTTGCAACTCGGCGTTGGCTTGTTCCAATTGAATTTGATAACCTTCGGTATCTAATTCTGCCAACATTTGTTTTTCGGTGACGACGTCGCCCTCATCAACTGTCAAATTGAGGATTCGGCCTGCAATTTCGGCAGCTATCATAGGTTTCTCTGGGCTTTCCAATTCTCCCAAAGCGGTGACGGTCACTTCCAACGTGCTGGCGGTGGCGGTGGCGGTGGTAATTGGAATAGCTTTACTGGGAACGATTTCTGGTTTAGTTGGTGGCGAACCGGTTTGGTTGGCGCAGACGAAACTGCTACCTAGCCAGAGGGGGCAACAAAGTAGAAGAGGTTTTAAAGACATTTGGTTGTTTTCCTTTTTGGTTATTAACAGTTTTTAGGAGTTCACGGTTATAGTAAGATTCATTCAAACCTGGGTAGTGATGCAATCTGGGTGAAATATCGTGCGGTTTCTGTTCGTCTTGAACTTTGATTTAGATGATTAAATGAGGGCTATGAAAGGAGGCTTGACTAATCAGAGTCCATCTGAAAATCATTCTAATCAGAGTTCAGATATTTCACCCACATTGCATCACTACCCAAACCTGTACAATTTTCTCTGGAACGCAAGAATTGTACAAATTTAAGGTGATAAGTACCTGTGCATAACGAACATGGTATTTCATGTAGTATTTCATGTAGGGTGGATTAAGCGTAGCGTATCCACCAACATTAACAACGAATGGTGGATACGCTACGCTTAATCCACTCTACAAAGCTACGCTTTGGACTCCTGAAGGGTTGGAAAGTTAGTTTCTCACAATCAGTTAGAGAATGCAATTCATTTCATTCTCGCGTTTCCTCAAGTGGTCCTTTGGTGTGAAGACGCCCATTCTGCAATTAGCTGTTGATATAAAATCAGCATGTTATCTATTTTTTTTTCCCAACTATAAAGATTCAAAGCCCGTCGACGTCCCTCTTCACCGCGTTGACGCCAGTGGTCTGGGTGTTCAAAAATATCTGTGAGACAATGGGTTAACGCGGTGATGACGGCTTTGGTACCTCCTTGTGGGGAAATAATGCAACCCACTTGGTCGTCGACAATTTCCGCAGGTCCTCCATATTGAATGGCTATCACAGGTCGCGCACATGCCATTGCTTCTAGTAAGACGGCGCCTCCCGATTCGCGGACGGAGGGGAGGCAGAGGACGTGGGCTTGGTGTAGTTGTGTCACGACTTCGGCTAAAGTGGCTTGACCATACCAAGTAATAATATTGGAGAGTTGTAATTGTTGCGCTAGTTTTTTCCATTCGTGTTCCCGAGGACCGCTTCCCACCATGATTAATTGAATGGGATAGATTTGATGGACCTCTGCTATCGCTTTAAGTAGCATAGGGATACCTTTAAAAGCTAAGAAACGTCCAACAAATACAATACGCAAAGGTTCTGTGGGTGACGGTGCTGGGGGCCACGAGGCTTGGGTAAAGAGGTCTAAATTGACACCATTCTCTAAAAATGGATGACAACGTGAATGAAACCGTTTTGGAATACTTTGTAAGGTCGCTTGGGTAGCGGTTAAAATCATGGCAGCTTGTGGGGTGCTTTGCCAAATCCAATCGATGAGATTGCCAAGATAGCGCAGTGGGTATAGCCAGTTTAAATCTTGTAAAATGACTTCTGGAAAGGCTAATGGGACTGTCAATCCGCCATTCCAAGGACCTAACACGACTGGTCGTTGGAGGTGATGAAGGCGTGTGGCAGATTTGGGGGAAACGGGGGTCACTTGATGAATAATGTCCCAGTGGTCGCCTTGTTGTTGGCGTTGTTTCAGGGCTTTGACGGCTAACCAGTCATATAGGTAGAAGTCAATGGAAGAAAACAATGAGACTGGGTATTCAGTGTTGGGAAAGAGTTTAGACATGAAGTTAAAAACGGGTTCCGCAAACCATTCGGTGTCAATATAAATAATTTCTGACTGAGGTAAGGGCGTGTTGAATTTGATTAAATGTTTATGGTTTCTAACATGAGTGATTAAGGTCACGGGCAAACGTTTGGCTAATCGCCAATACCATTCCCAACCAATTTGGGAGACGGAACCTAATTCGGGGGCGCAATGATAGGCGGATAATAGGACGCGGGGGGAGTTTGAGAAGTTCATGGGTTATCGTGGGTTATCGTTAGATTAATTTAAATTTTGTGATTGACTATGAATTGTAACAAATTTGGTTCCAACTGCCACGGAACTTTCTGATAGTGTTATAATCAGCAGGACTTACGCAGACTAGCTTTGTCTTCCTCTTCGAGGTGGAGGCCCTGCGGCACGGCGTGCTTTTGTAAAATCATAGAGTTACAAAAATCGGTAGTGAGGCAATGTGGGTTAATTGTCTGAACTTTGATTAGAATGATTTTCAGATGGACTTTGATTAGTCAAGCCTCTTTTCATAGCCCTCATTTAATCATCTCAATCAAAGTTCCAGACCTTCGCGAAACTGCGCGTTATTTACACCCAGATGGCATCATTATCACAAAATCATTATGTAAATCCTAATAATCCATAGGGCGTTTGAGTCGAAATGCCTCAACGTTTGAGTAGAAATGCTTCAGCGTTTGAGTCGAAGTGCTTCAGCGTTTGAGTCGAAGTACTTCAGCGTTTGAGTCGAAGTACTTCAGCGTTTGAGTCGAAGTGCTTCAGCGTTTGAGTCGAAGTGCTTCAGCGTTTGAGTCGAATCGGCCCGGCCCATGTCTTAAATTTAGAAGTTATGCAATAATTTTTGTAATGATATTGATTTTATAAGAGTACGTCGTTCAGTTAGGTCATAATTAGAATAGGACTTACGCCCTCACCCCACCCCAACCCTCCCCGCACACGAGGAGGGAGTCATTCCCCTCCGCGTGCGGGGGGGCTAGGGGGGGTGTCAACTCAACGAGTGACAAAAATAGTTGCGTAAGTCCTGTAGGAGTCCACAGCGTCGCTTTGGACTCTTGGACATTGACATCATTAATTTATTTATATAATCACCAAATGGATCATACTATTGACGAGTTACATACAATAACGGATTTTGTTCGCTGGGGCGCTTCCCAGTTTAGTCGGGCACAATTATTTTTTGGACATGGGACGGATAATGCGGTGGATGAGGCCATTACTTTGGTTTTACATGCGCTTCATTTGCCTCGCACGACGCCGGAGATTCTTTGGCAGAGTCGGTTGACTTATGTGGAAAAGCGGCAGGTGCTAGAGGTTTTGAATCAACGTATCGAGTTGCGCATTCCTGCACCTTATTTGACGCATGAGGCGTGGTTTGCCAATTTACGTTTTTATGTCGATCAACGGGTGTTAATTCCGCGTTCACCGTTGGCAGAATTGATTGAACAGCAATATCAACCGTGGGTGGACGTTGAAAAGGTGACACGGGTGTTGGATTTGTGTACGGGGAGTGGCTGTATCGCGATAGCCAGTGCTATGTTAGCGGTTCCGAATGCGGAAGTGGATGCCGTCGATGTTTCTTGTCAAGCCCTTGAAGTGGCGCAGCAAAATATTGACAGTTACGGTTTAGAACATCGTGTTTATACGGTGTATTCGGATTTGTTTGCGAATTTAAAAGGGCTTGAATATGATTTGATTGTGTCCAATCCACCGTATGCTGATGCTAATGAAATGGGGGAGATGCCTGATGAGTATCATCATGAACCTGCGGTGGGATTGGAGGCGGGGGCTGATGGGCTGTTCTATGTTAAACAAATTTTGCGAGACGCGGTTGACTATTTGTCTCCTGACGGTGTCTTGATTGTGGAAGTGGGACTGAGTCAAGCGGCTTTGGTCGAACAATATCCAACGGTGCCGTTTACGTGGTTGGAATTTTCGCGTGGAGGGACGGGGGTGTTTGTGTTGACAGCGGAACAGTTGCGGGAATATGCGGGGGTGTTGGGGTCGAAGGGGGAGGAGAGGACCTTAGATGGTTCCTGTAATTAAAATTTAGTTGGACTAGAGGCTTTAGCCGGTGGGGCACGGTGATTTCAATTTTGTTCTGCACCCTCCGGCTGAAGCCTCTAGTCCACCGGCTAAAGCCTCTAGTCCACCGGAATGTTAATTGTGGTGGACTAGGGGCTTTAGCCGGTGGGCAAGCCGTTAGGCATTTATCGTTTCCACTAAACGCGAAATCTCGCCTGGGGAACACGTTTTCACGACCTGAGTGGCAAGCGGTGCTAACCCAGTCAAGTCGGTGTTGTTGATAATTTTCTTAGCTTCCAAAAAGGCTTCTGGATGGACACTGAAGGAACGTAAGCCTAAGCCTAATAATAGTCGAATGTAGCGGCTGTCACTGGCCATCTCGCCACACATGCTAATAGATTTGTTAGCGTGATTGGCAGCTTCAATACTGATTTTAATGAGGCGCAAGACGGCAGGATGGAGGGGGTCATATAAGTAGTTCACGGTGTTATCGATCCGGTCCAGTGCCAACGTATATTGAATCAAGTCATTTGTCCCGATTGAAAAAAAATCTACATACGGGGCAAAGAGGTCGACACAGATGGCCATGGCGGGGACTTCTACCATGATTCCAAACGGCATCTGTGGGTTAAAAGGGATGGCTTTTTGGTTCAATTCTGTTTGCACTTCGGCTACCATTTTGCGTACTTGCACTAATTCTTGCAGTCCAGACACCATTGGAATCAGCAGGCGTACTTGACCATGGGCGGAGGCCCTTAATATGGCCCGCAATTGCGGTTTAAATAATTTGGGTTCTTTCAAACATAAACGGATTGCACGTAGGCCCAAGGCAGGATTAGAGGCGACGGGTTTCTCTGGACGTTTGCTGTCTATCTGTTTATCGGCCCCTAAATCTAAAGTGCGAATGGTCACAGGTCCCCCTTTGAGGGCGCGGAGAACTTGTAAATAAGCGTCTAAATGTTCCTCTTCAGTTGGTGGTGGGTCACGATTCATAAATAAAAATTCGGTGCGGTACAATCCAATTCCTTCACCGCCAACCCGTTTGACGGCGTCCATGTCTTCGGGAAATTCAATGTTGACTTGCAATGTAATTGGGGTGCCATCTCTCGTCACCACTGGCGCCGTCCGAAATTTGCCTAAAGCGGCCCGTTGACGTTTTTCGTCGCGCTGACGTTGTCGGTAATAATTTAAGATAGGTTCATTAGGTTCGACGATGACGACATGTTGAGAACCGTCAATAATGATAATGTCGTCGGGACGAATATAGGAACGGGCCCGGCGTAGTCCGACAATGGCAGGAATGCCTAAACTCCGGGCCAAGATGGCGGTGTGCGAGGTGGCGCCTCCATATTCTGTCGCAAATCCTAAAATGCCATAGTGTTGCATTAACACGGTGTCGGCGGGACTCAGGTCTTCTGCTAAGACGATGGCATGGTTAAAATATTCTTCTCCCATTTCGGCAGGAGATTGTATGAAACCACGTAAAATCCGTTGCACTCGCGCAACGACTTGTTCTATATCATTTTTACGCGCACTCAAATAGGGGTCGTCCATTTGTTCAAAGACTTGCACTATGCTACTGCACTGCGTTTTCAAAGCCCATTCGGCATTGCATTGATGCGTCCTGATTAGTTCGATGGGTGCAATGGTCAACATGCTGTCGTCTAGCATCATCAGGTGAACTTCGATAAACGCGGCAATGTCCACGGATTTGTTCTTAGGCGTCTTATCACGGACTCGTCGCAATTGTTCCTGGGCAATGGCTAACGCATTCCGAAACCGGGTCACTTCGTCGTCAAGATGTTGTTTGGGTACGCAATATTCGGTAATTTCCACGTCTTCATGGTTTAGAACGTGGACTTTGCCAATCGCAATGCCTTTTGAGGCGCCAATACCATGTAGGGTTAAACTCACTTTGTTTTCTCCACACAAGGAGTCCAAAACGTGTTTTGGACTCCGAATTCTTCATTGGTTCATTTCATTAATTTGTCCACATCCACCACACCTTGGCATCCTCCTGACAAGGCAATATTGACCAAGGAGTCTAAATTCGTCGAAGGGTAATTCATCAGTTTTACCAACATGGGTAAATTGACTCCTCCTACGACTCTGACTCGATGATTGGGGATTAGACTACAAGCCACGTTACAGGGAGTGGCGCCAAATAAATCGGTTAACACCAACACACCTTGTCCCTGGTTGAGGCTTTGACAAAGCAGGTCCGCGTGGTAACAAAATTCTAAAGGTTCATCTTCATGGCGGATGGGCAATACTTTGACTGGCAAGGGTAAATTTCCTCCCAGCATTTTTTGCAAACTTTCTAATAAGCTTGTCCCAATATCGTCGTGAGTAATTAGCAAAATGCCTACGTTCATGACAATTCTCGATGCCGCACCAAAATCCCTTCACTCTGTTGATTAAAATGCTTGGCCAGTTGTTCGGCCAAGTATACGGACCGATGTTGGCCGCCCGTGCAACCAATGGCAATGGTCAAATAACTACGGTTATCAGCAGCGAATTGGGGAAGCCAAGTCTCTAAAAATTCAATAATTGTTTGTTCCATTTGTTGTACTTTGGGGTGGGCTTGTAAAAAATTGACGACCGCATCATCGCGTCCTGTCAACTGCCTTAACTCGCTTTCCCAATAGGGATTAGGTAAGCAGCGTACATCAAACACAAAATCCGCGTCACTAGGGATTCCATATTTGAAACCGAAGGACTGAAACAATACAGATAAGTTTTGATGAGATCGCAATTTTATCTGAAGGCGGATTATATCACGCAACTGATGCACTTGAATGAAACTGGTATTAATTCGTATATCTGCCTGTTTTGCTAGTGGTTCAAGTAATTGACGTTCTTGTTGAATGGCTTCACGCAATGGTACGTTGGCAGAACTTAACGGATGTCTGCGACGAGTTTCACTGAAACGCTGAATCAATATAGTATCATCGGCCTCCAAAAATAAAATATGGTAAGGAATTTTAACCGCGCTAAGGGTTTGCAACAATGCGGGCATTTCATTTAAGGCCGTTGTACGGGCGTCCACGCCTACCGCCACACCTTCATGTACAATGTCTAGCCGACTGGCTTGTTCGGCAAACATGGGCAATAAGCTGACCGGTAAATTATCCACACAGTAAAATCCCAAGTCTTCCAGGCTATGTAAGGCAATCGTCTTACCGGCACCTGAAAGTCCACTGACTATCACCAAATTCATATCTTTATCTCGATTTTGAGAGTATTATTTTAGGTAGTGTTGTTATATAGTAATATTCCTGTAAATTTGCGCTTCAGCGGGAATCGTACAGATTTGGGTAGTGATGCAATCTGGGTGAAATATCGTGCGGTTTCTCTTCGTCTTGAACTTTGATTTAGATGATTAAATGAGGGCTATGAAAGGAGGCTTGACTAATCAGAGTCCATCTGAAAATCATTCTAATCAGAGTTCAGACAGAGAACCCACATTGCATCACTACCCAGATTTGAATGAATATTACTATATATATTCTCCAGGAGTCCACCGCGTCGTTTTGTTCGTCATCTGGCAAAGCTATGCTGTGGACTCCTGTTTTACACCAAAATAGTTTAAAATAATTTATTAAGAAAGAATAGCTAAAATACCATGAACCCCATCAAAACTATAGATAAAAAATCTCTCAATCTCCAATATATCACTGATGAGGCCGGCACCAAAACGGCCATCATTTTGTCCCAGGCTAAATTTGACGAACTGTTCAATCTCCTGACGGAGTTGGCGAAACTTGCCGAAACTCGTCAAACGTCGACTCTCTCTGCGGCTACTCCCGCGGCCCCTCAAGAGGCCACCTCAGTGGAGGAGACCGATATTCATGCTTCCCTCATCACTCAAAAAATCTCCCTGTTCACACAACATTATGAATTTCTTGCCAAGTTGCAAGGGAGTTTGCAACAGTATTTGGAACTGAAGGCCGAAATTGACCGCAAACTCCATTATCAAAAGGTTTTGACCTCCCTGGATACAGAGATTCAAAATCTGCGGACTCAGATGGGGGACCTCAAGAAAAAAACGAAACCGGCCGAATTACACAATGTTCCAGAAGTTCCCAAGAACATTGTTATCCATTCGCAAATTTTCAACGAACTCAAGACCAAACTCCTGGCAGAACCCATTGAGGGTCAAAAACCACCTATCCTCCTCCACGCCCCCAGCGGTATGGGTAAAACAATACTTGCGGCGGCCCTGGCACACGAGGAAGACATTCGGCAAGCCTACCCGGACGGGGTCTTTTGGATTGGTTTAGGCAAAGAACCGCCCATTATAGATGACCAAATTGCCCTAATTCAAGGTCTCGAAGGCTCCACCATCAGCTTCGTGGATGCCGAAGTCGCCAATGAGTACCTACGCCAACTGTGTCTCACCCACGCCTGTCTAATCATTCTTGATGATGTGTGTGATGTACAAGATTTTCTGGCTTTTAATATCGCTTGCGAACATAGTCAACTCTTGGTGACGACCAGCGATAGTGGTCTCTTAAACCTGGTCCAATATTTTGTCAAAACGATTCAGGGTCAGACCCTTAAAACTTTTTCAGAGAAGTCCGCAGTGGATTATTTTCTGCGCCACCTGGATAAGAAAGACATTACCCCTCCCACGTCTCCCATTCGGTTGGATGAACTCGCGCAACTGTGCCTCTGCTTACCTTCGGCCCTGCGCCTCATGGCGAGTTTTCTGCACAATCAACCGACTTCGACCTGGCCTACCATTTTGGAAAGGTTCCAAAATGATGACTATGAATTTCCCGACTCTTATCCACGTTCACTTATGCAGGCCCTTCATTTCAATGTGGAAGCCTTGGGCGAACAGGCCGATTATTATCTGGCTTTGGCGGTGTTCTCGGATTACAGTCGCATCCCGCAAACGACTGTCGTCATGTTGTGGCGTTTCCTGTATCAGCTTCTTGACGACCAGGCGAATAACTTTATCAAAGACCTCGCGGACAAGGGCTTACTGGATGTGAAGGGCAAACTTCCGCAACGTTATATCAGTCTCCATTCTTTCCAACATGACTATTTATGTGCAGAGGCGGACCTTGACAAGTTGCATAACCATCTGTTGGCGGCCTACCGTCGCCAATGCGGTCCGCACGGCTGGTTAAGTGGTCCTGATGATGGGTACTTCTTTGAATATATTGGGAAGCACCTGGTCAAAGCGGGCCGCAAAAATGAACTGAAAATGCTTCTGCTGGACTTTGATTGGATGCAGAAAAAACTCCAAGTTGGCACACTGCATAGTCTCATTCACGATTATGAACTGGTTGAAGACCGTGATGTAGAAACCGTCAAAAATACTCTCTATGAGGCTGCCTCGGCGTTGATTCAAAGCAAGAACGAGTTAGCCGTCCAACTTCTTGACCGCCTGTGGGGTGAAAAAACTTTGCAAAACAACAAAGATATTCAGGCCCTGTTGAATCAAGCCAAGGAGACTTCTCCAAATTGGGTGTTTCAACCGCATTTTGAGAAGGAAGCGAAGAAATAGCGGAGAGTGGATAGTGGATTTAGTGGATAGTGGAATATAATTTGCTGGACTAGAGGCTTCAGCCGGTGACGTGCCGCGATTTCCGGCTGAAGCCTCTAGTCCCGCATTACTACCCCCGTTCCAATAAATCTTGAAGATCAATAATCCCCGTGTGTGCCCTCGAAATATAAGAAGACAGGACCAAGGAATAATTAGCAAACAGGCCAAATTCAGAACCATTTAACACCATAGGACTCCAGACCGTTTTTTGGGTTGCTTCCAACTCCCTAATCACTTGTTGTAACACAATCAAGGCATTGCGACTTTCTAACACGTCTTTAAAATCGACTTCCATGGCCCGTAACAGATGCAACAACGCCCAACATGTGCCACGCGCTTCATAAAAGACATCATCGACTTGCATCCAAGGCGTTTTCACTTTCATTTCCAGCGGTTGATTAGTGGACTGTTGCGCCTGTGGGACGCCTGCCAAATTGGTATTTTGTCGCACTTGACCGACGCTGGCACTGAGACGTTGCGAAAGACTGCCTAACCGTTTGATGACATCTTTTAACCAGTCACGCAAGTTGTCGGCACGGGGGTAAAATTGCGCATTGCGATTATTGGGGTCTGACAGACGACGCAAATAATTGTCCAAGAACTCAATTCCTTTCTCATACTCTTTCTCACTGGTGGGAAAGAACCAGGAAGCATTATCCGTGTTAAACCTTGGTTCTGCTTGTCCCAGGTCCGGGTCCTCAGTCGATTGAGTGCGCGAACGACTCATATCATTGCGTAGGGCTTTAGCAAAGTCGCGCACCTGTTGCAATACACCCCATTCCCAATTTGGCATGTCATCCATGAACACGCTTGGCGGAAGCACATCATTACTCAAGTAGCCGCCCGATTTATCCAACAAGGTATTTGCTATTTCCATGAGAGTACTAGTTGTCACATAGCCTGGCACCAGTTTCTCCTCCTCCTCTTCCACCCGAGTTTGGGCCAGATTCTGAACATCGAAAAAACCGGGTTCTCGATTCCACCAAAGGACGAGTAACAACACTAACACCAAAAAGGTGGTAACAAACAGAGAGATATTTTTTCCCAAACCTTGTTGTTTTAACGTCTCTGGATGATACATGGATCGGAGTTTGTGCCATAACTCTTTCAAGAAGTGGATAACTTTATTGAGTAAAACCAATATAGGTGATTGAGGTTGAGGTTGAATATAATCAGTCATACTGTTTCTCTTTATGATTAATAAACTAAAGTTAGCTTTTCTAAACCTTGAAGGTTTAGGAGTAGTGAGGCAATGTGGGTTCTCTGTCTGAACTCTGATTAGAATGATTTTCAGATGGACTATGATTCGTCAAGCCTCCTTTCATAGTCCTCATTTAATCACATAAATCACAGTTCAAGACCTAAGAGAAACCGCACGATATTTCACCCAGATGGCATCACTACCGGTTTAAGAAAGCTGGTACGGCGCAATAATTCTTATTGCGTTCCAGATGAAATAGCGGGAGTCATTACGCTATCCACTATCCACTATCCACTAAAACCACTATCCACTATCCACTATCTGCTAAAAAAAATATTTAACACCACCGGCAACGTCACTGCCGCCGCTATCGTTTGCAATGTTACAATGTTTGCCATCAGTATGTAATCGCCTCCCATTTGCCGTGCTAAAATATAGGAAGAGGTCGCGGTTGGCAGCGCAGTAAATAAAACGGCAATCAAGGTTGCTTGACGGTCCACGGCAAACCATTGGCAGACTAGCCAGGCTAACAGGGGGAATATCAGCAACTTTAATACCATACTCAAAAGTAAACTGAAAGTCCCGCGTTTCAGTGCCTTCAAACAGAGACCCGCCCCAACGGTTAGCAGCCCCATCGGCAAAGCTGCCCGTCCTAACAATTCTAAAAATTGTTGCAACATCTCAGGGACGGAAATGTGTGCCCAGTTTATGAAGATGCCCGTCACACAAGCTAAAATCAATGGATTACGCACCAATGCGGCCCACATATTTTGCCAACGGGAGGAGGATTTTGAACCAATGGCGTAATGTGCTAAGATTATCACACATAATACATTTATCAAAGGGATCATTGAAGCCAACGCCACTGTTGACAACGTTAGCCCTGATGGAATTTTTAAGGCCACTATCACGGCCATGCCTACATAACTGTTAAAACGGACGCTACCCTGAAAGATGGAGGTAAATTCGGGGCCGTCGACAGGCAACCACCGCCGAATGAAAACCAAGAAGGCAGATACCAAGAGGATGGTGCTGATTAACACGGTTGCTAACGGTGCCACGGCCAGTTGATGTAGTGGTGCGGTTACTAAGTTGTTAACTAATAGGGCTGGGAATAAGACAAAATACGTGACCTTTTCTAACAATGGCCAAAATTCATCGCCGGGAAAACCGATGTGTTTGAACCCATACCCTAACAAGATGATGAAAAAAATTGGAACTAACGCTAAACTAATTACGGTCATGTCACCTAAATATATTAAGTACTGAAGCAGAAATTTTCTCGTATTTTGTTTCGCCCCTCTCCCTCTGGGAGAGGGGTCGGGGGTGAGGGAAAATACCGCAAAATTACTGCTTCAGTACTTAACAGTTCACACGAAAGGAAAAAACGATGCCCACACAACTTAAACTCATCCGTAGCAACATCACCACGTTAGTCGTCGATGCCATTGTCAATGCTGCCAATGAATCTCTTTTAGGAGGAGGTGGAGTCGATGGCGCCATTCATCGCGCCGCCGGTCCTCAACTGCTTGAAGAATGTCGCACTCTAGGCGGCTGTCCCACCGGTCAAGCAAAAATTACCAAAGGCTATCAATTGCCTGCCAAATATGTGATTCACACCGTGGGTCCCGTCTGGCACGGCGGACAGAATGAGGAGGCTAAATTACTTGCCTCCTGTTATCTCAATAGCCTCACATTGGCTTTAGAACATCAGATCAAAAGTATTGCGTTCCCCGCCATCAGTTGTGGAGTCTATGGTTACCCGATTCCACAAGCGGCCCAAATTGCAGTCACCACGACGGCAAACTTCATGGCCACTCATCCTGGCATTGAGACCGTTTATTTTGTTGCTTTTGACAAAGACATTGAACAAGCTTATCAAATGGCTTTGTCTAAGCAAATGGCACCTAAATAGAATTTAACTGTCCTAAACAATCTGAAGATGGAGTCCAAAACACGTTTTGGACTCCAACGGGGATACCTTAACTTAATGGCATTGCAACTAAACCCTCTCGTTCAGTATTGCCTAAATTAAGAGAGTGGTATTGATTTGCCAACCTCGCAAATTCCTCCAATGTCAACCTTTCTGCACGGGTCTGCGGGTCAATTCCAATCTCCTCCATCACTCGCGCTTCCAACATCCCTTTTAAGGCATTGCGTAACGTCTTCCGTCGTTGCGAAAAAGCACAGGCCACCAATTCTACAAAGTGCCCATAATTAACCACTTGCACAGGCGGAGTCGAATGAGGTTTCAACAGCACCACACTAGAATGAACGGTCGGTGGCGGAGAAAAGGCCCAGGGAGAGACATCAAATAATTTTTCCATTTGACAATGATATTGCAACATGACCGACAAACGTCCATATTCGGACGTACCAGGGGGTGCCACCAGACGATCCACCACTTCCCGTTGCAACATGAACGTCAGGTCTTGAATATCTTTCAAATAATTCAGCAAGTGAAATAACAAGGGCGTAGAAATATTATAAGGCAAATTGCCCACGATTCTCAAACGTTGTGGAGGCGTCACCAATGACTTAAAATCAAAGGTCAAAACATCCGCTGAATAAATTTGTAATTGACCATAACGACTCACTTCTTGTTGCAACCATGCAACTAAATTGTGGTCAATTTCAATAACCTGTAGAGAATAACAACGTTCCAACAATGGAATCGTCAAGGCGCCTCTTCCAGGCCCAATCTCCACTAATTTTTGATCCTCTGCCGGGGCAATAGCATCGACTAGACGTTGAATGACAAAAGTATCTTGAAGAAAATGTTGTCCAAAACGTTTGCGTGTGATATGATAATAACTCATTGAAATAGACCATTTAATAATTCAGGGGGCAAAAATGCTGAACCTTTCAAGTTTCGCAGACAAATGACTTTGCCCGCATATTTTTTCATTCAAACATATTCTAGCCAAAGTTGTCAAGTGTTGGTGCTGGGGAGTCTCCATATTAGATTCATGGGAAAGGTCACCAGCTAAGGCTTCAATGCCATTAAGTTAAGGAAAACCCGGTGGAGTGGAGGCTTTAGCCGGTTGGCAGTAGGCATCCCCCCCACTCAAATCGCGGGGCGCCTACCGCCGGCCGGCTAAAGCCTCCACTCCACCGTACCTTAACTGAATGGCAGTGCGGCTAAAACTTCTACTCCAATAAAAACTTCTACTCCAATAGTAGCCATTCTAACACGTCTCTATTAAATTGCAAGAACTACCAAAATTTCACAAGTGGAAGGTGATGGAACGTGTGTGAACAGTGTAGCAAAGCCTTCATTCGTTTACATGGATTACCCATTTTCATTTGCTAACCATCCCTATCACCCGACTAAAGCCGTCAGTCCACCATAATTTTTTCATTTTCCATTATGTTAAACATAGCCAATCGTTTATTCATTCCCACCTCCACCCAAGCCCTTCTTTGGGATATGGATGGAGTTCTAATCGATTCCTTACGCCTAGATTTAACCGTTTGCAACCAGTTACTCCATCAATATGTAGGGGACCAGGTGACGGTTAGCAACGAGTTCATTCGTTCTATTTTTGCTTATGACGCGGAACTTTTTTGGAAAAAAATTTTAGTCTTCGTGGAGGAGACGTATGCCATTGCCAACGCTGATCAATGGTTAGAACCTCTACTAACCCATTTTAACCACGCTAGACAAACCAGTGTGTTTCCTCTCAATCCGGGAATTCAGGACATTCTAATTGCGGTTCGGTCCACTTCCTTAAAAATGGCCGTGGTCTCGAATAACTCAACGGCAGAAGTGCAAGGCATTCTGACTCGTTGTGGGATTCTTGAATATTTTGATGCCGTCGTTGGTAACGACATTCAACAGGTCGAGAAAAAACCTGCCCCTGATACCTATCTGTTAGCGGCCCAGTTATTAGAAGTGAATCCAGAACGATGTGTGGCCATTGAAGATTCTCTCGTGGGTATGGAAGCAGGACACCGGGCGGCTTGTCATACAGTGGGAGTCGCAACGGGGAGTGCAGATTTCGGAGTTTTGGAACAGTCGCCTCACGCACACCAGATTTATTCGTCCTTTGAACTTTGTCAATTGATGATGCAATTTGGGGACGTGCGGAAGAAACGGTTAACAACTCCCAATGAATTTGTCAGTCACGCCATTGAACATATCGCCTGGCGGCTGGGGGTTGAAATCATCTTGCAATGGAATAATAATAATTGGCAGGAATTGGGTATGCAGTTGGGGAAACATATCCAAAATTTTGAAAGATACGGCAGAACCGTGGGCGTTGCGTTAGGCATGATTGACGATGGCAGTGCTGAAGTAATGGTGGAAATCGGTGCGGACGCACCTTCATTGACCCTTGACACCATTGCTAATCTGGAGTTAGACTGGTTCTTATCCTTACGTTGTGAACAATTGACCAATGGCACTCCGTTGGTTAAACTGATGCAAGGGCTAGTTAAAGGACTAGAGGCACGAATGCGGGTGAAAATTTGCAATGTGGAGGACCCACACCATGCTTGGGAAGGTGTCTTTAGGGCGATTGGAATAGCCTTGAACAAAATCTTTACGCCTCAACATCCTGCGGCCTTGCCCGTGGAGTCGACGAGTGCTATAATAGAAAACCTGTCGTCAGAAGCGGAATTAAAAATCTTGTCAAAGTCTCTACATGCAAGTAAAGTATGGCGTGGCACGGCAGAAAGCCATGTTATGGTCGCTGTCGACTTTTCCAAACAACTTCCAAATCATTTTAGCTTTCAAGTGTCTCCCACCATTGAGGTGAGTGAATTGCCTTATCTGCTAGAACATTTGGCCACCGCGGCGGGATTCACTATGCAAGTGGAATTTCAAGCCACGGTACTCAGTTCCAGTCACGTCGTGTTAGAGGACACCGCCTTGGTATTAGGTCGGGCATTGCTAGAAATTCTCACATTGCGAATGAACGACTGGGGAGTCAACGGCGCTGGTAGCAGTTTGCACACCTTGGCAGATATGGAAGGGCAACCCATTCGTGTAGGAATCAGTGTAGAAGGACGCAAATTCTGGAGATTCGTGCCCTTTCAAGAATCTTACCCGGCGTTCAAACAACGGTTTTTAATTGGCCAGAATGTTTATCAACATCTGCGTTCAGAAGATTTAGACGATTTTCTGGATGGATTGTCGGGCGGACTGGTTTGTAGTATCATGGTTCACCTCCAAGAGAAGATGACGCCACAGGAAGGGTGGCCGTTCATTTTCAGCCAGTTGGGAGAATCTCTTCGGGAAGTCTTTGCAAGGAATCCTTATCGTAAAGGAGTGCCGCCTGGAGTAAAGGCGACGTTGGCATAAATTTTTAGAAACCTCGTTAACCGGTTAACCAGGAATCCAAAGCTGCGCTTTGGGGTAGTGATGCAATGTGGGTTCTCTGTCTGAACTCTGATTATAGTAATATTCATTCATTTTTGTACCCCCCTGCCCCCCGTACACGGGGGGAGTGACTCCCCCGCGTGCGGGGGGCAGGGGGTACAAGTGATGAGGAATATTACTATAGAATGATTTTTAGATGGACTTTGATTAGTCAAGCCTCCGTTCAAAGTCCTCATTTAATCATCTCAATCAGAGTTCCAGACCGAAGAGAAACCTCTCGATATTTATTCACCCACATTGCATCACTACCCACTTTGGACTCCTGGTTTGGATCTCGTTTTTAGAAAAATCATTATGAAAATCAATATGAAAATCAATTACTACGATTTAAACACCCTTTCACCTTCACAAGTGAAAGACATTTTTAGACGTTCCGAAATAGACATTGAAAATTTCCAAAGTGTGGTGCAGCCAATTATCAAAGAGGTGCGAGAAAGAGGAGACCGCGCTTTGGTTGAATACAACGCGAAATTTGACCGCGTGACCATGCAAACTTCTCAATTGCGAGTCACCCCGGCAGAATTTAATCAAGCCCGTGCTAATTTGGATGCTTCTATCAAAAAGGTCATCGAAGTCTCGGCACAGAATATTAAGAAATTTCACCAGGCACAGATGCCAGAGGAGATGTGGTTCACGCAAATTGATGACGGTATCATGGCCGGTGAAAAAATTACGCCGATTACTTCGGTAGGACTCTACGTCCCGCGTGGCAAAGGTTGCTTTCCGTCAGTGATGTTAATGTTGGGAATCCCGGCGGTGATTGCCAAAGTACCACGCATCATTGTCTGTACGCCTCCCACTGCGGAGGGTAAAATTGATGATGCCTCCCTAGTTGCGGCTGAAGAATGTGGTATCAAAGAAGTCTATAAAGTCGGCGGCAGTCAAGCGATTGCGGCAATGGCTTTCGGTACCGAAACAGTGCCGAAAGTAGATAAAGTGATTGGACCTGGGAACAGCTATGTGTCTGCGGCCAAACGACTTTTATATGGACGCATTGATGTGGGCACGCCCGCTGGGCCCAGTGAGTCTATCATCTTATGTGATGAAACCGTCGACCCTTACCTAGCGGCATTAGATTTGCTGATTGAAGCAGAACATGGACCCGATTCCACGGCGTTACTGGTGACGCATTCCAGGGAAGTGGCAAGTCAAGTGGAACAAAAGTTGCCTGCTTTAATCGATGACCTGCCAGAGGAACGTAAACAATATTGTCTAACGGTGTTATCTAATTATGGGGGGATTGTACTGACCCCGGATTTAAACGCCTCCATACAATTCGTCAATGACTTTGCACCAGAACATCTGGAAGTGTTAGTCAAAGAACCGATGGCAGTGTTAAACAAGATTGTCAATGCCGGTGAGATTCTGTTAGGTCCTTACACGCCGATTACCATTGGCAATTTCTCGTTGGGCGTCAATGCCATTTTACCCACCGGCGGTTTTGCAAAAACGTTTTCGTGTGTCACAGTCTATGATTTCCTGAAACGTTCTTCGATCGGTTATCTGACGAAAGGAGGGTATCAGAAAATCAAAGATATTGCGCAGAAGTTTGCGGAATACGAAGGATTTCCGTCCCATGCCAATGCGATTGGGAAGCGGAATTTGGGATAGTGGTTTTAGCGGATAGTGGATAGTGGATAGCGGATAGTGGATAGTGTGTGAACGAAATATCATGTACATCATACACTTCACATACATCATAGTTCCATCAATGGATAGAAACAACACATTACAGTTAACATTCACAAGAGGAAAACTCTCATGGCAAAACTTAAATTGCTAGAATTAAGATGTAAAGAAACCGAAGACACTGGCCAAGATGAAGCCTATCTCACCGTGGCTAGTAAAAAGGTGTGGTCCACCGATGGCATTTCCAGTGGTGAGACAGCGAGTTTACGGGGCGTGCCACTGATTAGTTTCAGTGGTAAGGTCGAGGTCGCTTTATGGGACAAGGATACCGGCATGTTTGACTCCGACGACAATTTAGGGAAGTTCACGGTCTCCGCTGGTTTGGCAGGGCAGGATGAACAGGAGTATCACTTTACCGGAGATGGCGGGGATTATTTGTTGATCTATGAGGTGTTGAAGGATTAACATTGAAGTTCGCCTTTGAAACGTCAAAGAACCTGTTCGATGGAGTCCAAAACATGTTTTGGACGAGATGTTTTGGACAACCTCCGCCCAAAACGTGTTTTAGGATTCCATCCCCGTGTGCGGGGAGGGCTGGGGTGGGGTACACAGCGGTTCTTGCGTAAGTCATCACTCTATCTTTCAATAGTCAATATCATTTTCAGGTTGATAATTATTTTCCAGTATATTATATTCATCTTCATCACCAATTGAAATTGGCACCCGTGTTTCTATCATTTTTAGGTAAACAATCATGCGTTCCTTATATCCACCCATTACCCCTTTTCAACAAGGCCGCTTAAAAGTCTCTGACATACATGAACTGTATTTTGAACAGGTCGGCAATCCCAATGGCCTGCCCGTCGTATTTTTACATGGCGGGCCAGGGGCTGGTATAGACCCCGGATATCGTCAATATTTTAATCCGCAATGGTGGCGGGTGGTGTTATTTGATCAACGCGGTTGTGGACGTAGCACCCCGTATGCCGAATTGCGCGAAAACACCACCTGGGATTTGGTTCAGGATATGGAACGGTTACGCGAACATTTAGGGATTGAACAATGGTTAGTCTTCGGTGGCAGTTGGGGAAGTACGTTAGCATTGGCTTATAGTCAAACCCATCCAAACCGTTGTACAGGCTTGATTTTACGTGGAATTTTTCTAGTGCGGCACAAGGAATTGCGATGGTTTTATCAAGACGGGGCACATTTTTTCTTTCCAGATATTTGGGAAGAATATCTCGCCCCCATTCCGCTAGAGGAAAGGGACGATTTAATGGTTGCCTATCAGAAGCGGTTGACCAGTCCCGATCCGGCGGTGAGATTAGCAGCGGCGCGGGCCTGGAGTGTTTGGGAAGCCACCACTATGAAACTGGTGCCTGATGAGGAGTTAATCAAAAAGTTTGGTGATTTTGCTTTTGCAGAACCGTTTGCACGCATCGAAAATCATTATTTTGTGAATCGTTGCTTTTTTCAAACCGATAACTGGTTGCTAGACAATGTGGATAAAATTCGTCATCTTCCTGGCGTGATTGTACAAGGACGTTATGATGTGGTTTGTCCCATGATAAGTGCTTGGGAACTGCATCGGGCGTGGCCAGAAGCAGAATTTATAGTTGTTCCAGAGGCTGGACATTCGGTGACAGAACCTGGAATACTGTCGGCTTTGATCGATGCCACCGACCGGTTTGCGCAACGGTTAGGAAGTTGAGTGTAGAGTTAACAACTGTTGAAAAGTTGTCAACTCGGTTGGGAATTGAAGATACCGAAACTCAGTTTTTCAAAACGGAGTTTCTTTGGAAAAGTTGACTCTATTTTTGGGAGATACTTATGATGAAACGTGGTTATATTCTATCGACACTATGTGCCAGTTGGTTAGTCACGCAACCGACCTTGGCACAAGAAAACAATTACAAATGTTGGAAAGATGAAGACGGTGTGATTTCTTGCGGGAATGTCGTGCCGCCTCAATATTCTCAAGAGGGATTTGAGGAGTTTAATAAAGATGGCCTCCTGGCGAAAAAAGTGAAACGTGCACCTACGTCGGAGGAACTGGCAGAGTTGAAAAAGCAGGAGGAGGAAGCGGAGAAACAGAAGAAGCAAGATGCGGATGACCAGGGGTTGTTGAATCTGTTCAGTACCGAACAAGATATTGAACGGGCGCGTACCGCTATTATCGCCTCTATCGATGGCAACATTCACTCGATAGAGACCATTGTCACCAGTTTGGAAAAGAACCTGGAGGACATGGAGAAGAATCTGGAGGACAGTAAGAACAATCCCGATGTTCCTGAAAGTCAGTTGGAGACTATTCAGAAAAACATTGAGGATGTCAAGTATCGTCTCAAGACCAATAAGCAGACTTTACAAGATAAGGCCATGGAAAAGGAGAAAGTGAATAAGGAACATGAAGAGTATCTGCGGCGGTATCGGGATATTAAGCGGCGGGGTGTAAAGCCTAAATCTGAAGACGAGAAGGCTGCGGAAGACAAAGCCGGCGAAAACAACGCGCCACCTCCAGCGGCAGGAACGCAATGAGGTATAGGGCTGGTGGCGGTGTGGTCCGATAACCACTAGGGTGAAACGCATTAGTGTAAAACCCAGGAGTCCAAGGCAAAGCTTTGCCAGGATACGGATAAAGCTACGTTTTGGACTCCAAATCATAATATTCAAACAATTGGTTGAGAACAGAACTCAAATCCTGTCGTTTAAATTGATAATGAGTGCGTCCATACCACACCTGTTGTGCCTTGGCATTAAACAATGGAAAATGGAGAATGCCATTAAGTTAAGGAGTTGCAATGGCCAAAGAGTTAAAATAGCGGTGGACTAGAGGCTTTAGCCGGGGGGGGGCACTGCGATTTCAATTATGTTCTGCACCCACCGGCTAAAGCCTCTAGTCCACCTGTATTTTAATTTCGGGGACTTTTTTCCTTAACTTAATGGCATTGCGGCTAAAGCCTCTAGTTCAGCATAATTTTTCCATTTTCCTTTGACCTCAAGTCCAGGAGTCCAAAGCGTAGCTTTGCCAGGTCACGGACAAAGCTACGCTTTGGACTCCTGAAACAGGACCTAGATTTGACAACTTTTTTAGTTGTCAAATCTCGCCCACAGTTATTTTACACCCACCTCATCATTCCCATTTCATGCGGATCTGTCAACGATTCGTGGAAAGGGAACACCCGGATATGGTAACTCAAACCGCCACAAAAGTCGGGCGTAAAGGTGAGATTATAGAGATATTCACCATTATCCAGAGGCTTCTCCGGCTTAAATTTATAAGATGCCGTAGTTAGGTAGTTGTCAGTTTCAGGTTTCTGTCTCTCGGTTTTGCCAACCTGACTGGTGACGAACACTTCAGGATGATACACCTTGCGTGACAGTAGCAATTCCACCGCGACATCACCGGGTTGTAAATTGTTTAAACGCACCGCTACCGTGATGGAAATAGACTCTCCATAAGCAATTTGTTTGGTGGGCAATTCTAACTGGCGAATTTGTACCCCTCCCCACTTGTTCCGAACTTGGGTCTTCCATTGTGTCAGTTCTTGGGCTTTGGCAGAGTTATTGGCCCGTAACCGTTTGCCTTGGCGAACCGCAGGCAGATAAGCCCGTCCCAGGTAGTCGTTTAACATGCGCACGGTGTTATAACGCAATAGACAGGTGGACAGCGAACGTTTGGCGGTTTTAATCCAACCTGGGGAGTAGCCATAGCGTCCTTGGTCATAGTATAACGGAATGACCTCATCTTGGAGGATTTCATATAGCGTCCGGGCATCTTCACGGTCACGCAGTTCAACATTGTCTTGACTATGTGGAGAAGGTTTAATCGCCCAGCCATTTTCGCCATCATATCCTTCATCCCACCAACCATCCAGGACACTGAGATTGATAGCGCCATTAAAGGCAGCCTTCATGCCTGACGTGCCACTGGCTTCCAGGGGATAGACGGGGTTGTTTAGCCAAATATCCACTCCTGACACTAAACGTCGCGAGAGTCCCAAATCATAACCCTCGATCACGATGATTTTACCGACATATTCAGGTTCCATACTCAAGCGGTAAATCGTTTTTAGCAAACTCTTCCCTGGTTCATCGGCCGGGTGGGCTTTCCCTGCAAAGATAAACACCACGGGTCGTTGCGCGTCACTGATAAGCGTGCGCAATTGTTGGAGGTTGTTGAATAACAGTGTAGCACGTTTATAGGTGGCAAAACGCCGGGCAAAGCCGATGGTCAAAATATTGGGATTTTGGGGTTCCAAATTCTTGAGGACACGTTCCAAGTGAGTTTGGCTGATTTGATTGTGCAAGTGTTGGGACGAGAGAACGTCACGGAGGACGCCTAACATGCGGGATTTGGCCGCTTGCTTGACTTTCCAAAACACGGGGTCAGGGATGTCGTCGATGCGTTTCCACAGTTCCTCGTCGCACAAATGTTGATTCCAGTCGCTACCCAAATATTGGTCAAACAGTTCACTCCAATCGCGTGCTAAGAGGGAAGACACATGGGCGCCATTGGTGACATAGCTGATCGGATTTTCTTCGGAGGTGATTTCGGGCCAAAATTTGGCACAGATTTCTGAGGAGACCAGGCCGTGGATACGACTGACACCGTTGATATGTCGGGCCCCTTTGACGGCTAGAGTCGTCATGTTGAAGTCTGGAGAATCATTGGGGAGACGTCCCATGAGGAGAAAAGCGTCGCGGGACAGTTTCAAGTCATGGGCCAACCAACCCAGGTAGTTCATCACCATGTCTGGTGGAAAATGGTCATGTCCTGCTGGCACCGCCGTGTGAGTGGTGAACACGGTATCTGCGGCGACGACTTCCAAAGCTTGGTCAAGCGGTTGTCCTTTGGCAACGGGGTCACGTAGTCTTTCGAGAATCATGAAAGCGGCGTGTCCTTCATTGATGTGCCAAACGGTAGGCATCAATCCCAGTTTATTTAACAGTCGTACTCCACCGATACCCAAGATGATTTCTTGTTTAATGCGGGTATGGTGGTCGCCACCGTATAATTGGTGAGTCACGACCCGGTCATCTTGGTTATTTTGGGGCACGTCAGTATCTAACAAGTAGAGGGTAATATGTCCCACTTGTAATTGCCACGCTTTGACGACGATTTGAGTATGGGCAATTTGTACCGTGACATGCAGTTCTGCACCGTGTGAATCGGTGACCGGCTTCATGGGCAGATGTTGTGGGTCATTTTGATTATATCTAGCTTGTTGGTTGCCTTCAGCATCTATATGTTGCGTGAAATAACCTTGGCGGTAGAAGAGACCCACTGCCACAAAGGGGAGACGTAAGTCACTGGCGGTTTTACAGTGGTCGCCTGCCAAGATTCCCAATCCCCCAGAATAGATGGGCAGGCTTTCATGGAACCCATATTCAGCACAAAAATAGGCGATTAAATCATTTTCCTCCAGTTGACCTCCTCCATTGCGTCGCTTTTTGTCTTGATGATAGGCGTCGTAATGGGTTAACACCAATTGGTAATTGTTGAGAAACAGGGGATCCTTGGCAGCTTTGAACAACGCTTGTTGATCAAGATTGCGCAGAAATAATTTGGGATTGTGCCCCACGCGAATCCACAATTCTTTGTCCAGGCGTTCAAAGAGAGTGCGTGCTGGAGGATTCCAGCTATACCACAAATTGTTGGCGAGTTCCTCAAGGCGTTGCAACGCTTCGGGTAACTGGGGGGTGACTTCAAGGTTAAAGATTTGTGCAGGCATGTTCCTGTTCCGTTGATGTTAGTGAATGGTCGGCAGTGTGACAAAGGTAATGGTGGAAAATGGCACCGCTGGACTAGAGGCTTCAGCCGGTGGGGTTGGTACATGACTCCAAAAAGGGAGCTGCCCACCACCGGCTGAAGCCTCTAGTCCAACGGTGCCTCCGTAACACTACCGAATGGTCGGTGATTAGGAGTACAAGACTGGTAGCCCTTTAAGGACTGCCAGTCTTCGTCAATTTCTTAAAAGCCTCTCGTTTAATTATCCTCTATTTTTTGTATATTTTAGAGTAGTGTAAAATAATAATCTAATTTTATTCCATAAGCAAGAAGGAAGAAACTAAGTTTAAAAAAACTTAGTTTCTTGAGAATTTTTACTCTATCGGCAAGAAAGGGCTTGTATATTTGATAAGTTACCATATATAATAATTTGTTACGCACATTATGCAATTGTCTGAATCAGAATTGACAGAATTTTAGGATTTTCAGAATGGCCTAGTTTTTATTCTGTAAATTCTAAAATTCTGTCAATTCTGATTCAGACTATTTTGGTTTAGAAAAGCTAAACAACCACTCCATAAAAAAACGGTAGTGATGCAATCTGGGTGATAGCGTTTGCCCTCACCCCCGGCCCCTCTCCCCTCTGGGAGAGGGGCCGGGGGTGAGGGTGAGGAAGTATACCACCCACATTGCATCACTACCAAAAAAACTACACTCCATAAAAAAACTACACTCTATGAATAAAACGATCAAACTCGCCTTCACTGGCTTATTTGCTTGTCACCTCACTCAACCTCTGCCTTTGTTAGCAGAGAGTTATCCAACCGACACGTTGCCCACTAATTCGCTTTGGTTGGCAGAAGCCGATTCCAAAGGCGGTGGTCACACCCAGACGAAAGCGAAAGATGCTGAAGAGGTTGCCCCCATTGAAGGTTTCACGTTGCAACATCGCGTGAACGACGACAAGTCACTAGCCACCAAGGTTAAGCCCAATCCATTGGTGTTGTTACAAACCTTTAAAAAAGGTTTGGTGGAATTGTTAAAACAACATGATAAACCGTTAGAAATCAACAGCGAAATCAACCTCATCGGTTCTCCAAAACTGACAAAAGAGATCGGGGCGTTGCCTACGTTGACGGTGCAGACCACTATCGACGCCCAAGGTCAGGGGCAAAGTAACTTGCTGTTTCCAGAATTTCTGTTCCAACAAGGGAAAGAATCTCTGGTTTGGAAAGGGTTCACAGGTCAGATGAAGTTTACCGAAACATTCGATTCGTTTGAAACCAGTTTGAACGTTGCAGAATTGACCACCGAAGAGAAAGGTAAGTTTTCCCTCTCGGTCAGTCCTTTCACTGTCAACAGTACGCTGGATGCTGATTTTTTCTTGAACCAGATGAATTTCAATATGCCGGTGTTGACCCTCGTGGAGAGTAAAGGCAAAGAGAAGGAGGAAGTCAAGTTAACCGGCCTGATTGGCAATTTCAGTGTCGAAAAAACCGACAGTGGTCTGGAACTGGGTAGCGGGATGTTCAAAGTGGGCCAACTGGGCATGACCGGAAAGACGACTTCGAAGTTTTCCATGAACGGCCTGTCAGTGAGTGCCAGTGGCGCAGAACAGGATAATTTGGTGAATTACACGGTGCGTACTCAAATTGACCAATTGGTGGTCAATGATCTAGCCCCAGGGGGAAGTATCGACATGAGTTCCACAGGCAACTTGGAATTTCGTCACCTTGATGTAGAGGTTATCAAAGAGTTGCAAAAAACGATGCGGAACTTACAAATGCAAAGTGGCGCAATGTCAGAAGAGATGTTAGGAATCATCGTGTTAGGCAAATTCATGGAACTGGCCCCCGCGGCCATTGCCAAGTCTCCTGAACTGGGTTTGTCCGGAGTGAACTTAAAAACCCAAGAGGGTCAGTTACAAGGCGAAATGACCATCGGTCTGGAAGGCAAAAAAGTGACCTCCCTGAAGACTGAACAACTCCTCGAAGGTCTCCATGGACAAGCGGAATTTCAGATCAGTAAAACGCTGTTGGAGAAATTCTTGTCACCACCTCCCAAATCTGATAAAAAATCAAAGTCTCAGAAAGAGGAGATGACGGCCCAGCAACAAATTGACAGTTTCCTGGAAGAGAAATGGTTGGTTGACGCGGGTGCTGGAAACTATAAAGTGGTGGCGATTCTTCAAGACCGCAAATTTGTTCTTAATGGGCAAGAGATTCCGTTGCCATTTTTGAATTCTCCAGCGCCGGAGGAAGGGACCGCAGAAGAGGAGATGCCAAACTCTAAGAAGAAAGCCGGCGACTAAGGAGGAATTAAGATCAAAGGGAGTCAAGCACCACCGGTGGACTAGAGGCTTTAGCCGCAATGCCATTAAGTTAAGGAAAATCCCGTTGGACTGGAGGCTTTAGCCGGCCGGCCGTAGGCATCACCCCCCCACTAAAATTGCGGGGCGCCTACCGAAGGCCGGCTAAAGCCTCCACTCCACCGTACCTTAACTTAATGGCATTGAGGCTTTAGCCGGTGGGGGCCAAACATAATTTAAATCGCAGACCCCACCTAAAATTCATGATTTCGACTGTATTACTGTCTCGTGTCAGGCACTAACCGGTCTCCAAATGGGGTATGTATCACGCGCATTCCAGGTGGGACGTCTTCATCTTTGATGACTTGTCTTTTGAAGTTTTTATACAGTTCTGCACGGCGTTGTTGTTCTTCTTGACGCCTCTTTTGTTCTTCAGGTGACAGATTTTGCTGTTGTTGTACGGCTGCCGCAAAGGGGTTAAAAGGAGTTGGAGGATTCTGAGGCGGTGGCGTCATAGCTGTGGGTTGTGGAGGCGGCGGTTGCGGTGGCATCATGGGAGGTTGTGGTGGAAGGGCGCCGAGTACCATCAGTTCTAACGTTGCCGTTTTTTGATCGGCACTGCATTGGAGTTTTTTTTCGGGACTGGGGGTGCGACAAGGGGAGTCGTCAGGGTATTTGATGGTGACTTTGCGTCCTTCGACAGTCAATAAAGTAAATTCCTTATAGTCTTTTATCAGGGTTGGTTTATTATCCTCCAAGTATTGAATAATTTCTTTTCCATCCGGGGCTTGTAACATCGCGGCCCGGTGGTCTCCAATGATACTGGTCCCTCGTAATGTAAAATCTTTTTGGGGTGGTTGAGGTTTGGGAGGCGGAGGCGGTTCTGGTGGTTTGGGTGGAGTCGGTGGTGCAAACGGGTTCGCAGGTGGCGTTTTGGGCGCCGGGGCCGGCGGAGGGGCTGGGGGTTTGCCACGGTCTGGATTGAAGAGATCAAAGTCTTCTTGGCCATGACTGAGGCTAGAGAAGAGAAAAGAGGAAAGTATTGCAAGTTTGATGTAAAAGTTCATGATTTTTTACTTCGTTTGGTTGGGAATCCGTAATTCTCTAATTCTAATCACTGGTTGATTAGGATGGGCAGGATTGGGTATTAGGCGATTTTCACGACAGTCAACGAGTAAATCTGTTGATTCTAAAGCGGTTTGGCCAATTAATACTTCGTCACCTAAAACCAGACATTCTTCATAGACTCGACGTCCTAAAATTTCTAACAGGATGGGTTCTGTGACTTCTACCGCTTCTTGACGTCCGTCGGCATATTGGGCAACTTGTTTGAAGGGTCGGGCTAGTCCTAGTGAGTCGGCTATGAAGGGGGGAAGTACACAGTTGACGGCGCCGGTGTCAATGATGGCTTCTACTTCACAGCTACGCACTTTGGAGGGGTCTAGTTGTCCTCGTCTAGCAATTCCCTCGTCGATGGCATTGGTGAGTTTGGTGGTGACACGAACTTCTCCCATTTTAATTGTTCTCCAAAATTTCTATGGTATTGAGATATTAGTAAAAAAATTCCTGTTGTACAATTTTTTCTGGAACGCAATAAGAATTATTGCGCCGTTGCGACGCAACGTACAGCGCAATAATTCTTATTGCGCTCCAGAGGGTTTGTCTGTCAAAAAAAACGGCACACTACCAATTAGGCGTATGCCGTTTTTATATTTGGAAAAAGAAACTAAGTTTCTTTAAGAAACTTAGTTTCTTCACCTATTTTACTTGCCAGTGTCCTTGGCGTCCGCTTTAGTGTCCTTGGCGTCCGCTTTAGTGTCCTTGGCGTCCGCTTTAGTGTCCTTGGCGTCCGCTTTAGTGTCCTTGGCGTCCGTTTTAGTGTCCTTGGCGTCCTTTTCAGTGTCCTTGGCGTCCTTTTCAGTGTCTTTCGCAGTATCCTTAGCTGCTTTGGCTTCAATCTTGACTTCGATAGGCTTGCCGCTGTAAACCACTTTACCGCGGTTGTCACCTTCGGTCACGATGTAACCAAAGTAAATCTGCATCGCAGGATCAGCAGGTAAGCTGAAGTTGCCTTTGAACATGTCAACCGTGACGTATTCATCTTTGCCATCACCGGGGACGCCATTAAAGGTCATTGACTTGAGGGGTTCCAACTCCGACAAGATGGGGAAGCCCATTGGGTCATACGGCCACATTTTGATCTGCCAGCCAAAGGATGGGCAAGAGGGTATCGTGACAAAGTCGTTGCCAGAACAATTGACCATCATGTACCAGGTGAACCCATCTGGATAACCTTGGTAAATATGGAAGCCACCGACCACGATGTCAGCTTTCTTACCTTTGTCGATGTCTTCCACTTTGATCACACCTGACAATTGGACGTTGTCACCTAACAAGGTTGAAGCATTGTTTTCAAACTTGTCAGTCTTGCGATCTCCTGTGCCCTGCGTACCCGTAATCATTACGCCTCCAAAGAAACCGGCATTTTCTTTGGCTGGTTCGTCACCATATTGGCCACCGTCGACACTACTGGCCGCTTCAAGTCCTGACACCAAGCCACTAGGCTTGCCGTCTTTGCCAACCACAGGGAAGCACTTGTTGGTTGCAAAAACGCCACCTTGGTCTTCGCAGGCTTCTTTGGTGGATGGATCGACAGCCGTAAATGCGCACTTGTTATCTGCCCATTCGCCACCTGCGGAGGTGCAAGATTCTTCGTCTTTGCAAAGGTCAGGTGCGGTCGTTGAACATACTTGTGGTGGGGTGTACACCGCCACGGCCTTGAAGGTGATGGATTGTGCAGGTGAACCTGCTGGCAGTTCTGGACTGTTGAAGTTGATGGTAAATTCGCCTTCCTTGTTACCAATGTTCATGACCAAGACTTGTTGGTCGCCTCCACCTGGCCGGACGACGTCACCAGAACTCAGTGGGTCAATACCCAGTAAGTTACCTGTGACAAGGTCACGACGTTCATCTTCCATCCGCCATACTGTAGCGGTCTTCAAGATGTTACCCGTGAAGGACACCGTGGTGTTCCCAAGACCATCAATGGGGAGACCATGTTGGTCAAGAGTACGAATGGTGATAGCGATTTCGGAGTTGACGGGTAATGTGGTTTGTTCCACTTCCGTCTTGACGGTGGTCAACTCTGGTTTTTGAGGAATCGTGATTTCGACGGTTCTGGGTTTGACGCCAGGGCTGGTGAAGCCAAAGCTAACTCTATCAGTGCCGGCAAACTCTTCTGAATTGTAGGAGAGTAAGTAGGCGTTGGTATTGCCATTGCCAGCATCTCCACCTGGGACTAAGTTGCCTGCCGCTTGGCGAATAGCGCGTCGGGCACCCAGAGAAACAGGTTCACCATATTCATTGACGGTGACAATCGCGGGTTGGCCATTGCTAGTGCCAGGTGTGAAGGTGCCAGCGGCTGCGGAAGACACGGGATTACCGTATTCATCGCCCAGTTTCACGGCTTTTTGAGGAATCATCAATTGATGAGTGCCATCGGGTTCTGGATAATCCAATTGGGCATCTAGTGCAATCACTGGATTGCCGTTTTCGTCCAGAACCGGCTTGCCATCTTTACCCAATACCACATCTTCAAAGCCATGTGCATTTAAAATCTTGGCTTTAGAAGCGGCAGAAGGTTTGATGTCGCCTGGGAGGTACACAAGAGTTTCACCATACTGCCCGGTTTTATCACCAATAACAAAATACTTGCCCATGCCTCCTGGGACAGGTTTGGTGAAGAGGGTGTCGATTCTGGCGCCTTGGCCTCTGGTACCATCTGCCTGGACGATTTCCACCACATTACCTGCGGCGTCTAAGACGGGTTGTGCCACTCCTGCTTCGACTTCTTCACCGGCTGGAGTCTTGATGACCATCGTGGTGGTGCTATTTCTGGAGACAAAGTCGTCATCACTGTTGGCACCGTCAACGAGGTTTGGAAGAATGGCACCATCTACGGGACTGTGATAGAAGTCAAACATGCCGTCGGGAATGCCATTGGTTCTGCCACCATCCACGCCCACGCTAAAGGCTTTGATTTGGTTGCCTGCTTGAATGTCTTTGACGACGTTGACGGTATTGGGGAGGTAACGGTTAGCACTTGGATATGCTGCGTCAGCCGCTGGAACACCGGCGGGGTCGCCATAAGCCGTGTCGCCTGCGATAGGAGAACCTACGTAGGGGGCCGCGACTAAGTTTTTCGCCACGACTTTAATTTTCAGTGGGTCAGAAGCCGCAATGCTAGGATTGCCATCAATGGTAGCGATCAGGGAGGCTTCGCCCAGTCTCAACACGTCGCCTTGGTTGTCACCTATATAGTCAGCGGCGGTTCTACGATTGACATCGACGGCAAAATCCATGTTAAGCGAACCGCTGTTAAGAACATTGGTTTCATCTACTACTTTGACTTTGGTCGCTTGACCTGCGGGAAGGACCGTCTCATTGCCATACTCGTCTAGGGCCTTGACAGTGA
The DNA here is from genome assembly GCA_011391085.1 of Thiotrichaceae bacterium. GTDB lineage: Bacteria > Pseudomonadota > Gammaproteobacteria > Beggiatoales > Beggiatoaceae > JAABRD01. The sequence continues at coordinate 61,073 of JAABRD010000014.1, read as the reverse complement.
CTTGAGTGGCCGCATTCCAAGCCGCACCTGGGTTAAAGGGCGTGTTTTGGGGAGGATTGGCATCGTCGCTGATGACTTTTTTGGTGCTTCCCAATTTCAATTTCCGTGGCTTGCCGGTGTCGACAATTTGCATCATGTCTGCCGTAAACATATCCACGTTATCGGTCAGATTAGGCAACGCCATGTCACTATTGGGATCCACATCACCGTTTACAGCCAGGTAAAGTTCGGCTTCCAGATAGTAATTACCCGCCATGGTGACATCTGCGGGAAACACGACTTGGGCTTCACCATTTAGCATGTCAACCGCAGGAAATCTCTTATACTCCGTTCTGGAACCTACGGCCACTAACTTCAGCACGATTCTGCCATTGGCCGTATCTTCTTTGGCCAAACCGCGGTTGCCAAGACAATTATTGGGGTCGTTGAGGTCTCTGTCAGCGGCACCGATTTCTTTCAGTGCCCAAATCGTCACTTTCGCGCCTTCTACACCGGCGGTCATTCTGGCACGAATGCCATGATTTTTGGCATGGACTGCCTTGCCGTCGATCAGACACACGTCATTATCTACAGCAACTTCATCTACAGCAACTTCTTCGGCGACTTGCCGTTCACCGCGTTTCAGGTTATCGCGAGGTCCCGTTTGAAAATCAACAATTTCCAGTTTGGAGACGCGAGGAATGGCGGGCAAGATTCGAATTTTCTTTTCCAGCGATTGAATCACTTTGTATTCCACACCGCCTACGGTGTTAGCAAATCTTTCTTGCAAAGTGACTTTGACCGAGTCCTCTACAAAATCTAGGACAATGTCTTGTCTTTCTTGTTCGGTTGGGCAATTGAGGACGCCTTCAGGAATTTTTTCGCCGCAAGGCAGGAAGCAACATTCATCATACTCTCTGTTCTCATCATCGGTCCTATCCATAATAGGAGGCGTATTGATATTGGGAGGGTAGAAGATGTAGGCGCGACCTAATCCTTGCACCATTCGGACATACTTCAAGTTATTGAAAGGCTTTTTATCCGGTGGTACCATCGAAAAGTCGCCTCTCAGTGGGGCGACATCTTGGAATCTTTCACCAGGGGTATCACTACCAGCAAAGATTTCGCCTTTCTGGGTATTGATTGCACCAAACAATATGGCGCCATATTGTTCGCCCAGGGTATCGACGATGCCCGTTTGATTTAACCCTAACAGCGATACGTTAATCGTTTCACCGGCCCGGATGTAAATATAACCATCATCTGCGGGCGTTCTATCAATGACAGTTTGTAGGGTTCTTGTGGAAGTGTCGGCCCAGGCAGCATCGTTGCTGGCGACAAAACCGCCGGTGGCCAAACTAATGGCTATAGCGGTGGCTAATGCAGTATTTTTCGTTCTCATGTTAATTCAACTCCGCAATTAAATTTAATTTTTAGGGTTTTGCCCTTGTGGGACAATCTTGCCGCATTGGAAAGCATGTTCAGGAGTGACACTTTGTTATAGTATCAAATTGGATACAGATTGTATAGTACCTGTTGCTTACAAAATACACTTGCCCACCCAATATGCAATACCCTTAGTCATGCTGAATGCTGGAAAATCAAGGGATTTATTTCCAAAACAGGCTTTCCACTGCGGCAAGACTAAAAATTTTGTTGCACAAGGTTTATCTATAATAATGGCATATCAGAGGCTACTTTTGCAAGTCATTTACTATTTTTTTTTGCTATCCTATTTATAATAGTAGTATTCCTAATTACTTTTACCCCCCCTAAACCCCCCCGCACGCGGGGGGGAATCACTCCCCCCGTGTACGGGAGGAATCACTCCCCCCCCGTGTACGGGGGGTAGGGGGGGTATAAATGAAATACTACCACACGGCCTCCAAAACAGGTTTTTGGATGCTGATATGTTATCCTACCACACTTTAATCATTTTCAACAAGATCATAGTCATGTTTCATTTTTTTCAGCGTTATTTGATAGCCACTTATGCGGGTCTGGCAGTGCCCATACAAGCGGCTTATAAACATCGTTACCTTCTGTTTTTGTTAATTAAACGGGATGTTATTACACGCACATCAGGGACTTTATTAGGCGATGCCTGGCTACTTTTTCAGCCTGCATTACAAATCATAGGTTTTTGGTTCCTGCTGGATATTGTCTTAAAAGTCAAGTTTCCAAATGGGGTTAATTTTATCGACTACTTTTTAGTCAGCATGTTGCCCTGGCTATTTATTGCAGAAGTGCTGTCGCGTAGCCTAAATATACTAAGTGAATTTGGCGGACTATACCGACGTGCAGTATTTCCCATCGTTATTTTGCCTCTTTTTCCGCTGATTTTATCAGGATTACTATATGCCTTAGTCATGGCAGTCACCGTGGGCATAATGGAAGGGGTACACACCATGCCGATCGGGGCCTTAACTATTCTTTTAATAGCGATATGGTTAATACCATTAACCTACCTATTATCTGTTATTGGCTTATTTCTGAAAGACATTAGCCAATTTTTCCCGTTTTTAATCACTCTCACTTTGTATTTGACGCCCATATTATACATGCCCGACCTCATGCCACCCCCTATGCAATGGGTTTTAGCCATCAATCCCGTTGCCGATATAATGATCCTCATTCATGCAGGCATCCAAGATTTGTCTTGGACGTGGGCAAACTTGTGGCGACCCTTAATATGGTGGTTGCTGTTATTGGGACCCGCGGCGGTATTGTTCCGGCGGGCGGAACCGCATGTGCGGGAAATGGTGTAATTATAATGCCATTAAATTAAAAAAGGCTCCGCTGATGTGAAGGAATTAAGACATCGCCGGAGTAGAGGCTTTAGCCGGTGGGCGGTAGACGCCTCCCTCGGTGGAGTGGAGGCTTTAGCCGGCAGGCAGTAGGCGCCTCCCTCGGTGGAGTGGAGGCTTTAGCCGGCAGGCAGTAGGCCACTCCGGGTCTCAAGAGTGAGGAGGAGGCGCCTACTGCCAACCGGCTAAAGCCTCCACTCCACCGGGGGGCTACTGCCGGCTAAAGCCTCCACTCCACCGGGGGGCCTACTGCCAACCGGCTAAAGCCTCCACTCCACCGGGGGGCCTACTACCTGCCGGCTAAAGCCTCTACTCCAAAAGCCTCTACTCCAAAAGCCGCCACCCCACCACAAATTCTCTCTATTCATTATTAAAAGTAAAAATGCGTTACTTCCAACCTTTTCTCTTAGCCATAGTCGTTGCCCTTACTTACCGTCACACCTTAAATGTGCCTTTCTATTTAGATGACTTTTCTTCGATTCAAGAAAACCCTGTCATTTATCAGTGGCAAGGGACGTTAATAGAACTTTGGCAATTTGCTGCCTTGCGAATAGTGGGTTACTTCACCTTTGCCCTGGATTATCAAATTCATCAATTTCAAGTGGCGGGGTATCATATCGTTAACATCGTCATTCATTTTCTAACAGGTGTTGCGGTACTCGGACTGTTGCGTGGCCTGGTTCGTACCCCCTTGTTTAATAATACACTATCTGAAGAAACAAAACAAGGGTTGCCCCTCGTCGTGGCCCTGTTATTTGTCCTTCATCCTTTGCAAATTCAAGCGGTTACCTACATTGTCCAACGCTTGGCCTCATTGGCGGCCTTGTTTTATATTGGGTCAATGGCTTGTTTTATTCAAGCCCGGTTAAGTGAAACGGGGCAACGTCGAGGTTTCTGGACCCTAGCCTGTCTCCTCCTGGCCCTCCTGGGCTTTTTCACCAAACAAAATACCGTCACTCTACCTATCGCCCTACTCTTACTGGAATTAACCTGTTTCCCCTTACACCTACGCCGTCTTCTACTCACAGGCGCGATAAGCATATTGGGTTTGGTCATACTTTGGATGGTTATGGCCCTGGTGTTTCAGCAAAACCCGTTCTCGCTTCAAACTATGCAAGCTTTGACCCAAGAAACTACTGAAATCTCTAGGACTTCTTATTTAGCGACTCAAATGAGTGTCATTTGGACCTATCTTCACTTATTTATGTGGCCCTTCAGTTCCCACATCGATTATGATTACCCAATCACGGAAGGCTTTCTCTATGCCAATGACCAATATCACTTGATAGCCAGACTCTTGCACAGTGAAGCCATCTGGGCCACAGTTGGACATCTGTTCTTAATCGGTGTTGCAATCTATTCTTTCCGCCGCCGTCCCTTCCTGGCCTTCGGTCTCCTGTTTTACTACTTAGCCCACACGGTAGAATCCAGTCTCATTCCCATTCGAGACGTGATTTTTGAACACCGCACATATTTACCTAACTTAGGACTGTGCATCTTATTCGGCTGGCTACTGATAGACAGATTACCATATTGGTTAGGCAAAGTTACGTCCTCCCTAGTCCGCACCTTCACTTTCACGGTTCTCTTCCTGCTACTTTTGGGATTGGGTACGGCCACTTGGCAACGTAACGAACTGTGGCGAGACCCCATTGCCCTTTGGCAACACAATGTCACGCAATCCCCTGGCAAACAACGGGGTTGGATCATTTTAGGTAAACACCTCCTCCAGGCCAATCGTCCTCAAGAAGGACTGGAGGCCCTACAACGCGCTATCACTAAAAATATCAACCCCGACGGTTCTCAAACCATTTCCCTGACACCTGAAACGGCCCTTAACATTGTGGTTGCCCATAAAATGTTACGTCACTATGACGAAGCCTTAAAATGGATTGACATTGCCTTTCAAGATGCGACATTACGTCCCTTTGACCAGGCCAAATTTTTGGTGAACAAGGGCAACATTCTCTTTGAACAACGCCGTTACGCCGACGCCGAAGCGGCTTATCGTCAAGCTATCTCAATCTATCCGCAAAATTTGAAGGCACGCATTAACCTGGGTAGCATCTTAGGTGCAACTGGACGTGTAGCGGAAGCGAAGGCACTTTATCAAGAAGTGTTGGCAATTGACCCTAGCAATGAATTTGTGATGGAACAATTACAAAAGTTACGTTAAGGAATAAGGAGTCCAAAACATGTTTTGGACTCCATTAATATCTCAGGATTTACGCAACCACTTTTGTAAGTCGTTGAGTGGACACCCCCCTATCCCCCCGTACACGGGGGGAATCACTCCCTCCCCGCGTGGGGGGAGGGTTGGGGTGGGGTAACTGCATAAGTCCTAGTAAGTCGTTGAGTTGACACCCCCCCTATCCCCCCGTACACGGGGGGAATCACTCCCTCCCCGCGTGGGGGGAGGGTTGGGGTGGGGTAACTGCATAAGTCCTATATCCCTCACCCCAGTTTAGGTTCCCCCCAACCGCCGCCGATACCGTCGGTCCAACGTGGATAACCCACCTCCCAGCACCATTAACAATCCGCCTAACCAAATCCAGCGTATAAAGGGTTTGTAGTACAAACGCATACTCCATGCCCCTTGGTCCAACGGTTCCCCCAACGCAACATAAATATCACGAGTGAATCCCCAATCAATGGCCGCTTCCGTCATGGGCATTCCTTGCACTTGATAGACTCGCTTTTGCGGATGCAACACTGCGACCTCTTGACCGTCTTTTAAGATTTTAACCAAACCTTGGTCCGCTTGATAATTAGGACCTGTGATAGGTTTGGTACCTTCAAACACGAAGCTATAGTCTCCCAATTCCACAGGTTGACGCGGTGCTACTCGTGCATCTGTTTCGATGCTGTACGCATTTGATAAACCGACTCCAATCACAAACGTTGCCATCCCTAAATGGGCAATCACCATTCCATAGAAACTCAAGGAAGGACTGGTCAACTTGTCCCACCAACTGACTGGCTGTCCTCCACGTTGCGAAGGTAATCTCTCCACAAATAGTTGTAAATGGGTTAACACAATCCACATTGCCGCCGTCACCGCAGGGACAACGACCCATCCTGTGGTACCCTTGACTCCAACTGGAATGGCTATTCCCAGCACGATACTGATTCCCAATACCCACCGCGTCTTCCAGAATAAATTCGGATAGCTATCCTTTTTCCACGCGGCCAAGGGACCGATGCCTAAGAACAATAGCAATGGGGCCATGATCCAAAAGAATACGACGGAGAAATAGGGTGGTCCTACCGAAATTTTGCCTAATCCTAAAGCATCCAGGAACAATGGGTAGAGGGTGCCCAATAACACGCTGCCTGCGGCGACCACTAACAGAATGTTATTGATTAACAAAAAGGTCTCTTTTGACACTACGTCAAAATGTCCTCCCTTCGCCATTTGTGGGGCACGCCAAGCGTAAATTGTGAAGGAAACGCCGATGACAATGGCTAAAAAGGCGAGAATGAAAACGCCGCGTTTTGGGTCCGTGGCAAACGCATGAACTGAGGTTAAGACGCCAGAACGGACGAGGAACGTGCCCAACAAACTTAATGAGAAGGCGAGAATGGCTAATAACACCGTCCAATTTTTAAACGCCCCCCGCTTCTCGGTCACGGCCAACGAATGTAACAACGCAGTGCCGACTAACCACGGCATGAAGGACGCATTTTCGACTGGGTCCCAAAACCACCAGCCTCCCCAACCTAGTTCATAATAGGCCCACCAACTGCCTACGGTGATTCCCAAGGTTAAAAAAATCCAGGCAATCAAGGTCCAAGGCCGCGACCAACGTGCCCAGGCACTGTCTAACGTGCCTCCCAATAAAGCGGCCATTGCAAAACTGAAGGCTACGGAGAAGCCGACGTAACCCATGTACAACATCGGTGGATGAATCACTAACCCAGGGTCTTGCAACAGTGGATTCAAATCTCTACCATCGAGGGGAGGAGAGTCTAGCCGATCAAATGGATTGGAAGTGGTTAACATGAATAATAGAAAACCGAGACTCACAAAGCCCATGATGGACAACACTCGCGCTGTCATGGTCTGTGGTAAACTGCGACTAAAGATAACCACAGCCACGGTCCAAACGGCTAACAGAATATTCCATAACAACAACGACCCTTCATGTCCTCCCCAGACACTGACCACGCGATAAATCAAGGGCAAGGCACTGTTAGAGTTATTGGCGACATAAGAGACGGAAAAATCATTGTAAATAAAAGCGTAAGTGAGGCAACCATAAGCAACACTCATAAATACCAATTGCCCCACTGCCGCAGGTTTGGCCACCGCTATCCAATTAGGAATACCACGGGCGGCGCCCAGTAGAGGGAAAATCGTTTGTACCAACGCCAAACAGAAGGCGATAATTAAAGCAAAATGTCCAAGTTCGGGAATCATAATTTTTGAAGGTAAGAAACTAAGTTTCTTTAAGAAATTTAGTTTCTGGGAGTTAAGAAACTAAGTTTCTTAAAGAAACTTAGTTTCTGGGAGTTTCGAGTTACTTCGCTTTCTCGTCCTTTTTCAAAGACGCTGCCACCTCCGGTGGCATATACTTCTCATCATGTTTAGCCAACACTTCATTGGCTAAAAAACTACCATCCGTTTGCATCTTGCCAATCGCTACAATCCCTTGTCCTTCGCGAAACAAGTCCGGCAAAATGCCGGTATATTGAACCGCCAGGGTATTCTGATAATCCGTCACTTCAAATTTCACTAGCAAACTATCCGAAGCCCGTTGCACAGTCCCTTTTGTCACCATGCCACCGACACGAATCACCCTTTCTTTGGGTGCTTCGCCGGCCCGAATTTGCGTCGGTGAAAAATAATACAGCATATTTTCACGAAACGCATTGATAGCTAATGCCACTGTCGTGCTAATTCCAATCACAATCAGCAAGACGATGCCTAGACGTTTTTTATGAGTTTGCGTCAACGTTATCACGTTGTTGTCTCCGTAGTTTACGCGCCAATGTTCGTAACAAAGCGCGTTCTTGGTTAAAAGGAATGATTAAGTTGACCAGTAGGACGATAAAAGCTAATCCATAACTGGTCCAGATATAAAAGGCATAACCGCCCATTTGGAAAAAGTCGTTCATAATAATTATACAATGTGATGGTTGAAGAGTCCAAAGCGAAACTTTACTTTGCCAGGAGTCCAAAGCGTAGCTTTGTCAGCGAAGCGGTCCTAAATTTGCCCAAGTCACCGATACGCCTCTCCCTCTGCTATCGCTAACACCTCATGGATATTATCCAAGTTAGGCAATTTGGCACCCAATGTCACCGGTTGAATACGATAACTTGTTTCTACTTCTCGATACGCCTCTAAGTCAACAGACGACTTTAAGGGTACTTGGAGAGAAGTTACCAATTTCCGTAAAGCCAAGTTCACTAATTCATCTAGGTTGTTGACAGATACTAATCGAACGGCTTGATTAACCAGTTCATCTTCTAATTGCAAGTTTTGACATAACATATTTGAACCTCTTTACCACCTTTTAATCAGGGTTGTCCTAGCCAGTTATATTAAACTGTTCACCAACAAAATTTCCTCCACTTCCGCCAAAAATTGGAGAATAGGTTGTGGTGACATACCTTCAGGAGTGAGTTCGTGTTGTTCAGAATGTCCAAATGGATGACGGTGCCAAACGCCACGTTCTCTATCTCGTCCGTAGAGTCTTCCAGAGTTGCCCACCAAAGCTAAACTAAATCGTTTGCTACGTTGACTGAAGAAGAACTGAATAAACAGTTTTGGGGCAATGATAAAATGTAACGTTACTGTAGAATCTGTACGTTCTATGACCTTCATTTCTTCTACAAACCAAAAACGTTCTTTGGCTGTTAGTGCCTCAATGATAAGTTCTTCAATGGTCATAGTGACATTTCCAATTCCGCTAATTGCCGCTGTAGAGTGCGACTCCCATCAATGGCTGTTTCCCAGGCAATGGCATCAGATTCGACTTCCCAACTATAACCATGTTGTTGAGTGAGTTGCTGAAATTCAAACTCTTCAAAACTCATTCGGTATTTTTGGGTTAATTGTCGGTCTGTCAAATTATAATGGGCCTGTTTCCGCCGATATTCGGCCACCAGTAATCGTTTCAAATTGTCATTGGGATTGTCACCTAATGACAACTGATTCAAATGTCGGGCAATTTCTTCAGATACCGTAAGGGTGACATACATGTTTTTTCTCCTTTATTTAGTTGAATCTATCTCAAACAAATACCACCGGACTAGAGGCTTTAGATGCCACCGGACTAGAGGCTTTAGCCGGTGGATGGTTGGCACACGGTTAAAGTGGGGCTGATCCATCACCGGCTAAAGCCTCCAGTCCAGCGTTTTCCTGTTCTGATTTCGGTGACCATGATTACCTCTGCAACACGACTCACGATTCACTATCCCAAACCACATGAACGTAATGGGTGCGAATCAGAACGTCCTTGGTGATTAATGGAGACTGATTCACAGCCGCCTGACCTACAATTATTCGGTCAAACGGGTCACGGGTCCAGGTTTGAACCATCGCCGACTGGATAACTTGTGAAAAGGGTAAGTCACAAATGGTCAAGCCGATACTTTGGTTAAGAGAATCGATGACCTGCTGGCTTGCCCCCTGCACACGCCCAATTTCATGCAAGTAAGTGAGTTCTAACACTACCATAGGAGACAGGAGTATTTTGTTTTTACCAATCAAATCCAGTAATTGTTTTGAAAAACTCCCAAGTTTTCCCTCATATAACCAGGCAACAACATGAGTATCCATATAATAAATCATACTGGCCACTCCCGCCACTCTTTGGACCAATCCATGTGAACAAGGTCTTCGGGGTCGCCCACAATGTAATTTCTCGGCTTCAAATTAGCCAATTTCCCCAAGTTAACCGAAGCAGACGTATCCAAGTCCGCCACCTTCGCAGAAGTTGCGCTAACCTCCCGTTGAAACTCCTGCGGATTGGTTTGTGCCAATTGACTCGCTTGTTCCAACGTGGCATAACGTTTCTGCCACAACCACTGCGCCACCTCTTGCTGAAGTTGGGCGACTGTTAAATGTGCAGTGTGTAAAATTTCATCAGGAATAACTAAGGTCATAAAAGAAATATCTCTGTCAAGATTAAGTTGGTTTTAAAATTACCAGCTTTGAATGGCAAATTCAACGAAATTAAAATACCGGTGGACTAGAGGCTTTATTAAAATACCGGTGGACTAGAGGCTTTATTAAAATACCGGTGGACTAGAGGCTTTATTAAAGTACAGGTGGACTAGAGGCTTTAGCCGCAATGCCATTAAGTTAAGGAATTAAAGTAGCCAAAGAATTAAAATAGCGTTGGACTAGAGGCTTCAGCCGGGGGCCGTTCCCCGCCATTTAATTATGTTCGGTCCCCACCGGCTAAAGCCTCTAGTCCAACTGTATGTTAATTTCGGGGGACTTTATTCCTTAACTTAATGGCATTGCGGCTGAAGCCTCTAGTCCACCAGTACCTTTTAAAGCAATTCCTGCGGATCCACATCCAACGACCATCGCAATTTCGGGGTTGAGGCAGGTAACATCGGCAACCATTTATCCAATAACCGATGTAACGCTTCCCGTTGCGTCGCTTGTAACAATAAATGGGCACGATACCAGCCCGCCCGCTTTTCCATAGGCGCAGGGACAGGTCCCCATAATTTGACTTCCGTATCGCAACACTGTTGCGCTTGCGTTTTCGCCATGAGGAGAAATTCTGTCGCCTTCTCCACGTCCTCCGCTTCGGCCCGTAATAAAGCCAAACGAGTATAGGGAGGAAATTCCGTTTGTTGACGTTCTTTCAAAGCCGCTTCAGCAAAGGCAGTATAACCTTGTCGAATCAAGCGCGTCAACAATGGATGGTCCGGATAATGCGTTTGAATAATCACTTCTCCTGGGTCCTCCGCACGACCTGCACGACCTGCCACTTGCACCAATAATTGGGCCATCCGTTCGCTAGAACGAAAGTCGATACCATATAGACCACTGTCAAAATTGATGACACCGACTAACGTCACTTTGGGAAAATGGTGACCTTTGGCTAACATTTGAGTGCCGACTAAAATATCTGCCTCCCCTGCATGAATCTGTTCCAACATCGTGTGCATGGCGTATTTACTACGGGTGCTGTCACTGTCAATGCGTAAAATTTTGGCCGTGGGAAACTCTTTCTCTAACGTCTCCTCCACCCGTTCGGTGCCTTGTCCAATCAGATACATTTTGGGATGATGACAATTGGGACATTCTATGGTCGACGGATCCGTGGTCAACGGACGAGTGGCACCACAGTGATGACACAGTAGTTCATGAGTCGCTTCATGGTAAGTCAAACGGGCATCGCAATGTTCACAATAGGCCAACCAGCCACATTGATAACAGAGGAGAACGGGGGCGTAACCGCGGCGGTTGATAAAGAGTAAGACTTGTTGTTTATTCTCCAACCGTTGCACAATCGCCTTTTTCAACTGAGGCGAGAGACTTCCCTGCCGAGAAGTCAGTTGGCGTAAATCGACCAGATGAAAACTCGGATGCACCGCGGCACCTGCCCGTTCTGGCAAAATCAGATGTTGATAACGATGCAAGTGGACATTTTGCAAACTATCCAAAGAGGGCGTGGCACTGCCTAATAAAATCGGTACTTGGGCACGTTGCGCCCGGACCACGGCAATATCACGGGCAGAATAGCGAAAATGGTCTTGTTGTTTGTAAGAAGGGTCATGTTCTTCATCGACGATAAACACGCCAGGCCGTTGTAATGGCGTCCACACTGCGGAACGTGTTCCTATCACAATCGGCGCCAGCCCGTCGCGGGCTAATAGCCAGGTTTGCAAGCGTTCCTGATGATTCAATTTGGAATGAAAGACGGCAATGGGAACGGTAAACCGTTGTTTAAAACGACTCACCATTTGCGGCGTCAAATTGATTTCTGGCACCAACACCAACGCTTGGCGTCCTTGTTCCAACACCTTTTGAATAATTTGCAAATAGACTTCGGTCTTCCCACTGCCCGTCACACCATCTAACAGACAGGGTGAGAATTGTTGAAGTTGGCTAGAGACATAATCAAACGCTTGTTTTTGCGCAGGATTCAAGGACAAGGGTAACGTCAAGGCAGATTGTTGGATTTGTGCATTAATCCAACCTTTTTTCTGCAAAGCGCGTAACGTGGGACGCGGATTGGGTAGTTCAATGACGATTTCGCTTTCACTCAAACCCGCAGGATGTTGTTGAAGCAATGCCAGTAAGAGGGCAAAACGTTCCTGTCTTTTGGGTAACGTTTTGGGGTCAATCAACTGACCTTCGGGGGTGATGACCCATTCGCTATGGTACTCTCCTCCATCCTTATCAGGAGATTGAAGGATAGCAGGTTCACCTTGGCTTAACAACCTCGGTAACGCGGTCGAAATGACTTCCCCAATTGGGTAATGATAATAGTGACTGGCCCACTGTAATAACTTAAACATGTCCTCTGGTAACACTGGTTGAACAGGGTCAAGCACTTTGAGGATGGTTTTCAGTTTATCCTTTGGTACCTCGGTCTGTTCTGCTACGGCGAGAAGCATTCCGACGCAGTGACGAGAGTTCCCAAAGGGCACCCACACCCGCATTCCGGGGCGCAAGAGGTTGGTATCTATCCCTGGGGGGGGAAGATAGTCAAAGTGGCGATTTAACGGAGTAGGAATGGCGATTTGGAGAATCAAGGGAACTGTGATTTATGTGATTTGTGTGATTGTGCGATGTTATAGATGAATCGGACCCAACAATGATTTTTTTGTTTCTACGGGGAAACATGAATATGTTAAGGTAGGGTGGATTAAGCGATAGCGTATCCACCAAGATTTGAACACGGTGGATACGCTATCGCTTAATCCACCCTACATTAGAATCTTGGTGGATACGCTATCGCTTAATCCACCCTACATTAGTGGTAGGAGTATGAAGTGTGCCTACCACCGGCTGAAGCCTCTAGTCCACCGGTGTGTCAATTCCTTCCCACACCGAATGGTTTAGCCTTCAAGTTTCCTCAAAATACCCAACCTTCATCAACCGTTGATACCGCATCTGAAGAAGGTCTTCCATAGACACTTTATCTAAAAAAGTCAAATGTTCGAGTAACGCACTGCTGAGATTTTTAGTCGTCGTGTCTAAGTCACGGTGGGCACCGCCTAATGGTTCTGGGATAATGGTATCAATCAATTCCAGTTCCTTGAGACGTTGGGAAGTCATATTCATGGCTTCTGCCGCTTCCGAAGCCTTGTCCGCATTTTTCCAGAGAATCGAGGCGCATCCTTCGGGGGAGATGACTGAGTAGGTGCTATACTCTAACATACAAATTCGGTCTCCTACACCAATAGCTAGGGCTCCTCCAGAACCGCCTTCACCAATGACGGTGCAAATAATTGGCGTTCGAAGAGTCGACATGATGTAAAGATTCCGCGCAATGGCTTCGCTTTGGCCACGTTCTTCCGCATCGACGCCAGGGTAGGCGCCTGGAGTATCAATGAAGGTAAGGAGAGGCAGGTGAAAGCGTTCTGCCATATTCATCAAGCGCATGGCTTTACGGTAGCCTTCAGGGCGTGGCATCCCAAAATTGCGTTGCAGTTTTTCTTTTAAGTCACGGCCTTTTTGTTGGCCAATCACGACGACGGGACGTCCTTCTAAACGGGCCAATCCGCCAACCATCGCCGGGTCATCTCCAAACATGCGGTCTCCGTGAAGTTCCTCAAAATGGGTAAAAATGCGCGGAATATAATCAAGTAAATAAGGGCGTTGCGGGTGCCGCGCCAGTTGAGAAACTTGCCAAGCTGTCAAATTGGTGAAAATACTACGGGTCAGTTCTTGACTTTTAATTTGTAAACGGGCAATTTCGTCGCTGATATTAATATCTTTATCGGTGCTAACGTAGCGCAGTTCTTCAATTTTGGCTTCGAGTTCGGCAATCGGTTGTTCAAAGTCGAGGAAGTTAAGGTTCATCGGTATAGCAATTCTGGAGAGGTGGTAAGAAACTAAGTTTCGGAAAGCAAACTTAGTTTCTGGGGTACAGTTGCATAAATCCGGTGGTGTTGCAGAGGTAATGGTATAGCGGTTTTGGAGTACGGAATTGATTCCGTTGGAGTACGGAATTAATTCCGTTTCAAGCGGAATAAATTCCGTACTCCAAAACCCATAACCATTACCTTTGCAACACTACCATAAATCCAAACTCATTCCGGTTTCGGTTCTCGTGATAATAACGATTGTACCGCTTCACGGGGGGTACATTGTCCTTGGAGAACTTTGTTAACATGGTCAACGATAGGCATATCGATGTGTAATTGTTGGGCCAGTCGATGAACTTCATGGGTAGCCAGAATGCCTTCAATGACTTGACCAATTTGGGCTTTGGCTTGGTCCGCAGTGAGACCTTGGGCAATGGCATAACCAAAGCGACGGTTGCGCGATTGGTTATCGGTACAAGTGAGAACCAAATCGCCCAGTCCTGCCAATCCCATAAATGTTTCTCGTTGTCCTCCCAACGTGGTGCCAAAGCGTACCATTTCCGTGAGACCGCGGGTGATAAGGGCGGCCCGGGAATTGGCCCCGAAGCCTAAGCCATCTGTAATGCCAGCGGCGATGGCCATGATATTTTTGACGGCGCCGCCAATTTGAACGCCAATTATATCGTTGCTGGTATAAGGGCGAAAGTGTTGGTTATGGAAGAGGCTGACGAGATATTGGGCATACGTGGGCGAAGTCGAAGCAATGGTGACAGCAGTGGGAAGACCGGCGGCCACTTCGGTAGCAAAGGAGGGTCCTGAGAGAACCGCGAGTGGGCGGTTCGAACCTAATGTTTGTTGGGCCACTTGATGGAGGAGAAGACCCGTCTGATATTCTAGCCCTTTCGTAGCCCAGCAGAACTGTGAAGTGGTGGTCACGTAGGGGACGACGAGGTTAAGCGTTTCACGGAAACCGTGACTGGGGACGACAACGAGGATGTCTTGGACTTGTGGGACGATATTTTCTAAGTCAGTCGTAGGTTGTAACGTCTCTGGAAACATTGCAGAGGGCAATCCTTGGACGTTTTGCCGAGTCACTTTCAGTTGTTCTATGTGCTTAGAATTTCGACCCCACAGCCAAACCAAGTGCCCATTGCGGGCGAGAATGAGGGCAAGTGCAGTGCCCCAGGCGCCTGCGCCGAGTACCAAGATGGATGATAAATTTGTCATTCGCTGTCGTCGACCCTCAAAAATCAGTTCAAACTGGCTTTTTTCGCCGCCGCCTTGGCTTGCTGAAGCCGTTGGGCATACATTGCCTCAAAATTAGGTTGCGGTAACAGGAGAGGGTGAAATCCTCCATTCAGTACCAAGTTGGAGATGGTAGCACGGGTATACGGGAAGAGAATATGCAAGCAGGTGGTGTTAATCAAAAACGATTGTCGGTCTGCGTCAAATCCTGCAATGGTGAAAATCCCAGCCTGGTGAACTTCCACTAGAAAAGCCGTTTTTTCTTCCACGGCGACGGTGCAAGTGGTGTTGAGTACGACCTCATAGACTCCTTCGTCAAGTGGATTGGCTTCGCTGGTCATTTCCACTTGTAACTGGGGTTTCCAAGTTTCCCGAAAAATTTGGGGAGTGTTGGGGGTTTCAAAAGACACGTCTTTCACATAAATATGTTGAATGACAAACTGTTCTTTTGGCTGTGTGGTTGTGTCTTGAGTTGGAATATTGGTGGGCTTGTCTGCCACGGTGTTGTCCTCTTATTAATTGCTGATTGTTACGGGGAGTCCAAAACGTGTTTTGGACTCCAATAAATTAATCATGGTAGTGATGCAATGTGGGTGATATGTTTACCCTCACCCCCGGCCCCACGCCCGTAGGCGTGGGGGGAACGGCGGAATCCGTGGTTTTCTCCCTTCTCCCTCTGGGAGAGGGGCCGGGGGTGAGGGTAACATGAAGATCACCCACATTGCATCACTACCTTAATCCTTCCCTTTGGCCAACGGTAAATTGGCATTTTGCCAAGCCATAAGGCCACCCTTGAGATTGTGAACTTTTTCAAAACCTTTCTTTTTCAATAAGCTACATGCGTGGGCGGAACGGCTACCTGTCATGCAACTGATAATTATTGGGCGGTTTCGATATTTTTCGAGTCGTCCAATTCTATCCAGAAGGGTATTTGAGGGCAGGTGGATAGCGTTTAGAATATGTCCTTGGACATATTCACTGTCTTCGCGTACATCTACCACAATGGCATCTTCATGATTCATCAATAGAGTCGCCTCCTGGGGGGCTAGGTTATTCAGCCCTTGGAGAGAATCACCCACAAAACTCCAAATTAAGAGTATGGAGACCACGACAAAAGCCATTGCAAGGTTAGGGTGATTACCTATAAATTCGATAAGCTGGTCCATGGACTTTAACTGTTAGCTTGACAGGATGCACCTGTTTTCTGGGTTTCCGTGGGGACGCCGGCCTTTTTGAGAATGACGGCCAAGGGGCAGAAATTCGTAAAGCCGCTTTGAAACAGATTCAACCCCACAAAGGCGGTCACGAATAACCAGTAAGGGGAATGGAAGTGATTCATGGCCAATGATAACAAAATGAAACTACCTGCAGCAATGAAGACAATTCTTTCAACAGTCATAATGATTTTAAAACCTCTATTAAGGGATAAATGAACTCGATTAAGAGAAATGGGGATGATAGGGCATGATTCAACCACAGAATGAACAAAACACTTCACGCATCATACTAATCAGGCGTAGAGTCCGGGCGTCAGTAACACGGTAATAGACACGGTTGGCATCTTTACGTGAGGAAATAATACCTTTATCACGCAAAATGGCTAGGTGTTGAGAAATGTTACTTTGTGAGGTGCCTACTTGTTCAACAATGTCTTGAACGCTATATTCACGTTCCCCTAATGTGCATAGAATTTTCAAGCGCAGAGGATGCGACATAGCCTTGAGGGAACGAGAGGCACGTTCAATGTCTTCGTCATGGGTAATCAAGACGACGGAGTGATTTCCGTTATCTAAATGGGGTTTAACTGACATAGTTTTGGTTCCAAAGTCAATAAAACTGTTATGAGGGGCCATGGCTTAATTTTTAGGGGGTTACAAATAAAATAATAGCTTCATTATATTATAATTTACCCTTTATATACAATTTTGTTTTTTAATAGACAAAAATCAGGATACCTATTGAAATATCTCAAGTGCAATCCTATATATATAGGCAGTGGTTGCTATAACCGCATATAAAGAGGGCCTGTAGCTCAGTTGGTTAGAGCATCCGACTCATAATCGGCGGGTCGCAGGTTCAAGTCCTGCCAGGCCCACAGTTTTTTACTTACTTCGTTCCCTCCCATTATTTACCCTTATCCTGACATGCCTAAAGACGGGGATTCTATTTGCTACTAAAAATATATTTTGGTCATTATAAGACTCCTCTGTCTGATGTGCAACACCCTTTTGGTGGTGATGCAATCTGGGTGATAACGGAGGACTGACCGGCCGTCAAGTTCGGTCAGATTAAAGACCTCGGCGGTCTAAACTTATAGTGATATTCCTATCCATGTTGTACCCCCCCAGCCCCCCCGCACGCGGGGGGGGTGACTCCCCCCCGCAGCGTGGATGACTCCCCCCGCGGCGTGGATGACTCCCCCCCGCGTGCGGGGGGCTGGGAGGGGTACAAATGGATAGGAATACTACTATATCACCCAGATTGCATCTTGTTACTCCAAAATCGTCACCCCCATCCCCTGTTCATTCACCACCGTTCTTCCATCTCCCAAGCGATACCCAAAGAACACTTTCAACGTCCCCGGATAAAAGAATTTACCTGAATAAATAGTCACAGGTTGACGGGCGTTCAAGGTCACTTGCCTTTGAAAAGGCACGAGGTGAACCACATTCTGGTCCCATGGGAGAATATTTAAATTCTCTCCCAACATAAAATACACCGGCGTAGGCGCCAACGGTGAACCTGTTTCCGCATAAACCACCAAATCCACAACTTGACCCACATGCGCCGCGTCCACCGTTATTTCCCCTGCAATCTGCACGGCGTCGGCCAAATGTTGAGTGACTTGGGTCTGATAGGCTTGGCCATTGACCGCAATTCCTCCCGCAAAAGTCGTCGTGGTTACAAAGGCTTGTTGGTTCGCATCAATACCTCGCCCCGTCCCTAATAAAGGCCATTCTAGCACATTAATATCCACCGCAACAGGACTCATAATCACTTTTCCATCTGGCAAACGATAGCCAAACAAGACTTGTTTGGAACCAGCGGTACTGAAACTACCCCGATATATCGACAGCGGTTGCTTGGCTTGCAACATCACATTTTCTTTAAATGCCACCAAGTTTTCCACCTGTTCATCCCACACTTGCAAATTCCCCGTGTTATCCAACATGACAAACAGTCTCTGTCCTCCTAAATCCACTTTGGCATACACAATCATTTCGGCTATCTGTCCTTGATGAGTGGGGTCCACCTGGATTTCGCCTTTGACCACTACCAGATCAGACTGGGTGGGAGAGGTTTGGACTTGGTAACTTTGACTATTGACGGAGGCACCACCGGCAAAGACGCTAGTAGGTGGAGTCTCTGAAGGGTTCTTACCCTTTGAAACGCCAGTGCCCAGGGGAGGTAGGGAGAAGGTCGGTTGGACCGATAGATGGGCCAGCCGGTGGGCTAGACCATCGTAAGTTTTGACCCACGCCCCGCCTAGTTCATCACTGACTAAGTCTTCCACATAGTTAGTCGGCAGGTTGGAATTTGTCGAGGAGAAGACCATCCATTGATAGTCACTGCTGACATGTACCAAGCCACCCAGAGTCGATTCTGCCTCCCCATTACCTTCTCCACAAGCAACCCAAACGCCACCTTCTCCATCACCAACAATAGCGTTAATTTGACTGCTAGGCAAAGGCGAGTTGGTGAGGTTAAAGACTTGTCGTTGCCCTTGGCTATTTTGATGGGCCAGACCGTTGTAAATTTTTTCCCAGATGCCACCACGTCCGTCGCTGATATAATTACGAGAAGTAGGTAACGTGAGATTCGTCAAACAAGTGCTAGGCAACTGGTCTTGACTATTAAACACCTTGACTTGGGTATCCGTGACATGAATATGCCGAGTGGTTTCTCCCAAACAGATTCCACCGTTGCCATCGTTTACCAAATATTCCAAATAATACAGGTCCGTGGGCACAGAAGAATTCAGTGTCCATTCTTCAGACTGAGACAAGTGGGCAAAACCGCCAGGGAGGTCTATCCAAATGCCTCCTATCCCATCACTAATGAAATGAGTGATATAGGTATTGGGCAACCCTGAATCAAAAAATTGCCATTCCCGTTGGCTATTCAGATGCGCTAAACCACCACTGCTTTGGCCATAATAATTGTTCTGTGTGCCTATCCAGACGCCACCTTGGGTATCACTGGCTAAGGCGGTTACATTAAGGTATTCTCCTCTCTCAAACGAAATTTCTTGCCACTCTCCTTGGGGTGTGAGATAGCGAAAAAAATAGTCGGTGCCCACCCATAAACCTCCTCCCTGATTATCTTTGGCAAGGACGGTGGCATTTTCGTAAAGCCACTCTTCCTTGATGAAGGGATAGGAAATCCATTCGCCTTGAACATTTAAATATCGCACCAAATTTCCTGACGTCCCTGATAGAAGCAGACCCACCCAGAGACCACCTTGACTGTCACTTAACAATGGCATCCCTTCCATGAAATACGTGGTTTCCGATTCTGACAAGGGATTATGAGTGGTTAGCTGACCGGTGCGAGTGAGATGAGTCAGTGGTTTTTCTGAATCCTCAGACGCGAACCAAATTCCGCTGTTGTCATCTCCCGTGAACGTAGTGATTGGGGAGGAAGGTAAACGCGGTTCTGTGGTTGGCACTACGGTCCATTGTTGGTCCCCACTGAGATGAACATAATCGCCATTGCGGGTTTCTAGCCAAACTCCACCACTGCCATCAGCTAACAGAACGCGGAGGAAATTATCGGGTAAGGGCGAATTGTTCATGTCGAACACCGTCACCGTTTGCGGATTTTGCCAACGCACTAGGCCACGTTGGGTGCCCAGCCATAATAGTTGACCTTCGCTGACGAGGCTACCCACAGGACTATCGGGCAGACCTGAATTGTCTTTGGTATAGACCTGCCATTCGCCCGTGTCACTTAAATGCACCAAATTGCCGTGACGATTAATTCCCCATTGACCGTCTTGACCATCGCTGACTGGGAGAGTCTTGACGTGGGTGAACACGTTAATCAGTTGTCCCGTGCGACCGTCGCGTTGTTCCAATCCGCCATTGGTGCTGACCCATAGCGTCTTCTCATTGTTGAGTAATGCCAAGCCTTCGACCACACTGCGGTTGGTGAAGACTTGGAAGTGAACCTGGTCTTGCGTGATAGTGGCAAAGCAGGGCCAGGCAGAGAGTAGAAGGTAAATAGTGATGATACGAGTTGAATTAAACATAGATTGGTCCTCTTGATGTCTTAGTGATGGTGATTAAGTTAAAGTAGAGTGTGTCAGACGCACTGTTTGGGTTGTTATAGTGGTAGTGATGCAATGTGGATGGTAGAAATCTTTGCCAGTCCTTGCCCATCACCTACATTGCATCACTACCGTTATAGTAATATTCCTCATCACTTGTGCCCCCACGCACGCAGGCACACGCGGGGAGTCACTCCTGTGTACGGGGGCTGGGGGGTACAAATGAGAAAGAATATTATACTATACGGTATCTCACTAAAACAGTGCGCAAGACGCCTCCATGCTTTAGGAGTCCAAAGCAAAGCTTTGTCAAATGACACGGACAAAGCTTCGCTTTGAACTCATGGATTACCTCTCATTTGTTGCCCGGAACCCCTGCGGTACCACCTTCGGTTTTCTCCACCTTTGACTTTGCAGTTTCGGTCTTCCCGGTTTCCCCCTTAGCTTTCTTCGACGCTTCGGTCCCGGATTCTCCCTTGGCTTTCTTCGACGGTTCGGTTCCTTGGGGTTGTGAAGTGTTATGGGTAGCACCCTCAAAGATTCCTGTGAATGCCGTGGTAAATTCTTGTAGAACCCGTCCCCAATCATGTTTCAACTTGCCTCCCTGCGGAGAAACCCACATTCGACTCAATCTATCGACACCCAACCGGATTTCTTCCCTACTTAAAAAGTAGGCCACTGCACTTAACTCCTTGGCCTCAAAATGTCTCGCCAACACCAACACCAAGATGGGGTCCTCTCTCAAATTATCCATCATTGACCGCACCGCTAAGGAAATTCGGGAACCCTCAATTTCCATATCTTTGACCTCCTCCTTAACCTGCTGATTTAACATTCTTATGATAGTTCCCTCAATTAAGGGCAAACAAGATTCTACGACTTGACGTGCTGCTGTAAGCCGATCACGCACCTCAATTTTATCCGCCGTAAAAGGTTGCACTTCAATACCATTGACAGGAAAAGAAACAACCGTATCATCAGTGGTCTTCCCTAACCATCCCCTTACGATAGTCATAAAGTATATTGCCTTAATCTCCTGGATAAAACTGTCTATATCCCATTGCACAGGTTCTCGCGGAAACATTGATTGTCGAGTTATCTTCGTCAGAATCGAAATGATTTCGGCTGTATCCAGAAACTCAATCAAAGTATCCATTTCTTGACGAGTGAGATATTTTGCCAAAGTTAACCGCACGAGGAGATTCTCTTGTAACAACTCTAACGGTTTCAGCAACGAGTCTTTCGGTCCGTCTGATTCTAGTTTTCCAATCATCGTTTTTGCCAAGGTTACCATATTTTGTAATAATAGATAACTGGCTATCACGCGCCGGGCGAAATCATCTGAATCTGGAAGCGACGTTTCTGGCATCGAATTTGATGACGCCAATCTGTTAGAAGGCTTGGGAGAAACACCTTCCGCAGTTACTGCAATAGGGCTAAACAGCATCATCCATGAGAGTAACATATAGCAGTAACAAGCATTTTTGGACATGATTTATTCACTCTTCTTAAACTACAGTTAAACACATTCCAGGTTTTCAAGCCCTAGAGTTTCTCGATCTCGAACAGTTTCTCAATAACAATCCCAGTTATAAAACACCCTGGAAAAATTTAACCTCTCCAGGTCCTCTTCGGTAATAAAAAAATTGGCGACGCCACTGTCTCCCCACATCATGTCAACCTCGTCGTCGGTGTCCATTTGTAACAGCAGACGATAACTTTTTCCACCTGCGACATATTCACGCGGATCATATTGGGTAAAAAAAGCATAGCCACCCATTTTATGCCCCATGGCAGTGAATTTTTCCGCGTATTCTTCTGCAATTTCATCTTCTTTGTCGCCAAATTGTTGAAAAAAATTCGGGCCAAAAAAGTTCTCAAATTCAAAATCATTGAGACTCACCGGGGCCCATTTCTTTTCAAACTGTAGGGCACTGGCGGTTCGCAATGGCAAATATTTAGGCTTGGGCAAAAAGCTAAAATCTGTCACTAGATCAGTTTCCAAGTCAGAAAAGTTGGGAAAATAGATGACTCTAAAGCCATCTTGTTCAATGGGATTCTCAAAATTTGCCCCATACATTTCGGTTTCTGCAACAAAGATTTGCAAAATACCCGTCTTTGGAAAACCTTCTAATTCAGGCACCTCCTCAAAATTAATCTGGGCGAGTAAGAACAACGGTTTGCCTTCAGCATTCAGGGGGTATTCGCAACCGTTGGGTAAGTAAGGCAAACCTCCAAATTTACTTTGCCAAAAGTCTAATTCCTTGACCTGTTTGGGTAAAATTTTCACAAAAGGTCTTATCGAAGTTTCAATTTTACTTCTAAATTTTTCCAACTCTGGGGACAATTCAGTATCTAGTTTGTAAGCCATAATTCGTCTGTAAGCGTTGTTTAGATATGGTTTTGGTGTCCTGATAATTATGTTTTCAGGGGAAGTTGATTCTATCATTTCATTTAGAATCTTTCAAGATAGTTTATTCTAAATTTATTTAATCAGCAATTTTACCGGCGAAAGTCCAGTTTTTTTGAAACGGAAAATGAAGAATGGAAACCGGAGTAGAGGCTTTAGCCGGTGGTAGTGGCACATCACCGGCTAAAGCCGTAAGACCACCTTGGTTTTTCTCCATTATCCCATTATCCATTATTCATTTCTTGACCCTCAAGAATTTTTGAAAACGCAACGCATCCATTTCATCTTCATAATAGTGGGCCAGCCTCCCAAAGCTTTGATAACCACATTGGGTAACTAACCGTTGCATAGCGACATTATCCAGTCGTGTTTCCAAACGCAGGGAGAGACAATGACGTTGTTTGGCAATCTTCTCACCTGCCCTCAAGAGACGCAGGGCGATGCCTTGACGACGATATTGAGGGTCGGTAGCAAATGAGTACAAACGCGCACTGGTCGAATCGGTGCGGAAGAGAAACGTAGCATAACCGCGTAACGTCCCCTTTTTTTCATCTACCAAAGTGTGTGCAGAAGCCTTAGTGAGTAAATAGAGAAAGTTGCGACGAGACAATATATCCGTGGTAAAGCAACGTTGTTCAAGGTTTTGCAAGAAGTCGAGGTCTTGTAAAGTAGCGGTACGAATCATAAAGATAGATAATCAAGAATGGAAAATGGAGAAAACAAGGCCGGACTAGAGGCTTTAGCCGGAGACGTGCCACCACCACCGGCTAAAGCCTCAATGCCATTAAGTTAAGGTAGGGTGGATTAAGCGTTAGCGTATCCACCGTCACCGACACTGGTGGATACGCTAACGCTTAATCCACCCTACATTGGCTGGATATTCCTTAACTTAATGGCATTGCGGCTAAAGCCTCTACTCCGGTATCCGTTCATCACTATCCACTATCCACTATCCACTATCCACTAAATCCACTATTGCATGACTTGATTAATCGTAATCGTCACCTGAGTTTGCTTGCCTATCATCACCGTGTCACTCTGCCCCATCAAGTCTCCATGTTGGGGCGTCGCTTGACCACTGCTAGAAATTCTGGCCAAGACCACCACTTCTTTAAAGTTAGACAACTTCAGGGCCGGTGTCAATGCCAAACTGTCATCTAACGTGACATTGGCTGGTAAATCCTTAGCCGTCTTTTTCACAATGGCCAAAGGCATCGGTGGACCTTCCGTGGCACGGGCATAGATAAACAACGTATTATCTGGACTCACTTTTTCTTGCAAAGCAGGGTCTAAACTGACACTAACTGCAATTTTCGCGTCTGTCAAGGCATTTTCGCCAGAAGAGGAAGTATTTATCGACGTTGTGGAACTCGTCACGGGCGCCCCCACTACGTTTTCAGAAGGAGGCGAATGATTCGTTTCAGGGGAGACCGTAACAGAGGACGAAGAACTTCTTCCAACCATTTGATTACGCGCCTCTGCGATATGTTTTTCGAGACTTTTTCGCAGTTCCACTTCGGTTTCAGGCACCTGTTTCAGAAAACGTTGCCAATAATCAATGGCGCCTTGAAAATCTTGTTTTTGTGCCGCAGAAAAACCAGCTAACCACAACGCATCTTGATAGTTAGGATTGATATTTAGCGCAGCTTTCAAAAAAATTGTTGGCAATCCCGCCAATTCGTCATTATTGGACTTTGCCATAAATTCTGCCAAATCAGTCAATACTTCAGGCTTCTCCCCAAACTTGGCCAACGTCTTATTATAAGTCTGTATCGCCTGTTTGTAATCATCCAAAAAAGCGTAAGAACGGGCTAACATTTGCCAGCCTTTTTCATCGTCAGGTTGCTGTTCCAAACGGGCCACCAATTTTTCCACCATTTTTTTGAAATCAGGTGGTACTTGAGGATTGGAAGCCGCTGAATCCTCTGCCTGAGAGGGAGATGGGGATTGCATGGACTGAGGCGCCCCCAAATACAAATAACTTCCCACCGCTATGACAGGCAGACCAAGGGTCACGACTACACTAGCCCAGCGGGCGCGAGGTTGGGTGAGGGGAAGAGAGTTTTCACCCAAATCTTGTAACAAGGTTCTATCCAATTCCTGTTTAGCCACTTCGCGTTGTGCTGGCGTCACATTGTCTTGTTCCAACTCGGCTAAACGTTCCTTATAAATAGCCAGGTTGAGACGGTTGCGTTCGGTGTCCTCCGTGACAGAGGTTTTCAGAAACGGAGGCACCACAAAAGTCAGTGCCGTCAGCATGAAAATAACCGCAATTATCCAAAAAGTTAGCATGAGATGACCTTTTTATTTATCGTTAGAGTTGTGACTAAGCAGTTGATTAATTGTCTGGCGTTCTTCGCCCGTCAAAGGAGGCGGTGTGGCAGTCGTTTGGGCATGACGACGCACCCAATAGCCTAACCCGACGACGCCAACTAAGAGGAGTATCAGGGGACCCATCCACAAGATATAAGTGGTAGGTTTGACGGGTGGATTGTACAACACAAAATCCCCATAACGTTCAACCAGGAAGAGAGAAATTTCTGCATCAGTTTTCCCTTCCGCCATCATCTTGTGAATGAGGTCACGCATATCCTGTGCGAGTTCCGCATGAGAATCGGCGATGGATTGGTTTTGACAGACGACACAACGCAACTCGGCAGTCAGTTTTTGAAACCGTTCCTCAACGGTAGCGTTGGCAAATTCTGTAGAAGTGTTGGGTTCTACAGCCAGTAGGTTGAAAGAAAAAATAGAGAGTATTGCAATAGTAGAAAGTTTTGTTATCATTTATGGTTGTCCTGTTTGTTTGTCAAAAATCAGAATTGGTAAAGTGATAGAAGGAACCGAAGAGTTAGACTTCAGGCCGAACTAAGTTAAGGTAGGGTGGATTAAGCGAAGCGTATCCACCATCCCCGAAACTGGTGGATACGCTGACGCTTAATCCACCCTACATGGTTAGGATATTTCTTAACTTAACAACTTGTTGTTTATAAGCTAACATGTTGGGTTCTCCTAAATTAATGGAAAATAGAAAATGAACCTATCCAAACTTGGAAAATGGAGAATGATAATGAAGAATGAACTTAATTCCATTCTCCATTCTCCTTTTATTATCGCACCCTTTTGGTTAAGATGTAAAGTGTCTTTTGCAACGGGCCAAACATTTTTAAATTCTGTGTAGAAAATTCGGGCAGTACGAGTACGGTGGTGGTAATGGAATCACACCCAGAATGTCTTGTCACGCACGAAGCTACGCTTTAGACTCCTGAAGCATTACCTTTGTAAAAGTTGCCACAGAAACAGTTATTTTCAATAGTATTAATTTGTACGGTTTTACAGACATGGCAACATTCTTCAAATATAGTGATATTCCTCCATTCTTATATCCCCCCCCCAACCCCCCCGCACGCGGGGGGAAGTCACTCCCCCCCGTGTACGGGGGGGCTGGGGGGGTACAAAAATGAATGAATATTACTATAATTGGCTACTCACTATGGAATAATGCGGTAGCGAACGTCTTGGGCTTTATAGTCCATGCCCGCAAGGTAAAGACATTTGACATTTGTTTGGGGAGTGTATAGAATTTCAGGGAGTTGCCCTCACCCCCGGCCCCTCTCCCAGAGGGTGCGGGGAGAAAACCACCGGTTCCGCCATACTCCCCTCTCCCTCTGGGAGAGGGGCCGGGGGTGAGGGTAAGCATGTCACCCACATTGCATCACTACCGAATTTCAATCTAGTTTGACTCAATCTCGGTAGTGTTGCAAAAGTAATCATAATGAGAGTTGACAACTTTCAAAAAATTGTCAACTCTTTCACCCGCATTACCCCTTCCCAGATACCTCACGTTATTTTAGCCATGCAATTCCAAGTCGGATATTTGATAGAAGCGATTAAAGAGAGTTTACCAAAAACAGGTTATGGCCCAGCCAAAATTGAGGCACTGCTTAACTCTCTTTGCCATTTTGAATTAGAGACCGACACTGACTTGACTCGCCACCGAGACAATCTAATACCTGTGATTGCCGTCGCTAACAACCTGCTGACCAGAGGACTGCCTACCAGACCTTCGGTTTATCTGGAAGACGTGTTGGCAAAAACTTTTCAATTGACGCGGCGAGAGGTGGACCGCCTGGGCAATATTTATTATGTCCCGTCTAGTCCAGTTCTGAAATCTTGCCCGCTTTATGAAGTCTTGCATTTGATTGACCCACAGTTGACTCTAAAGGACTCTTTCATACCTCCTCCTAGTGGGGAAGATTTGGGAAGTTGTTATGAAGAAGATTTTTGCTTGAAAGCCATTCCAGAACAGATTGGGAACTATTTTGTCCAATTGCTAGAACCACAACGTAGCCTTACTAGCATGGTTGGTCGTCAAGCGGAATTTTTCCAGCAACGAGTTGATTTCGCATTGGAATTTCCTTACCCTATTCGCAATAGTTGCGGACTGATTATTGAAATTGATGGGTCTCAACACGATGACAAAATTCAACAATCCCTGGACCGGCGCCGGGATGACGCAACCCAAAAATTAGGATGGACAACATTGCGCATCAGCACGGTAGATTTTGATAATCTTGAGGAACCACTGGCCCCGTTGACTAAACTGCTTGAACACGAGTATTTCAAGATTTTGGCGAATAATTATCAGACCCCTCTTTATCATACCTCACCTGGTTTGACCGCTTTACAACTGGTCTTAACTCCAGTGGCTATTGCGCGGATTCAAAAAACCGTGCTGGAATTTATCCTCAGTGGTCAACTAGACCTCACCGCGAAAGTTTGGCAGATCATCGTTATTGAAAGAGATGTTCCTTGCGCCCACTTAGCGATAGCAGATTTGCAACAACTTTTGGAAAACTTATTTCTATTAGAAGGTTGCGGTCGGCAACTACCTAAAATTGACTTGCAGGTGTTTATCACCCAGGAATTTCAAGCAGCCCAATTACACCAGCACTTTGAAAATTCGGTCCAGTTGTTGGAGGACCTGTCAGAGGGAGTTCAATGCGACTTATTTATTGACATTGCTATGTTACAACGGGTCGGGTTGACGGCAGGAGAGACTCGTATCGATAGCCAACACTTTGCCATCATTCGGTCCTGTCACGCCCCTTCCACTTCAGCCACACGAACATTTTATACCACCGATTTGATTAAGTATCGACCCGTGGTGAATCTACCAGCAAGTGAGATGGCTGAAATAGTCCCTCAAGCCAAACAAGCACTGACTTATTTTTTGCAAAATATTTTCCGCAAAGAACGATTTCGGGTGGGACAGTTAGAAATCTTAAATCGTGCCCTACAATGCCAAAGTTTAATTGGACTATTGCCCACTGGAGGAGGTAAATCATTAACTTACCAGTTGGCTACTTGCCTGCAACCGGGGATTAGTTTAGTCATTACCCCAATTAAGTCCTTAATGACGGACCAAGAGGATGGATTGCGGAAAAATCGCCTGGATGCTTGCCTGGTTATCAACTCCTCATTGACCACGGCTGAGAGAGTGGAAGCGACCAAAAAGCTGAGTCGTGCCGAGGCGTTATTTGTGTTTATTTCCCCCGAACGCCTACAAATCCAAGAGTTTCGAGTGGCTTTGATGACGATGTATCAAACGGGCAAATATTTTAGTTATTGCGTCATCGACGAGGTGCATTGTGTGTCTGAATGGGGACATGATTTTAGGATTGCTTATTTAAAACTGGGTGCAAATGCCATCAAGTTCTGCAAAACCAAAAATCTTCCTTATATTCCTTTGGTAGGACTGACGGCTACGGCTTCCTTTGACGTATTGTCTGATGTGCAAAGAGATCTGACGGTTCCTGGCACTTATAAATTGGGCGAAGAAGCGGTGATTCGCGGTGGGCATCCTCACCGACGGGAATTGCAATTTGAGGTGATTAAAGTTGAAACGGATATTAAACTAAGGCGCGATGAATGGAGCACTAAAATCGAAGTGGGTGAAGCGAAACAACAGGCTTTGAAAAATCTCTTAGCCACTCTTCCCGACAAATTTTCCCAATATAATACTATGAGTCAACATAGCGACGTTGCTATCGCCAATTTTGATGCCCAACATTTCTTCAATGAAGAATGTACTCACGCCGGCATCATCTTTTGTCCGCATCGAGGCTGGTATTTCGGAGTTACGGATAGATACAAAAAGAGTCGTTACAAAGTTGGAGTCTATGACAGTATCATTGAACCGCCTGCCACCAAAAAGAAAAATGAATCGTCTGACAACTTACAAACAGCCGTGTTAGCCAACCTGAAGATAGGCACTTTTATGGGGTCTTCCCAGGCAGAGGATGACATCGAAGCAGAATCCTTGTATCACCAAAAAGCCTTTCTTGACAATCGATTGAATCTTTTGGTAGCCACCAAAGCCTTTGGCATGGGCATCGACAAACCCAATGTGCGTTTTACGGTTCACCTCAATTATCCAAGTTCTCTGGAAGGTTTTGTCCAAGAAGTGGGGCGGGCGGGACGAGATAGAAAATTAGCGGTTTGCTATATTTTGTTCAGTGATCAAAAATTTATCAAAGAGAGTATGCTAGAGGAGGTTGACGAAGATATTCCTCTCTACTTTTATAGAAGGGCGTTTAAAGGTAAGGAGAAGGAAAAGACGATTCTGTATGAATTATTAAGTCAAATCAGTTCTCCTGAGTCGACTGCAACAGAAAGAGGAATTGAAACTCGACTAGCGGAAATCCAAGTTGGTGAGAAAATAGTTCCGCCCTTGACAGTTGCCTTCAATAGCAACAGAAAATTGATTATTCGACCGATTGCAGAATTATTTCCAGGTTTGCAATACTCACATGCTGTTATAATAAACCGATTCATGGAAAATCTCCGAATGGGAAAGGAATCGAAGGTTAACGAATATGTCATAGATATATTGGCTGACTATGACCAACAACGGGGGCAACCGATTGGCTATTCCGTCAATCGCTTGAAGAAACTTCTTAATAAACTTCGCGAGAAAACTGATACCGAAAGGGCTTTGTTTAGACTAGCCACCATCGGTGTCATTGATGATTACACCGTGGACTTCCGTTCCGAAGTGTTTGTACTGGACGTTACCAAAAAAGAGGAAAGTGTTTACAAACAGCACCTCTACCATTACATCAACACCTATTACTCAGAAGCCAGGGCGCAAGCAGAGATTCAAAAAGTGGACGCCTATCGAGGTCAAACCACCCTTCAAAAATGTTTAGGCTTGCTGATTGATTTTGTGTATGAAGAGATTGCCAAAAAACGGCTGGAAGCCATTCGCACCATGAAAATAGCCTGTTATGAAGGCTTAAAGGCCAACGGTAATCAGGCCCTTCAGGAGTTTATCGATTTATATTTTAACTCCAAATATGCCCGTAAAGATTATCAAGTGGACGGTCAAAATTACTCCCTCACCGACAGGACTCAAGAGGGGAAAAATCATCAAATTGACTGGGTTTGGGAATTTATTGACGTGATGACGCTTGACAAAAGCGGTTCTCAATTAGATAATTTAAGACATCTATTGGGGGCCTGTGTGCGTCTCTTGGCTGACCATCCAGATAATGCTTGCGGCTTACTGCTAAAAGCTTTCACCCTCTTTGTGTTAGAATGGAATAATGAGAAACTGTTGACGGAAGCGACGGAGAGTTTTACCAAAGGTTTTCTCATTTTTGCTGAAACGACACCCTTATCAGGTCCGACGTATGTGTCAAACATTTTGAAATACAAAGAAAAGTTACTAACCTATCACTCTTCTCCAAAACTGCAAGGGACCATTGACACCCAACTTCATTGGCTACTTTTGAAGAAGCACACCGATTGGTTAGAAAAATTTAATCACACTTTTTTGGAAAATTATGCAACAAATTCATGAGGAACTTCTGCGTCTCCAAGAACAATTAACTTTGTTAGACAGGGCCGTTAAACAGATTACCAGGGCCGAAGAAATAGCCACGGCGGTGGTTCAAGCGACGGCCACCATTCAACAAGAATATGTTCTGCAAATTCATAACATTTCGGAGTCTTACCAGACCCATTTGCAAAACTTCACTGCGTCATATCAAAGTCAGGTGGAAAATTTTCAGAAGACTTCTGAACACACTTTAGCAACTTATACGACCGCTATTCAGGAAATGTCCACTCTCGTCAATCAGGCCCAGAACGTGAGTGAGAAAATTCAACAATTGGTTGAATTTATAGATAAAATTAATTTCCCCCTGCGTTTGGATAAACTGGATTTGACGGTCAGTGCTATCAATCAAGGGGTTCAGAATATCTTAATGAGAATAGAAACCTCGGAACGAAATTTACGTGAGGAAATCAAACGAGAAGTGGGGAAACATTCTCAGGAATTTAAGTTGATGAAAGGACTACTTTGGTTAGTCACGTTGCTATCCGCTGGCATACTCATCATATTGTTTCTGGGGTTGCCCAGGTGAGAAACTTCTCGTCTGTCTCACTTTAAAATAGGTGTCGTACACAAGTCATTCATATCATAATATGTGTCAATCAATCTCTACTAATAGTTCTCCCCAATCTCTTTCCTGGTCATTGGTGATTCCCACTTATCAACGTGAAACTATCTTGCTACGTTGTCTGCGTCTGGCGGCCCAACAAACTTTGGCACCCAAAGAAATTATTGTGGTGGACGCCAGTTTGTATTGGGAAAACACACGCGCTAAGGTCATGCAAGACCTAGCCACACAGTATTCTATGATTCATTGGAAAATAGTACCAGCCAAACATCTTTCCTCGGCAGCCCAACGTAATCAAGGTATTGACCTGGCTACCGCCGAGGTGATTTTTCTCATTGACGATGATTCTTTGATGTATCCCGATTGCGCCGCAGAAGTGATGCGTATTTATGCCCACGATACTCAACATCAAGTCGCTGGAATTATGCCAGCCCTGGAATTTGTGCCACCAGATGGTACCAGCGCCGCGGAAACCTCCTCTTCTCAGTCCTCCACGGTTGCTAATCAACTCCGTATTCTACAGGGTCACTTACGTGCAGTGGCAAAACGGTGGATTAAGGATGATGATATTTTTATTCCTTACGATTTTGCGTTTCCAAAGTACACGTTGCCAGAAACCTTGAAAGGACTGGCAACTCATCCCGTTTCGATGATTCATGGGGCCCGGATGAGTTACCGCCGAGAGATTTTGCAGACGGTACGTTTTGAGGAGACGTTGGAACGGTATGCGGTCAATGAAGATAATGACGTATGTTATCGTGCTTCCAGATTGGGAATGTTGTTACATGCGTTACAGGCACATATTTGTCATCTGGAAGCGAAAGAAGCTCGGTTATCTCGGTTCATTACCACAGCTTTATGGGGATTCAATCAAGTGGTATTACATCGTTTTCACAGTTCCGATTTAGTCAAATTTAACCAATGGTTTCGTCAATTGTTATGGAGAAGGTTATGGACTCAACTGATTAAAGATATTTTAGATAGACGGTGGACGTTACCTTCACTACGCGGTATTTGGTTAGTTAGACAACGCTATGAGGAGATTTTGTCAAAAACTCCAGAAGAGTTACGCAGTTGGTACCCGCAGTTTCAGAAAGAGTTGATAAGTATGGATGCAACCATTGTTGAAAGCCGTTAAGGTAGGATGGGTAGTGAGGCAATGTAGGTTCACTGTCTGAACTCTGATTAGAATGATTTTCAGATGGACTCTGATTAGTCAGAGCCTCCCTTTCAGAGCCCTCATTTAATCCTCTCAATCAGAGTTCAAGACCGACGCGAAACTGCACGATATTTGGTAGTGTTGTATAAGTAATGGTATAGCGGTTTTGGAGTACGGAATTTATTCCGCTGGAGTACGGAATTTATTCCGCTGGAAACGGAATAAATTCCGTACTCCAAAACCCACAACCATTACCTTTGCAACACTACCCGATATTTCACCCAGATTGCATCACTACCCTATATCACAACCGTATCACCTCTCCCAGTAACTGCCGAACATGTTGAATCCCTTCTGCTAAACTCGCTTCAATGTCTGTCAATAAAATGGGTGCCGCACCCCGTCCTGCGGCAGGATTGGAAACGACGGCACAAGTCGCATAACATAACTCCAATTCCCTTGCCAAAGCCGCTTCAGGCATCCCTGTCATACCGACTATATCGCATCCATCTCTTTCCATTCGATTAATTTCTGCGGTCGTTTCTAAACGGGGTCCCTGGGTGGCGCCATAGACGCCTTGTTGATGTACCATGAACTTAAAACGTTCGGCTGTTGCCAGTAACTGACTGCGCAAACTTTCACAATAGGGGTCAGTAAAATCTACATGTGTGACGGCTGACAACCCTGCTGTGAAAAACGTATGTTCTCGTGAATGCGTATAATCAATCAGTTGATGCGGAATCACCAAATCGGTGGGACGCATGGTAGGATTGATGCTACCAACCGCTGCCACGGCAATTACTCGTTTCACTCCTAATTCTTTGAGACTCCAAAGATTCGCCCGATAGTTAATTTGGTGCGGTGGAATCGTATGTCTAGCACCGTGGCGGGCTAGAAATAAGACTGATTTACCGCAATACGTCCCATGAATCAGTGGACTCGACGTCTCCCCATAAGGGGTGTACATCATTTGCCGATGAGTGATTTCTAGTCCTTCTAAACTGGTGAGTCCAGTTCCTCCAATAATTGCTAATTCACTCATAGACCATGTACCGCATAAATACCTGGGACGTTACGCAATTGTCCTTGATAATCCATCCCAAAACCAAATACATAACGATTGGGCACCAATAAGCCAGTAAAATCTGCCCGTGCTAATCCTGGTCGAGACGACAGTTGTTTTTCCACCAACACTGCGGTTCGGACTTCCCGCGCCCCTTTTTCAAAGCAGTGTTCCGCAATGGCTTTTAAGGTTAAGCCTTCATCTAAAATGTCATCAATGACTAACACGGTCCGCCCTTCCAAACTGAGGGAAGGTAACTTAATCCATTGCAAATGACTACCACGGGTCATCCCTTGGTACCGGGAAACATGAATATAGTCAATTTCCACAGGGCAGTTTAGGCGTGGTAACAGTTGCCCGGCGAACACTAAACCACCCACCATGACGCTTAGGCACACTGGGTATTTATCATATAACTGTGCATAAACAGCACTGGCGACATCTTCAACGGCTTGCGACACTTCTCGTTCCGTATACAGCGGGTCGGCTTTGGCCAAAATGTTTTGAATCGTTTCAATATCAGTTGAGGTTTTCATAATAAATAATGGATAATAGAGAATAGAAGAATGGGTAGTGATGCCATCTGGGTGAAATATCGTGCGGTTTCTCTTAGGTCTTGAACTGTGATTGATATGATTAAATGAGGGCTATGAAAGGAGGCTTGACCAATCATAGTCCATCTGAAAATCATTCTAATCATAGTTCAGACCTTTCACCCACATTGCATCACTACCGAAGAATGAAAGACAGTCGGAGTCCAAAACAGGTTTTGGACTCCAGGTTTTGGACTCCGTTATTTTAAAGCCTCTAGTCCACCTAAAGTTTTGTCATTTTCTATTATCCATTATTCATTGTTCGTTGTCCAGTACATATATAGTAATATTCATTCCTTTTTGTACCCCCCGCACGCAGGGGGGTCACTCCTTTTTGTACCCCTCCGCACGCAGGGGGGGTCACTCCCCCCCGTGTACGGGGGGGGCTGGGGGGGGTACAAGAATAAATGAATATTATTATATATTTTTCTATAATATTTTTCACAAAGCTACGCTTTGGACTTCTGGGACGAATTATTATGGATTATTTTCGCACGGTTTATTTTCATATATAGGGTTTTTCTTATGGCACAACCTAACAATTCAAACAAAGGTAACTTATTTAAACGACTTACCTACTTATTAATACGCACTTTGGAACAAATCCCCGTGGCCGGGGCCGTGGTAAAATTAGGCAATGATTGGCAAGCGGTGTGTGGCCAAATTCGTTTGGAACAAGCGCATCTGGAATTGGTCGAACGGATTGCGCAATTGGAAAAAGTGGCAACCTCGACCCCAGCACAAGCCCGTGAAGATGCACAAGTGGTAGTGACTGAGGCGCGGCAACAGGGTCAGACCATTTCTCGTGAGTTAGAGGAAGCGGTGTTAGAGTTGGCTTCTTCCATTCCCGCCACCGTCCGTGAACGAACGCAAGCGACGTTGCGGCAAGCCCGTCGGCATGGGACGGCAATGCAAACGGTCTTACCATTGGGCGAAGGTTTTACCGAGATGGAACAGAATGAGTTTTATCGGTCCTTGTTACCTGCCCGGCGGCCACGGTTTCGGGAAGGGGAATCGGTGCCGAATGCGAATCCGCGGTGGCGGTTGACGCAATTGATTGGGGCCGGTGGGTTTGGGGAAGTGTGGGAGGTGCAACATCAGCCATTGAAAGATCGTCATGCTGTGAAGTTTTGTCAAGATGGTGACAGTGCCAAAGTTTTGAAACAAGAAGCGAAGGCGCTGTCGAAATTGCATGAGGAGTTGCCCAAACATCCGCATATTGTCAGTTTAGAGGATTTGTCGTTAGACGAGGAACCCTATTGGTTGGCTTTTGAGTATGTCAATGGGGGCACGTTGGAAGCCTTGATGCGGGCCAAGCAGTTTAGTTGGGAGGAGGCATTGGAATTATTTATGCCCATCGTGCAAGGGATGAGTGCGGTGCATCAAGTGGGGATTGTGCATCGGGATTTGAAACCAGCTAATATTTTGTTGACTGACGAGGGACGGCCTAAGATTGCAGATTTTGGGATTGGGAAAGTGATGGTGGAACAGGAAATTCGGCACACTCGGTTGGCCCCTACGTTAATGGGGGCGGGGAGTTTTGGGTATGCGTCACCCGAACAAATGGACGGGCAACCCGCGCATCCTGCTGATGATGTGTATTCGTTGGCGGTGATACTGTGGCAGATGTTGAGTTATACGTTGAAACCGCTACCGATGACTTATGTACAGGATAGTTTGGAGGACTTGGATATTCCAGAGGAGGCGAAACGGTTAGTTTTGGATGGTTTACGGCCACGGAAGAAACGGCCGCAGGATGCGGGGGAGTTGTTGAAACGGTTACAGGCGGTGGGGGGGAGGTCACCGGCTGAAGCCTCTAGTCCAACGGCACCGGCTAAAGCCTCTAGTCCAACGGCACCGGCTAAAGCCTCTAGTCCAACGGCACCGGCTAAAGCCTCTAGTCCAACGGCGGATGGCCAACTCTTCACCTTTGAAACTGTCCTGGTTGACCGTCGTGGTCAAGTGATTAAGCGTGAACCTGGTCAAGCCCGTCAAGTTGCTATCGACTTGGGTAAAGGAGTAAAATTAGAAATGGTGCATATTCCAGCGGGCACTTTTCTGATGGGGGCCGCCCCGAATGAAGCTGAGGCGCAATCAAGTGAATATCCCCAACATCAAGTGACCTTGAAATCTTTTTGCATGGGCAAATATCCTGTGACGCAGGCGCAATGGCAAGCGCTTATGGGTAACAATTCGTCATTTTTCAAAGGTGAGAATCGCCCAGTGGAAAATGTCTCTTGGCAAGATGCTAAGGCGTTTTGTGACCGCTTGTCACAACGCACAGGTCAAACCTTTCGGTTGCCTAGTGAAGCGGAATGGGAATATGCGTGTCGGGCTGGAACCACAACGCCCTTTTATTTTGGTGAGACGATTACGCCGGACTTGGTGAACTATGATGGTAATCATCCTTATGGCGATGCCCCCAAGGGTAAATATCGTCAAGAAACGACTCCAGTGGGTAGTTTTCCTCCCAATGCGTTTGGTTTATACGATATGCACGGTAATGTCTGGGAGTGGTGTGAAGACGTTTGGCATGAGAATTATGAGGGTGCGCCGACAGATGGGAGTGTGTGGAAGACAGGAGGAGAGAATAGCTACCGCCTGCTGCGCGGCGGTTCGTGGGACGGTCATGCCGTTTGGTGCCGTGCCGCGTATCGCCGCCAGTACACGCCAGGTTACCGCCTCAATCTCATTGGGTTGCGTGTCGTTCTGTGTGCTGTGTGGACTCTGTAACCCTTTTAGCTATAGACCTTTTGCCCTTTGCGCTGTTGCCTTTTGCGCTGTTGCCCTGTTAGAAACTGAGAAGGTGTTTGTTTAGGGGGTGTGGGTTTTAAAACGCCGCGAAGCGGCGCCTGGCGCGAAAAATTCAATATACATATAATATATATGTGTATTAACTAATTTGGAGGAGTCCAAGACCTGTCTTGGACTCCGATGTGATGCAGTTTTTAGATAAATAATATCAAATTTGAATGCTTGATGAAATGACTAGAACCATTTATCTCGACACCACCATTCCCAGTTATCTCTTTGATGAAAGAGAAGAACTGAAGACCTTTGTCAAAGTGACTCAACAATGGTGGACTGAAGAACGACAACAGTTTGACCTGTACTTGTCGGAAGAAACTATGGTAGAGTTGAATAATGGCAATTACTCTAATAAATCCAAAGTGTTGGAAAGTATTTCGGGAATCAAAATCTTGGCCGCTAACCAACGTAGTGTTGCAAAGGTAATGGTTATGGGTTTTGGAGTACGGAATTAATTCCGTTTCAGGCGGATTCCGTTCCAAACATCAACGGAATTAATTCCGTACTCCAAACACCAACGGAATTAATTCCGTACTCCAAACATCAACGGAATTAATTCCGTACTCCAAACACTAACGGAATTAATTCCGTACTCCAAACACTAACGGAATTAATTCCGTACTCCAAACACTAACGGAATTAATTCCGGACTCCAAACATCAACGGAATTAATTCCGTACTCCAAACACTAACGGAATTAATTCCGGACTCCAAACACTAACGGAATTAATTCCGGACTCCAAACATCAACGGAATTAATTCCGGACTCCAGCCAGCCCACCACTTTAACAAAGGAAGGTGGGCAAAAACGCACTTGCCCACCCTACAAACTTACTTAACGAGATTTGCTATGAAAAAAGAATTTAGTGTTATCATCGAACGAGACTCCGACGGCTATCTAGTCGCGTCCGTGCCTGCCTTGCGCGGTTGCCATACCCAGGCTAAATCTTTAGATGAACTGATGCAACGAATTGAAGAAGCTATTTTATTATGTTTAGAGGTTGCGGCTGAGGAAATCGAAAGTCATCAGTTTGTAGGTTTTCAAAGGGTCTCTGTAGAAGTATGAATAAACTACCACCTTTGACTGGCAAAACGGTTATTGCGACACTCAAACGTGCAGGGTTTAGCGTGGTGCGGATAAAAGGTAGTCATCACTTTTTAAAACATCCAGATGGACGTTGTACGGTGGTGCCAGTACATGCAGGTGAAGAAATTGGTAGCGGCTTGCTGGCTAAAATCTTACGTGACTGTGATGTTTCTAGGGAACAATTCTTGACTTGGTTATAAACTGGTATAGCCAGGCAGGGTGGGCAACAGATTTTTCGTTGCATACCACTTTAACAACAGAAGGGCAAACACACATTTGCCCACCCTACAAACTAATAACGAGGAAACTAATGATGTAAACTCAAGTTGAATTAAATGATGAATTGGTAAAAACGGCCTTTAACTATGCCAAAGTCAATACCAATCAAGAACTACTTACCCTCGCCTTAACCGAGTTTGTGGCAAGTCACCAACGGTTAGATGTTCGAGAATTACTAGGTACGGTTAACCTCCGACCAGGTTATGATTACAAACGGTTACGCACCGCAGGAGATGAATATGTTTCTAGTTGACACTTCCGTTTGGATTGACTATTTGGTAGTGATGCAATGTGGGTTCTCTGTCTGAACTCTGATTAGAATGATTTTCAGATGAACTCTGATTAGTAAAACCTCCTTATCAGAGTCCTCATTTAATCATCTCAATCAGAGTTCAAGACCGACGCGAAACCGTGCGATATTTCACCCAAATTGCATCACTACCGTTTTCTTTATCCCAGTGAGGTGACTTATGCAAGAAGAATACTGCTTGAGTTGCGATTATGAAGAATAACTTAAACCCCTTCGTGAATTCACGACAGTGGTGGTGTGCGGCGAAGAGTTTCAAGTGACAAAAGAATTTTATCAATGTCCCAATTGTGGTAAAACCTTTATCAGTAGTTTAGGTCACAGTGCTTTAGATGAGGCATATCGTAAATATCGTATTCGTCATGGAATGTTGTTGCCAGAAGACCTTCGGCAGTGGCGAGAAAGCTATGGGTTGACACATGTTGAATTAAGTCAGTTATTGGATTGGGAGACGCCCACCTTAGATTGGTATGAAGCTGGTGCCTTACAAGAAGAAGTGCATGACAAATTGCTTCAGTCGTTGCGGCAACCATGGGGGTTGTTACAGTTAATCGATAATCATCCAACAGTGTTAAACACGGAGAAGCGCAATCAGTTGCGGATGCAATTGTCAACCGTTAATTAGTGAGTCGGTTGGACCTTGCTTACGCGAGGTCCAAACCACAGATACCATCTCACTTTGAGGCTATGAGTTAGACTTCCCAATAATCCCCTTCACCCATTCCCGAAACGCCCGCATCGTTTGATTCCTGCCAGTTTGTGTACTCTGGTAAACGTAGCGAGGGATTTCTTCACGCACCGGGAATTGTGGAAATAAGGAACTGGTAGGAGATTCTACATATTTGCCTTGTTGCAACACATAGATGCGCAATCGGCCATCATAACGCCACAGTTCGGGGACGCCTAAGGCTTCATAGTTGCCCAGTGATGTGCGGGAGGTGAGGTCAATTTCAATCGCTAAATCGGGAGGTGGATCGACAGTTAAATCCACCCGTTTCTTACCTCGCACGGCAGCTTCATGTTGAATATAAAAGCACTCGTCTGGTTCAACCGCTTGTGCCATCGGTTTATTTTTGAAAGTGGTGGAACCGGCGGCCCTAAATTCAATATCCAGTTCCTCCAGAATGATTTCGACCAGTCTGCCAATCATTCTTTTGTTATCTTCATGTTCGAAGGAGGGTACCATAATTTCTAATGTCTCTCGGTTATATGATAGTCGTTTCGCCCGAGTCTCCCCTAACTCTTCTAACAAGTTCTCAAACATTTGCCAACTGATGTTGGTTAGCAAGAGTTGATTTCCGGGTGGAATGACTAATTGATGGAATTGTAGTTGCATGTTTCACCTCACTTGAAAATTCAAACAAAAAAAGGGACACCCGGTCCCTTTCGTTGAACAATTTTGCAGTGTTAGAGGATGTCTAACGATTTACTCATTGACGGCTTTCATACTTAAACGAATCCGTCCTTGTTTGTCAATTTCTAGCACTTTGACTTGTACCGTATCGCCTTCACGTAATTTATCCGTGACCTTTTCGACTCGTTCCTCTGAAATTTGAGAAATGTGGACGAGACCGTCGCGGCCTGGGAGGATGGTAACAAAGGCGCCGAAGTCCATTAATTTGACGACTTTGCCTTCATAGACCATGCCGACTTCGACGTCTGCGGTGATCAATTCAATCCGTCGTTTGGCCTCTTGTCCTGCCATGAAGTCCACGGAGGCAATTTTGATGGTGCCATCATCGGTGATGTCAATACTGGCCCCAGTCTCTTCCTGAATGGCGCGAATGGTGGTGCCACCTTTGCCAATGACTTCGCGAATCTTGTCCGGTTTGATGTGGAAGGTGATAATGCGAGGGGCGTATTTGGACATGTCTTTGCGCGGTTTGGTCAGCACTTTGCCCATTTCTTTGAGGATGTGGGTACGCCCTTGTTTGGCTTGTTCCAGTGCCACTTCCATGATGTCACGGGTGATGCCGTCGATCTTAATGTCCATTTGTAGCGCCGTGACACCGCGTTCGGTGCCAGCCACTTTGAAGTCCATGTCACCCAGATGGTCCTCGTCACCCATAATATCAGAGAGGACGACAAATTTGTCTCCTTCTTTGATAAGTCCCATGGCGATACCTGCCACTGCGCCTTTGATGGGAACGCCGGCATCCATGAGGGCGAGACTGGAACCACAGACGGAGGCCATGGAACTGGAACCGTTGGATTCAGTGATTTCGGAGACGAGACGAATGGCGTAAGGGAAATCTTCCTGGGTGGGCATGACAGCTTGCACACTGCGGCGGGCGAGGCGTCCATGACCAATTTCGCGGCGTCTGGGGGTGCCAATGCGACCAATTTCGCCCACGCAGAAGGGTGGGAAATTGTAGTGCAACATGAAGTTTTCTTTGTATTCGCCTTCCAGGGCATCGACGATTTGGGCGTCGCGTTCGGTACCTAACGTCGTGACCACCATCGCTTGAGTTTCGCCACGGGTAAATAAAGCGGAACCGTGAGTGCGTGGTAAGACGCCGGTACGAATGGTGATGGGGCGAATAGTGTGTGGGTCACGGCCATCAATGCGCGGCAGACCAGCCAAGATGGTGCCACGTACAATGTCTTCCTCCAGTTTTTCAATGGCCCCTGAGACTTGGGCGTTGGTCCACTTAGGTGTTTCTCCTTCACACAATTGGGTGACGAGGTCTTTGCGAATGTCTGCCAGGCGTTGTTGACGTTGGAGTTTATCATGAATCTGATAGGCTTCGCGGAGGAGGGTATTGGCATGGGTGTGGATGTCTTGGGCAAGAGTTTCGTCTTTGACACGGGGTTGCCATTCCCACGGCACCGGTGGGGCCAGTGCGGCAAATTCTTCGATGGCTTGAATGACCACTTGTAATTGTTCATGGCCAAACATGACGGCGCCCAACATGACTTCTTCATTGAGTTCTTTGGCTTCCGATTCGACCATTAACACGGCGGTGCGGGTGCCGGCGACGACGAGGTCGAGGGCGGAGTCAGCCAGTTGACTCCTGGTGGGGTTGAGGATATATTCGGCTTCTTTATATTTGTAACCGACCCGTGCGGCACCTAAGGGTCCTTGAAAGGGTAATCCTGAGATGGCGAGTGCTGCGGAGGTACCAATCAGGGCAGGGAGGTCGGGGTCAATTTCGGGGTCTAAAGAGAGGACGGTGGCAATGACTTGGACTTCATTGGTGAACCCGTCTGGAAAGAGGGGACGTAAGGGACGGTCAATCAAGCGGGAGGTGAGGGTTTCTTTTTCGGCAGGACGTCCTTCGCGTTTAAAATAACTGCCTGGGATTCTGCCAGCAGCATAGGAACGTTCTTGATAGTCAACCGTCAGGGGGAAGAAATCGCTTTCTTCAGAGGGTTCTTTGTTACCGACGACGGTGGCTAGGACGACGGTATCTCCCATACTGACGATGACGGCCCCGGTGGCTTGCCGGGCAATCTCGCCAGTTTCCAGCGTGACTGTGTGGGAACCGTATTGGAACGTTTTGGTTTGCTTTTGAGTGGTCATTATTGATGAATTACCAGTGTTGGGTTGTCAGTGAATTATGTTGAAATAGATTTCCAGGAGTCCAAAGCGTAGCTTTGAACACGTTTTTTCAAAGCTACGCTTTGAACTCCTGGTCATTCGAACCTACCGGCGTATTCCTAACTTGGCAATCAAGTTTTGATAGCGACCAGTGTTCTTACGTTTTAGATAATCCAACAAACTCCGCCGCCGGTTAACCATTTTGATGAGACCGCGTAGAGAGTGATGGTCTTTTTTATGCGTTTTAAAGTGGTCCGACAACGTGTTGATATTGGTGGTCAACAGTGCCACTTGTACTTCGGGCGAACCGGTATCAGTGGGGGCACGTTGATAATTCTTAACTAATTGGGCCTTTGTAGCAGTTGTCAACATCTAGTAATGCTCCTGAAATATTACGTGAAATAAATTGAGACGATTTATTCTAATTGATTATTAAAGGGAGTGCAATATTTGTTTGACAAAATTGTTAAAATAGGATGGTATTTCAAAAAAATGGGAATGTTGGAGTAGAGGCTTTAGCCGGTGGATTTGCCCCGTGGTTTAATTGGAGTGCCCACCTCCACCGGCTAAAGCCTCCACTCCAACAATTCTTCCCATTCAACAGTTCTTCCCTTTAAAGTATAGCTTCAGATGGTTC
This sequence comes from Thiotrichaceae bacterium, assembly GCA_011391085.1. Taxonomy (GTDB): domain Bacteria; phylum Pseudomonadota; class Gammaproteobacteria; order Beggiatoales; family Beggiatoaceae; genus JAABRD01. Next base: position 18,422 of record JAABRD010000014.1, on the reverse strand, counting down.
ACACACGAACAAAGATGTTTTACACCAGATTGTTTTATCCAGGTTGACAGATGAAATAAAATAGTATTTACTATGAGTTGCCTCTTTAAGTATGTGAAAAGGTCGTGAATGGTGATAACGGTTCACTATCCACTATCCACTATCCAGTAAAACCACTATCCATTAAAACCACTATCCACTATAAAAATGAGTGATAACAGCTATAAAGTCATCCTACTTGGGCAAATCGCAGACGGCTTTGACCCTGCCGAAGTCAAAGAAAAACTGGCCCTGATTTTTGAAAAAAGCGAGAAAAAAATAAACAAGTTGTTTAAAAAGAAGCCTGCGCCTATCGTGATTAGAAAAAATCTGACGCAGGAGGTGGCACTGCGTTACAAGATGGGCATGGAAAAAATAGGCGTATTATGCGAAATCAGAAATGGGGGAATGGCCAATGTCGGTAGTTCTACGCCTCCAGTTGTGGTCAATACGACCGCCGACAGTCAGGCCTGGACAACAGGTCTGCCAAAAGGAGTCACGTTTGGCCTAGAGAATGGGAATATCCGTGTCACTGCGGTCAAAATACCGTTTTGGTCATTTATCTTCTTTCTCGTTAAATTGACCTTTGCCTCCATTCCAGCCTTCATTATTATGGAAATGGTCAGTATTGAACTGCAACAAGGCATCGAAATTGTCATTGAAATGCTGGAAATTTCCAGATAAAATAGCCGAATTTACATTCACAACAGGTAAGCAAATTATGGACAAAGACAGTCAAGACGTAGTCATCACGGGTATCAAGATTCCGTTCTTTTCTCTCATGGGATTTATGATTAAATGGACACTCGCAAGCATCCCTGCCGTCATTGTTACGATGGCGCTAGTCATGGGGGCTGTGATAGGTATCCCTCTCTTAATAGAGATGTTAGGACTGACAGATATGTTGAATGGACTTGGCCTACTCCCGCCTTCCCCGTGATTTCACACATTTTTTAGTGTTTGAATCAAGACACTCGCAAAGAAACTAAGTTTCTGTCATGCGGTTGCGTAAGGTATAGTAGTATTCCTTCTCACTTGTACCCCCCCTGCCCCCCGTACACGGGGGGAGTGACTCCCCCCCGCGTGCGGGGGGCAGGGGGGTACAAGTGATGAGGAATATTACTATAGCAATCAAACCGCAAAAGACGATCCACATCCGCAGGTCGTCATGGCATTCGGATTGCGAATGACGAAATGGGACCCATCTAATCCTTCGGTGTAATCAATCTCTGCCCCCATCAAATACTGGAAACTCATGGGGTCAATCAGCAACTTCACGCCCTCTTTTTCAACAATGGTATCGCCGTCTTCTTGATTCTTGTCAAACGTAAAACCATATTGGAATCCAGAGCATCCGCCGCCTTGTACAAATACCCGCAACATCAGACCGTCATTGTCTTCTTCTTCCAAAATTAATTCATGCACCTTTTTGGCGGCGCTGTCCGTGAACATCAAAGGGGGGGTTTCTTCGTGCATACAATTTCTTTAAAATGAATAGTGAATAATGAATAATGAACACCTGTTTTCTATAATATAGGACTTGCCCAAAAAATTCAACAGGAAAAATTCAATGAGGGATAATGAATAATGAATAATAATCGAAAAAAATTAAAATAGCGGTGGACTAGAGGCTTTAGCCGCAATGCCATTAAGTTAAGGTGGAGTGGAGGCTTTAGCTGGTCGTAGGCATCACCCCCTCCCTAAAATTGCGGGTCGCCTACCGTTGGCCGGCTAAAGCCTCCACTCCACCGTACCTTAACTTAATGGCATTAACTTAATGGCATTGTGGCGTAAGCCTCCACTCCACCCTACCTTAACTTAATGGCATGGAGGCGTAAGCCTCTAGTCTAGCATGGGTGTGTTCATTATTTATTATTCATTCTTTTTGACATATATCAAGGTACTATTCAACAAAGCTAAGAGATTATGGCACTGTACACTTGTACATGGCATGGAAACTGACTGCTACGCTAAACAATTATTTAGGGGGGCGGCACCAGTTTCAGGCTAACACCACAACCCTAACTTTTAACCAAAAAAGGAGAGATGTACATGACACCTTTAGTAAGACATATATCTCGTGCTTGTTTACTGTCCACCTTAGTGGTCAGTATGGCAACCCCGTTTGCCGCAGACCCAACGCCCGCTGATGCGGCCAAAGGCAGTCCGGCTGAAAAAGCCTATCAAGGCGCCCCCAGTGCCGTTGAACCTGGCGCCCTCAAACAAGTGATTTCCCCAGGCGCACCTCCACTGACCGAAGCGGAATTTGACAAAGCCAAACAAATTTTCTTTGAACGGTGTGCCGGTTGCCACGGCGTATTACGCAAAGGCGCCACAGGTAAACCGCTGACCCCTGACATTACCCAAACCAGAGGTCTGGAAACCCTCAAAACGTTCATTACCTACGGTTCTCCGTTGGGAATGCCAAATTGGGGCACGTCAGGTCAACTGTCTCCCGAAGACGTTGAATTGATGGCCAAATATCTCTTACACGAACCGCCCACACCACCTGAGTTTGGTCTGAAAGACATGAAGGCCACTTGGAAGGTCATCGTTCCACCAGACAAACGGCCCACCAAGAAGATGAACAAGTTCAATCTGGACAACTTCTTCTCCGTGACTCTCCGTGATGCGGGTGAAATTGCCTTGATTGACGGTGACACCAAGGAAATTGTCAAAATCGTCAAGACTGGCTATGCCGTTCACATCTCCCGCTTGTCCGCTTCAGGACGCTATCTGTATGTCATTGGGCGCGACGCGAAAATCAACCTCATTGACCTGTGGATGGAAAGTCCTGACAATGTCGCCGAAATCAAAATTGGCTTAGAAGCCCGTTCGGTGGAAACCTCCAAATTCAAAGGGTGGGAAGACAAGTATGCCGTTGCTGGCACTTACTGGCCTCCCCAATTCGTCATTATGAATGGCGACACTTTGGAACCACTGAAAATTACCTCTACCCGTGGCACCACCGTCGAACAGGAATATCATCCTGAACCGCGTGTGGCCGCTATTGTTGCCTCCCATGAAAAACCCGAATTCATTGTCAACGTCAAAGAAGCGGGCAAAATCATGATGGTCAACTATGAAGACCTCAGCAACATGAAAATCACCACGATTGAAGCCGCCCTCTTCCTGCATGATGGTGGCTGGGATAAAACCCTACGTTACTTCCTCACGGCGGCTAACAAGTCGAACAAAATCGCGGTGGTGGATTCCAAAGAAGGCAAACTGGCAGCTTTGGTTGATGTGGGCGCGATTCCCCACCCCGGTCGCGGTGCTAACTTTGATGACCCTGACCATGGTCCCGTCTGGGCGACCAGCGACTTAGGGGACGAAGGTATTGCTGTGATTGGTACTGACCCTGAGAAACATGCTGACAAAGCTTGGAAAGTGGTGCGAAACCTGAAAGGTCAAGGTGGCGGTTCTCTGTTTATCAAGACCCATCCCAAGTCCACCAACCTCTATGTTGACACCGCCCTCAATCCAGATGAAGCAATATCTCAATCCGTTGCGGTATTTGACATCAAGAATCTGGACAAACCTTACGAAGTTCTCCCCATTGCTGAATGGGCTGACGTGGGTGAAGGTCCTAAACGGGTCGTCCAACCGGAGTATAACAAAAACGGTGATGAAGTCTGGTTTTCGGTCTGGAATAACAAAGACAAGAAATCTGCCATCGTCATCGTGGACGACAAGACGCGGAAGTTGAAACAGGTGATCAAGGATGAACGTCTGGTTACCCCTACGGGGAAATTCAACATCTATAATACGGTGCATGACGTTTATTAAAGATTGACACTGGAGTCCAAAACCTGTTTTAGACTCCAAATTACTGGAGTCCAAGACCTGTCTTGGACTCCTTTTTTCGTTTCTCGTTCCCACGCAAAAGCAGGAGAATGCCGTCGGGGGACGCGCCAGCCTCCCGTTTCCGCAACGCTGGCGCGTTGCACACGGCAAGATATAGTAATATTCATTTAAACCTGTACGATCTCCCCCTGTGCGCAATAAGAATGATGGCGCCTTTGTACCCCCCTGCCCCCGCACGCAGGGGGGTCACTCCCCCCGTGTACGGGCAATGCCATTAAGTTAAGGAAAATACCGGTGGAGTGGAGGCTTTAGCCGGCCGGCCGTAGGCATCACCCCCCCCACTCAAATTGCGGGGCGCCTACCGCCGGCCGGCTAAAGCCTCCACTCCAGCGTACCTCAAACTTCGCGGTCGCGGGGGTATGGGTTTGATTAAAATAGTCAATCCAAACGGAAGTGTCAACTAGAAACATAGTCATCTCCTGCGGTGCGTAACCGTTTGTAATCATAATCTGGTCGGAGGTTAACGGTACCCAGTAATTCTCGAACATCTAACCGTTGGTGAGTTGCCACAAACTCGGTTAAGGCGAGGGTAAGTAGTTCCTGGTTGGTATTGACTTTGGCATAGTTAAGGGCAGTTTTTACCAATTCATCATTTAATTCAACTTGTGTTTGCATAATTCATTTCCTCGTTGTTAGAGCTAAATTACACGGTCTAAACCGCAGATTCCCGCAGATGACACGGATTCCGCAAATCCCAAATAAGGCAAAATCGTCCACATAACGCACATATTTGACAATTTTCAATTGTTCTTTGATAAAATGGTCAAAGCTATTGAGATAGACATTTGCAAAAAACTGGCTGGTCAAATTGCCAACGGGCAAACCGCGGCGACGTTGACTGGGGGGTCAACAAATCATCGCCTGCAAAATACTCTAGCACAGGTTCTTGTGGATTGCTATGGTCAATAATCAGGTCAATTAACCAAAGAGTTTGAGTGCATTTGATTTTACGCCGCAGGAGAGTTTTCAAAATGGCGTGGTCAATGCTAGGAAAGTATTTACGCACTCGTCACATTGTAAGACATAACGACTCGACCTGGCAAATGTGGTAAAGCGACGTAACGCCCGATGCGTCCCAAAACCAACGCGATTGGCATACGAATCGGCAATAAATGTTCTCTCAAAAATCGGCATGATGATGTTACATAACGCATGATGCACGACTCTATCACGATAAGGGGCTGCCGAAATCATCCGTCGTTTCGGTTCCACAATTTCAAACGTTTTGTAGGGGCCTGGGCGATACGTTTGAGAAGCTAATTCGGCTTGTAACTGTAACAGTTCCTCTTCTAAGTGATAGTTGAATTGCAAGACGTTCTCTCGATAGCGTTTACCTTTTTGCGCCTGGCGGGCCGCTTTGAGTAAATTGGCAAAGTCGATAATACTTGGCCACAAATGTCCGTGTCTTTTCATATTTTAGGATTTACGCAACTCCACCAAAATTTCTAACTGGGGTCCAAAACAGGTTTTGGACTCCACGTTACTCCTATTCCTTAGCCATCTTTAACACTTCCTGATATAGCTGTGAACTGACACGAAAACTAACTTGCCCGATAAGGGCGTCCAAAATGGGTTTGACCGCGGCAATTAGGCCGTGACGTTTGGCTTCGATCAAAATTCCTAACACCCCTGTCATTTTGAGACCTAAACGAGAAGCGACTAAGCGTCCTTTACGTTCATCTAACAGCAACAAATCGGCCTTCAACTCCAAAGCCAGAACCATCGCAGAGGCTTCGCCTATGTCCACATCTACTTGCAAAGCTGTGACTAGGGACTGGTTACTGACGGGTCGAACGTCAAGCCAATCACTTGCTTCAACCTCTTGGGCCCCCGGTTGTCCTGCGCCAGCTACCACTATTTCATGGTAAACCGCAGGGGGCAAAATCACTTGACCATAGAGGTCTCTCAACACGTTTAATTGCCCAATGGTGGCCAGATTCAAGAGTGGTGAGGTATTACTGACAACTTTCATATCCGTCCCAACTCTTGCAAGGTTTTCAAGTCTTGTGTAAATTCGGGGACATCATAATGGACGTTGATTTGACGACTGCCTAGTAATCCTTGGAATTGTAATTGCGTCATTTTGGCCATTTTACTGGCTTGACCCATGGATAATTTTTCTTTTTGGTAAAGCACCACGGCTAATTCTTGTAATAATTCAGTTTCTGTCAGCCGGGTGGCATAGACAAGGTCTTCAGGGATAACGATGTTCATATTGATTTCTCTTGATTTTTAAATATTGGAGTCCAAGACATATAGTAGTATTCCTTCTCATTTATACCCCCCCAGCCCCCCCGTACACGGGGGGGTGACTCTCCCCCCGCAGCGTGGATGACTCCCCCCCGCGTGCGGGGGGGCTGGGGGGGAATGAACAGAATAAAATCCAACCCATTCTGTAAATTCTCAAATATGGTGTTATCTATTTACCAAACCGAAGCGAGTCTCAGCCTCGCCAGAAGACAAGGTTCCCCCTGGTAAATCGGCATACTGAGGAGTAAAACCATATTGCACTTGCATCTCCTTGAACAACTGATGAACGTGTGCAAAATAGCGGTCCACATCGTAGTTCACAGATTGGGCGAGTTCTCTTTGAACGCGGTTTTTTTCTTCTAATAAGGGAGTTGTTATCATCAAATGTTCTCCTTAAAAAGTTGTAGAGGAGTGACTATTTCAGGAACGTGTAAACCTAAGCGTGAGTTTTTTCGTTTTCTCGTTCCCACGCGCCAGCGTGGGAACGAGATAAATCCCTTAACTTAATGGCATTGAGGCTTTCGCTGGTGGATAGCGGCTAAAGCCGCAATGACCGTATCACCGGACTTACGGCTTATGCCTCCATGCCATTAAGTTAAGGGATTGACTAGGACTGCCAGTCCTGAACCCTCAGACTCCTAGAAAGTTCCTTAACTTAATGGCATTGCCTCAATCCCCCCGCTGGGAGGGAGGCAAACCCAAAAACTTGATAGTTGAGTATTATTTATCTAAAAACTGCATCACATCGGAGTCCAAGACAGGTCTTGGACTCCTCCAAATTAGTTAATACACATATATATTATATGTATATTGAATTTTTCGCGCCAGGCGCCGCTTCGCGGCGTTTTAAAACCCACACCCCCTAAACAAACACCTTCTCAGTTTCTAACAGGGCAACAGCGCAAAAGGCAACAGCGCAAAGGGCAAGAGGTCTATAGCTAAAAGGGTTACAGAGTCCACACAGCACACAGAACGACACGCAACCCAATGAGATTGTGGCGGGAATCTGGCGTGTACTTGCTGCGATACGCGGCACGGCACCAAACGGCATTATCGTCCCACGAACCGCCGCGCAGCAGGCGGCGATTCTCTTCTTTCTCACTATTCCCAAACAAATTACTCAAGAATCCCCCTTCCTTTTTAACCTTCTTCACTCCCCAAGCACTTCCATCCGTCGACGCACCCTCATAATTCTCATGCCAAACGTCTTCACACCACTCCCAGACATTACCGTGCATATCGTATAAACCAAACGCATTGGGAGGAAAACTACCCACTGGAGTCGTTTCTTGACGATATTTGCCCTTGGGGGCATCGCCATAAGGATGATTACCATCATAGTTAACCAAGTCCGGCGTAATCGTCTCACCAACATAAAACGGCGTCGTAGTTCCAGCCCGACAAGCATACTCCCATTCCGCTTCACTGGGCAAGCGAAACGTCTGACTCGTGCGTTGTGACAAGCGGTCACAAAACGCCTTAGCATCTTGCCAAGAGACATTTTCCACTGGACGATTTTCGCCTTTAAATCTCGACGGATTATTATCCATAAGCGCTTGCCATTGCGCCTGCGTGACAGGATATTTGCCCATGCAGAAAGATTTCAGGGTGACTTGATGTTGAGGGTACTCGTCGCTAGATGCCCCAGCCTCATTCGGGGTAGCCCCCATCAGAAACGTGCCCGCTGGAATATGCACCATTTCTAATTTTACACCTTTACCCAAGTCGATTGCAACTTGACGGGCTTGACGAGAGTCACGTTTGATGATTTGGCCACGACGGTCCACGAGAACGGTTTCAAAGGTGAAGAGTTGGCCTTTACGGTTTTCCTCGGCTTCGGCCTCCCGACGTTTACGTTCTTCGGCTTCACGTTTCTGTTCTTCAGCCTCCCGACGTTTCTGTTCTTCAGCCTCCCGACGTTTTTGTTGTTCTCGCGCTATTTCTTCCTTATCCTCCAAAACCACCAAGGTTGCCTCATCGACAGTATAACGCTGACTTTCAGGTGTTTCAAAGCCAGCCATTATCACAGCTAACTGCCCGCCCTGTTCCAGCCTCAATATCAAATAAGGCAATAACAACTCCGCATGTTGCCAACACTCTTTGGCCGGGTCACGCGCAATCGACAAAGTAGCATTCACTTGAATAATTTGCAACGGCAAAATCCCCCGCGCCACCAGCACTATCGGCAACTGTTGCGTATTCACATCATAATCCACCAATTGCAAAGACAACTGGGCCGGTGGAATCTCAAATTGCAAGGCCAGTAAAGTCGCCTGTTGTTGCTGTAATGTGGCCACCGTTTGCTGATGAGACGCGGCTAACGTCTTCTCCATCTCCTGTAACGCTTGTTGCCAAAAAGCGACCAACCGAGTCCGTTGCGTATCATATTCCGCTTTCTCCCGTGCCAGGCGGTCTTGATATTCCTGTTCAAACTCAAACCGGTCCCGTGGCGCGGGCTGAAACTCGCCCAACTCTGCCAAGGCTTGCCGTAACGACTGTTCTAACTGCCCTTGTTGCGTCTGTTTCTCCTGCACATATTGACCCTCAATCTCGGCCAAACTTTTCTCAACCCTAACCAATTCCTCTCTGGCAGGTTGCAATTGATGCGACTCCACCTGTTGCACCGCCCGCCGTTTCTCCTCCACTTGCTGACGTAACTTCGCCAACCGCCCCGCCGCTGCTGCTTCTAACTGCGCACGGGCCTCCTTATCCTGCACCAACGCCTCCTCATAACCCGCCCGCCGGGACCAATCCTTAGCCTGCTGTTGCCTCTGCGCCAACTCCTGTTGCTTACGCAATTTCTGCTGTTCCAACTCCCGCTGCCGCGCCGCCGCCTTCTGAGACACCGCCGTTTGCAAACGACTCTCCAATTCCTGTAACTCCTGTTGCAAAGTCTGCACCTCCCCTTGCACCCGTTGCTGTTCCTCTTCAGGCACCAACGGCTGTAACCGTTGTAACAACTCCCCCGCCGACTGTGGACGTTTCTGCCGCGGCAGTTCTAAACACTCCAGAATTAACAATTTGGCCTCTGAAGGTATCTCCAAATCCTCCAAACTCGCCCGCAGATAACGCGGTGGTTTCAAGGTATGATGCAACAATTGCCACAATATCACTGCCAACGAATAAGTATCATCCGCCGGATGCGCCGGTTGCCCGTCCTCTTGTTCGGGCGAGATACAACCTGGGGTCCCAAAACCCAATGAAGTAAACGGAGACAGACGAGTTTGGGTCAATTTCACCTCCTGTTCCGCCGTCACTTTCCCAATCCCAAAATCGGCAATTTTGGGCACCCCCTCCGCCGTCAACAAAATATTCGCGGGCTTTAAGTCCCGATGAATAATCCCCTGACTATGCACCGCACTCATCCCTTCCAACAACGGCAAAAACAACACCAGTGCCTCATTCCACGTAAACGTTTTGGCCCGCATCAACGCCTCTAACGTCCCGCCCCGGACATACTCAAAGGCCAACCAATACGGTTCCTGGTCTAATTGCAAATCCTCCAAGCGCACAATATTAGGATGCTTCGGCAAATCTTTCCGCAGTCTGAACAACGCTTCGGCTTCCCGTTTCAACGCCATCGCACTGACACTCTCTTGACAAAACTTCACCGCAAACCGGTCATCCAATTGTTGATGCCGCACTTCCCACACCTCCCCAAACCCGCCCGCGCCAATCAACTGCACCAACCGCCATTGCGGATTCCCATGCGGCACCGGGTCATGTTCCCGAAACCGCGAACGCCGGGCTGGCAACAAGGACCGATAAAATTCATTCTGTTCCATCTCCGTAAAACCTTCTCCCAAGGGTAAGACCGTTTGCATCGCCGTCCCATGCCGACGGGCTTGCCGCAACGTCGCTTGCGTTCGTTCACGGACGGTGGCGGGAATGGAAGAAGCCAACTCTAACACCGCTTCCTCTAACTCACGAGAAATGGTCTGACCCTGTTGCCGCGCCTCAGTCATTTCCGCTTGTGCCTTTTCACGGGCTTGTACTGGGGTAAAGGTGGCCAATTCTTCCAATTGCGCGACCCGTTCGGCCAAGGCCAAGTGTGCTTGTTCTTGACGCATTTGGTCGCACACCGCTTGCCAATCATTGCCTAATTTTACCACCATCCCGACTCCGGGAATTTGTTCCAGACTGCGTCTTAATAATTGAGTCAGTCGTTTAAGTAATTCACCTTTGTTTGAATTTGGTTTGGACATAAGAGAGACCCTAATGTGAAATATAGTAAGTAGTGAAGCAGAAATTTTCTGGTATAATGACGCCTTTACCCTCACCCCCGGCCCCTCTCCCAGAGGGAGAAGGGCCGGGGGTGAGGGCGACGATTGAAAATACCGTAAAATTTCTGCTTCGGTACTTAAAATTCCTGTAAAATTGTACGACTCCCTGCTGGAGCGCAATAAGAATTATTGCGCCGTTGCGACGCTTCGCAGGGGGCAATCATTCTTATTGCATTCCAGTAGTTTGTAGGGTGGGCAAGTGTGTGTTTGCCCACCCTACCTGGTTTACACTATCTTCCCCTCCTCCCCCACACAAACAATTTTCATCAAATTCGTCCCCCCTGCAATGCCTTTCAAATCGCCTTTGGTAATCATCACCAAATCCCCTTTCCCCACGGCCCCGCGTTTGACTAATTCGTCAATGACCAATTGGTTAGCCTCCAAGGTGTCGACAGTCGATAAATCTTCCATTTTGACCGGATACACGCCGCGATACAAAGTGACTCGCCGACAAGTGTTGACGTGACGAGAGAGGGCAAAAATCGGAATGCCGGAATGAATACGAGACATCCATAACGCAGTTGACCCAGATTCTGTCAACGCCGCAATCGCTTTGATTTTTAACAAATGATTAGCGGTGTACATGGTTGCCATCGCAATGGCTTCATCAATCCGTCCAAATTGACAATCCATGCGGTGATTGGAAGTCCGCACCTGTGGTTGCTTTTCGGCTTCGCGACACACTCGGTCCATCATCATCACGGTCTCTTCAGGATATTTCCCGGTGGCGGTCTCGGCAGATAACATCACGGCATCGGTCCCATCAAAGACAGCGTTGGCCACGTCTGACACTTCGGCACGAGTGGGAACGGGATTTTCGCGCATCGATTCCATCATCTGGGTCGCAGTGATGACGAGTTTGTTTAAATCACGCGCTTTATTGATTAATAATTTTTGGGCCGGCGGCAAACTCGCATCCCCAATTTCTACTCCTAAATCCCCCCGCGCCACCATGATGGCATCGGCGGCCCGAATAATCTCTTCATGGTTGGTCAAGGCTTCGGCACGTTCAATTTTCGCAATGATTCCACCTTTTCCGCCTGCGGATCGAAATAATTCTCGCGCTTCATGAATGTCCTCCGCAGTGCGTGGAAACGAGACGGCGACATAGTCAACTTGCATTTCGGCAGCGATGGCAATATCGTTACGGTCTTTATGCGTCAAGGCTTTGGCCGATAAACCTCCGCCTACTCGATTGATTCCTTTATGATTAGACAACGTGCCCCCCATGGCTACTTTACAAATGATTTGCGTCCCCTGAACCTGTTTCACTTCTAAACGGAGACGACCATCATCTAGCAACAGGGCATCGCCACGTCGGACATCTCTGGGCAATTGTTTATAAGTGAGACCCACTCGTTGTTGATTCCCTGCATCGGAAGGACAAGCGGCATCTAAAATAAAATGCTGTCCTTTTTCGAGAACGATTTGGCCGGTGGTAAAACTTTCAATGCGAATTTTAGGCCCTTGTAAATCGGCAATGACGCCAACAGGACGACCATAGTCATTGGTACAAGTGCGTTTGATGGCTTCCAACCGTTTCTGGTGAATCTCTGCCCCTTGGTGAGAGAAATTGAGACGGATGACATCTACGCCAGCTTTGATGACTTTGTGTAATATTTCAGGATCATCCGTGGCGGGGCCTAAGGTAGCGATAATTTTGGTGCGTCGAAACATGGTGTTAGTAAGATAGTGGATAGTGGATAGTGAATAGTGGATAGTGAAAAAAATCATGGTGGACTAGAGGCTTCAGCCGGAGGGTGTTCCCCGCGATTTCAATTATGTTCGGCCCCCACCGGCTAAAGCCTCAATGCCATTAAGTTAAGGTAGGGTGGATTAAGCGTTAGCGTATCCACCAGTTTCGGGGATGGTGGATACGCTGACGCTTAATCCACCCTACATGGTTAGGATATTTCTTAACTTAATGGCATTGCGGCTGAAGCCTCTAGTCCACCGAGGCGATTTCTAGTGTTACCTGTTCACCTACAGTTCATTTTTTCACCGGTTTAGGGTCAATCTCCAAAGCCCGTAACTTTCGATACAAGTGAGTCCTCTCCAGTCCTACTTTGGAAGCGACTTTGCTGACATTGCCTCCCACTTCTTGCAATTGATGTTCTAAATAAGCCCGTTCAAATTGTTCCCGTGCTTCTCGCAGGGGTAGGTCATAAATAGAGAGATTCCCAGAGGGTACGGGACGCGGCTGAGTATTTAAGGCCGGTTCCACTTCATCTAGGTCAATGGTGTAACTATTTCCTAACAGGAGGAGACGTTGTACCAAGTTTTTTAACTCCCGGACGTTGCCTGGCCAAGAATAGTTACGCAAACGATTTTGGGCTGCCACGGTGAAGCGGCGGTAAGGTAAATTTTCTTGATTGACAAAAAAATTGACGTAAAACTCTAATAACTCTGGCACGTCTTCACAATGTTCTCGCAATGGCAAAATGTGAAGTGGGATAACGTTTAAGTAGTAATAGAGGTCTTCACGCAAGCGACCGGTGGCAACGGCGTGTTCTGGGTCAGAAGCGGTGGCCGCAATCACTCGCACGTCAATGGGAATCGGTTGGGTGTCTCCCCCATTGCGTAAGAAGGATTGATTTTCTAAACTGCTTAACAACCGTCCCTGGATTGTGATGTCGAGGTCGGCAATGTCTTTGATAAATAAGGTCCCGCCATGGGCCTGTTCCAAACGGGCGGAATGGTTGTGAGTCTGACTGCCAAATAACTCTATGGCTTGATTATCAGGTGTTATCCCGGTGATTCGCACTTGCACGAACGGTTCTTTATAACGGGGGCTATGTTGATGAATATAGCGGGCCAACAAGGTGCGTCCACTGCCTGATTCACCGCGAATCAAAACGGCAGTATGATGTTGATGAATCCGCTGAACTTGTTCACGCACCGCAACCATGGCGGGGCTATGTCCCAGGGGTTCGGCAACGACTAGGGTTTTGCGCAAACCGTAATTTTCCCGTTGCAACGTCGCCATTTCCAGGGCGCGTTTGATGGTCACCTGTAATTTGGAAATGGAGACGGGTTTTTCAATGAAATCGTATGCCCCTAAACGAGTGGCTTCCACTGCGGTTTCGATAGTACCATGTCCTGACATAATAATGATAGGACAAGTTATCAACCCACCGACGTGCCATTCTTTGAGGAGAGTAATGCCATCTATATCAGGCATCCAAATGTCCAATAATATCAAGTCCGGCGGTTGTTCCTGACGCAGTTGTTTAGCCACGGTGCCATTTTCTGCCACGGTGACTTTAAAGCCTTCGTCTTCTAAAATTTCCTTCATCAAGGTCCGAATATCGGGTTCGTCGTCAACGACTAAAATGTGTGCAGGCATAATAAATAGTGGATAGTGGATAGTGGATAGTGGATAGTGGATAGTGGATAACGGATAGCGAAAAAATCAGGGTGGACTAGAGGCTTTAGCCGCAATGCCATTAAGTTAATGTAGGGTGGATTAAGCGAAGCGTATCCACCTGTATTTTTTGCCTTTTTCAGAGGGTGGATACGCTTCGTTTAATCCACCCTACATTAACTACATTAACTCTCTATTCTCCGCTATTTTTCAGAAGGTGGATACGCTTCGCTTAATCCACCCTACCTTAACTATCCACTATCCACTATCCACTAAAAAATTACCGGCAACCGAATAATAACACATCCTCCTTGCCGATTCTCGATCCAGACGATGCCTCCATGTTCGTCAATAATTTTTTTCACAATTGCCAACCCCAGTCCCGTTCCTTTGGGTTTAGTGGTCACGTAAGGTTCAAAAATTTTATCCAGTAGTTCCAGAGGAACGCCAGGGCCACGGTCTTGAACGCAGAGTTCGATGCTGTTATCCTCTTGCACGACTTGCGTTTTTACCGTGATGAAATTGTCCGTGGCTGGCACTTCCATGGCATTTTTTATCAAGTTATGTAGCACCTGGCGCAGTCTTCCGCAATCGGCTTCTATCAAGGGGATGTCGTCGTCTAATGCCAAATGAATAGGCACAGGAAGATGATTATATAGTTCAATGACTTCTTCAATGACTTCATTCAAATCTAATTTTTGCCAGTGCATTTTGGGCGTTTTGGCATATTCGGAAAAGGCGTTGACCATTTCCTTCATGGTTTCTACTTGTTGGATAATCGTATTGGTCATGCGTTCCAACATTTCGGCTTCTGGAGGCGTTAACTTGCGCAATAATTTCTGTTGTAAACGTTCCGCAGACAGTTGAATGGGGGTCAAGGGGTTTTTGATTTCGTGCGCTAACCGTCGTGCCACTTCACTCCAGGCGGCTTCCCGTTGGGCTTGAATTAACGTGGTCACGTCGTCAAACACGATGACATAGCCACCCGTGGGTTGGTCGGGGGAGGAGAAACTTAATTGGGTGCCACGACATATCAGGATTTTCCGACCGCCGGTTCCAAATAAGGTAATCTCTTCTCGCCAATCATGAACATTGTCAGATAAATAGGGATGAATCGCTTGACATAAGGCGCAGAGGGCTGGATGTTCATGTTGCAATTGAAGAAAAAAATGTCCCAACTTGTGACTCAATGGCAACCCTAAAATTTGATTAGCGGCTGGGTTGACCGTGCGCAACCGTTGTTCATAATCCAACGAAATCACGCCTGACGAGAGTCGTTCTAACACCGCTTCCAAGTAAGCCCGTTGACTGTCGGCCAGTTGTTGACTGTGTTTGACTTCATCACTGGCTTGGGCAATTTTGCGGGTCATATCGTTAAACGATTGGACGAGAAAACCCAATTCGTCAAAATGGGTGATAGGCAGTTGTTTGGTGTAGTTACCACCAGCGACGGCCCTTGTTCCATCAGCTAAATTGCTTAATGGGGCAACAAACCGTTGGGCCGCGAAAAAGGCCATCCACACGACGCTGGCCAAAGTTATCAATAAGACTAACGAGAGGACGAGAGTGAAGTTAAGTTTAAAATGTTTCTGTAAATACAATCGTTGTTTGTAATTGACCAACGCGGTTTGAACATGGTTGGTCAACTGACTGAGACGTTCCGTCATGGGAAACAACGCCTGGAGGAGGCGCACTTGATTCCCTTGGGTCGTTTTGAATTTGACCACGACTCGAATATTTAAACCTTGCTTGCCCAACGGTTCCAAATTGACATAAGTATCGGCTTGTTTCAATTGTAACAGCACACTGTCATTGGGTCGATTGGGGAGTAATAATAAGCGTCCCTCTTGGTCATCGGCAGTGCTAAACACTAACACTTTACCACTGGGTGTCATTAGCGTGAGTTCCGCGGCCCCATTGCGATTCAGTGAGTGACTCAAGTGGACACCCATCACGTCGTCGGTGAGAGAAGCGAGGTCTTCGGCGACCATTTTAGTGTCTTGCAGGGCTTCTCGTAACCTAGCATCCAGGGCCGCCCGACTTAACTCTAAAGCATCTGTCAAGGCTTGTTCGACTTTGACATCCAGCCACGCATCCAGACGTTGATGCAAAAATTCTATAGAGAAGTAGTAGAGGACCAGGACGGGCATGGTGGATAAGATAACTAGCAAAATCATCAAACTTACCGTGAGGCGGGCGCCGGCCCGGCGTTTTTTGACCGCGTTAATCAGGTCGCTTAGATTCAGTGCAATCAGCGTCAACAACGCCAGAAATGCCACTGCGTTAATCAGTAGCAGAGTGGAGTATAACGACTCAAAGCGTTTGGAGTTTTCCAACGCATCGGCAACCATCCATAGGGAGGTTAACAAGGTTGCAAAGAGTACCAGGGCAACGCCGCGACTAGCCCATCTTTTTAAGGTTTGATTGGTTGCAGAGGACATAAATACCATTCACTACTTAAACGCCATTTGGAGGATAAATGTGCCGTGGGACGTAGAGGGACGGGCAACGATTCAATGTCTAAATAAATTTGTAAATAGACCCAGTAGGTCCCTTCTGGTTTAATCCACGTCGTTTCAATCAACGGCAAATTTCTTAATTTCCCAAGCGCGGTCAAGGCCGCAGATAAGGTGGGAAAAGTTTCTTGACGTTCGGTTTTAAGGTCTTCAACCAGATATTGTTCGGTCAGCGCGTAAAATTTAAGTTGATAGCGTTGTGTTTGAGTCGCGATAGTTTCATCCCACCAGTAGCGACGTTCTCTTTCAATGGAAATAGTTAACACCAGTGGCAGGGTGACGCCATTGTTTAAGGCTTCAATGGCTGCACCCGTCAGCGTGTAGTCGAGGTTAGCATCCATCAAATAGAGGTTATCTTGCAGACGGACTTCCGCGGAGGTGATGGAAAATTCGGCGAGGGCCGGGAACGGGAACAGTAGCAACAAGAGTCCCGCGGTTAAAAAATTCGGTTTTTTTAAGCACCAGAATTTCGGTTCATGACTGTGTTTTAAATAGGCAAGCATAATAAAAACCATCAAAATAATCTTCCCCTGGGAGTATTTGTCTTCCGCTAGGGAGGGCGTGTCCCCAAGGGTAGGTAAGTGGAATTTCGTGGGCATCTGCATGAGTGGTCAAGAAACGTTGAATTTGTAAAAAGTTCTCTTGGGCAAACACCGAACAGGTGACATATAATAATTTTCCTCCTATCGCCAACAGTGGCCACAAGGTTTCCAGTAAGCGTGTTTGTTGGGCTACCATCGTGGCGAGGTCATTGGGTTGACGTAAGTGTTTAATGTCAGGATGGCGTCTTATCACTCCGCTACCAGAACAGGGCACATCGAGTAAAATGCGGTCAAACGGTTGCCCATCCCACCAAGTTTCCGGTTGCGTGGCGTCGGCACAGAATACGGCAGTATTCTCCTCCAAATGGAGTCTGCGTAACGTGTCTTTCAACTTTTGTACTCGTGTTGGACGAGAGTCAAGGGCTACTAATTTATCTATGGTGTAGCGTTCTAACAAATGGGCCGTTTTGCCACCGGGTGCGGCGCAAGCATCTAAAACTCTGGCATCTGTGGGAACGTCTAATAACGAGGTGGCCAGTTGGGCGGCGCCATCTTGGACGGAAATCCAACCTTGGTTAAAGCCAGGCAACCGTTGTACTTCTACCGGTTGCGCTAAAGTTATCCCCACGTCCGTATATGGTGTGGGGGTGGCAACGAGACCGGCGTTCTGCAACTGTTGGAGATATTCGTCTCGCGAGACACACCGTGAGTTGACTCGTAAGGTGAACGGTGGATGTTCGTTATTGGCATGAACGATGGCTTCCCATTGTGTTGGCCAATCGGTTTGTAACTGCGTCAATATCCAAGCAGGATGGGCGAATTGGGCGCAACGGTCGGTTTCTATACGAGTTAATAAAGTGTCTCGTTGTCTTTGAAAGTTTCTTAACACAGCATTGACCAAACCGGTCGCCCAATTTTTTTGCACTGCGCGGGTAACATTGACGGTGGCGGCGATTGCAGCATGAGGAGGAATGCGTAAGTACAATTGTTGATAGAGACCGATTAAGAGTAACACTTGAATGTCACCGTCTTTGGCTTTCAAAGGTTGCTTAAGTAAAGGTTGTAACAAGGCTTGCAATTTGGGTAGCCAACGTAATACGCCGTAACATAATTCTTGGACTAGGGCGCGGTCACGGGGGTCAGGGAGACTGTTGGTATCCAAGCAGTCAGATAAGGAGTGACCGTGATGGATAACTTGAGTCAAAATCTGTGTAGCTAGGGTACGGGCGTCGGGAATGGTTGGGGACATGGAAAGAGAAACGGATTTGGTTAACGGATTTGGTTAAGGAATGAAGGCTTCCAAGAAATGAAGGCGCAGGTGGACTAGAGGCTTTAGCCGGTGGGGGGCGGAACATAATTGAAATCGCGGGGCCCCGCCCCCCGGCTAAAGCCTCGGTAGTGTTGCAAAGGTAATGGTTATGGGTTTTGGAGTACGGAATTGATTCCGTTTCAAGCGGAATCAATTCCGTACTCCAACGGAATCAATTCCGTACTCCAACGGAATAAATTCCGTACTCCAACGGAATAAATTCCGTACTCCAACGGAATAAATTCCGTACTCCAACGGAATAAATTCCGTACT
>JAABRD010000140.1 GCA_011391085.1 Thiotrichaceae bacterium | reverse complement strand
GCGGAAATCAAAGTGATAGGCCCGATATTCCCCCTCCTTCTCCTCCCCAACCAATCCCAACCCATAGACATAAAAGGTCTTGACTCCATTCTCCTCCTTGACGAGGACTTGACTTAGGGCTGGTTGAGAGTTGACGAGGTAACGGGTCTGATTGACCCCAATCCGTTGATTCTCCATAAACTGAATTGAATTTCAGGGAACTCACCACGGACACTACGGTCGTGAGACAGAGGTGGTGGACAAACCAAAGGACCTTTGCCCACCCTACAGGGCTTACGCGGGTTCAAAAAACCATACCGGGAACTAGCTGACCATCTAGCAATTTGGTTGTGATAGTCGTTTTGCAATACTCAACGAAAATATTCATTTTATCTGGTGGTGGTTCTTCAAAAGAGACATAACCAAAGCGCCCTCCAACATGTGTCGCCACTTGTTTCAACCAGAGGGTTTCATCAGGGTGGATCACTAGACCTGCTATCATTCCACCATCTTGAGTGAAGAATAACATAGCCATTTGAGGATCGTTCTCATGGAGATTGTTCCAATAGGGCGAGTAAGTTTGATTGACCTCTGATTCTAACCATTCGAGGAGTTCTTCAGCCGAAGTAATAATTAAACGTGGGCAACCACTCAATTCTGGCACAGGATAATCTGCTGCCGCAGCTCTTCGGTTAGGAAGAAAATACTCCAAAAAAGAATTGGCTAAAAGCTTGCTTCGTGCGTGGCACAGTACGTAAATTTCTTGTGGTTCCATTTAAGTTTCCTCGTGTGGAATGTTAGGTTTAGTGCCGGTTTCGCCCGTGGTCTAAGGAATTATTATCTGCTTCACAAATCACTACTTTTCCCATTCAGACAGATAGTTTCCCACGACGAAGCCAGGTCGTTGCCCACCATGAGCATGAATGGTGGGCAAACCACAGGACGTTTGCCCACCCTACAGGGATCATCCCACATGGTTGGAGTATGAAACAAAACATACGCCACAAATGGGTTCTAAGATATCGAAGGCTGCCTGATATGTTTCGATAAATTCCTCTAATGTCAGTGTTTCACGGTTGTTAAGACCAAACTGATTTAGACACTTCTCACAATACCAATAAGTTACGAGGTATTTATCATCATCATCAAATGGTAATTGAATTGAGGTGTATTTTTTCAATTCCAATTTCTTACTACTAAAATCATTACTAATGTGAGGACAAACTAATAATGCCCCTACAAACCCATGTAATTCACACTTTATTAACCCCATATTTATCCTCCTAACTCTTGTCAACGAAAAGAGATAGTCCTACACAAAGAGTGAGAGAAGCACCATTTTTGAAAAATGGCTGTTAGGTGTTATCACGACCTGTTCAAGACTACTAAAGAGAGTGTGTGTCTTAATTATGTTCTTTTAAGAACTTTATAGCCTCACGAGTAGTGTTTGGGGCATCTACTCCGCCTGCACGTAAAACATCACACGCATGAGTTAGACAACTATTGTTTTTAGCATTGTACTGACCTGTACTCTTTCCTATCAAATTTTTCTGAAACTCCTGTGCCATTTTCGCATCCGGTAAGGGGATACGTATGGCCTGGTCTGCTTCTGGAAGTCCTTCGGTAATTCTAATAGTCGTATTCTTATTGATATCGATTACAACTTGGTCGGTGTGAACAATTTCATCTCCTCCTTTTACTAAAATACTGAAGTGAGGTCCCGTCTTTAATTTATAGAGATACACCACTGCCTCGCCAGCTTTCTCTGCTTTAGTCAAGAGTTTTCCACCAGGAATAATTCCCAAGAAAGCCACCCAGCGCGAAATGGGTTCCCAAGTGATAGGGTCGTACCCCAGAATAAACTCGCTGACCCCTTTACAACTCCCCACGACAGGCACGAAATCTAAGGCTAACGAAGTGGCATCGTCTTGTCCAAACAACCCAAACGGATCCACCCAATTCACCGGTCTTCCTGTGACAAACGCATACCGATTCAAACTTTGCCCAACGGCCACATTCCCAAGTAGCACATCCTGGTTCACAAACCGCTTCATCTCCGCACTATAAAACCGCGCCCGCATATAGTACAGCCCATTCCCCTCCGTCATCACCCCAAATTTCCCGTTAAACAAGAACGGCGTGACCGCAGCCTCCCCCTTCACCAACTCCCCATACGGCCCATACTGAAACCGTTGCACGACCTTCCCTGTCTTATCG
>JAABRD010000139.1 GCA_011391085.1 Thiotrichaceae bacterium | reverse complement strand
CACTCCAATCTTTGAGAAAGGGGAACGCCTACCGCCGGCCGGCTAAAGCCTCCAGTCCACCGCCACCGAGGTCTTCATTCGCATGGGTGGGGCAGGGGGTACAAATGAGAACGAATATTACTATACTAGACGACACCCAAAAAAAAAGCCCCTCTGCCTGGTAGCAGAGAGGCTAAACATACATAAGGAGGAATACTTAATACTAAGCAAGATATGTGCCACTTTTCCCAAAACATGTTTTGGACAATAAAAAAGCCTTTCCACGTTCAATCAAGAAAGCAGAAAGGCTAATCCATTCTAAAAAATGGAAAATACTTATTCAAAATGATACGCAAAATGCTTACCATTCTTCGAAAACACTAGACAACTAATTGGCCTAATTGTGTAAACGCTGTTTCAACAACTTCACCGCCATATACGTTGCAATCATGGTATAACCCATTATCACCCCCAAATGCACCCATACTTCGGCCAATGGCACCGTTTGTCCAATCATTAACGGTCTTGTCAAATTGATGGCATGTGCCAGCGGGAACCACATCATTGCCATTTGAATGACATCTGGCAAACTTTCTAAGGGGAAAAACACACCGCTGAGTAGAGTCATTGGTGTAATCAACAATGTCATGTAGTACAGGAAAAAATCATAACCGCGTGCCAACGCCGTCATCACTAACGCCATTGCCGCAAAACATACCGCTACTAACCATAGCACCGGCCAAATCCATAGGGCTTGCCAACTCAATACCACCATCCCTAGCCCGGCTGCCACTATAAAAACAGCGGTCACATTGATAAAACTTTTCGTCGCGGCCCAACATATTTCTCCCAAGACAATGTCTTCCACATTTAACGGGGTTGCCAACATGCCATGCCAAGTTTGTTGAACTGCCATGCGGGTATAGGCCGAATACAACCCTTCAAAAGTCGCCGTACTCATTGCCCCATAACAGATCACTCCCGTCGCCAAAAACGTCATATAAGACATCCCTTGGAGGCGTCCGACAAACATGCCTAACCCATAACCTAGTATCAGCAAATTTAACAACGGTTCTGCAAAATTTGCTAACAGGGAAGCCCCTGCCATTTTTTGCCACACCAGAAAATTCCGTTGCCATACCGCCAACCAACGTCGTTGTAACAAAGTCTCAATCATCACGTAACTCCCGACCAGTTAATTTCAAAAACACATCCTCCAGATTCGCAGGACGATGTAAATAACGCAATTCTGGATACCCGCACAACCTTTCCAATAACTTATCCACCTGTTGGCCATAATAAAACCAGGTATCTCCCACCTGTTCACTTCGAAATGACAACGGTCTTGCCTGTTGTTCATGCCATTGATTCACTTCGCTACCATGCACTTCCACAACCTGATTTTCTATATATTTTTCAATCAGATAACGCGGCGAACCGACATCTAAAATACGTCCTCGGTCCATCACAATAATCTTATCACTCAAACGTTCTGCCTCCTCCATATAATGCGTCGTCAAAATTAACGTCAACCCATCACTTTTCAAACGCCGTAATCGTTGCCAAATCAACTGCCGCGCCTGCGGGTCTAACCCTGTCGTCGGTTCATCTAAAATCAACAATGCCGGTTCATTGAGAAGCGCACGCGCCAACGATAAACGGCGTTGCATCCCGCCTGACAAGGTCGGTACCTTTGCCTCCGCTTTATTTTCTAAAGAAGCAAACTCTAACAACCGCGGAATCCGTTCCCTTAACACCGCATCACTCAAACCAAAATAGCGTCCATACACTAACAAATTTTGCGTCACGCTAAAATCCGGGTCAAGATTATCCTTCTGTGGCACCACTCCAATTTGTCCCCGCATCAGCCGAGACTGGTCAGGAATCTGCCAACCTAACACGGTAAGTTGACCTTGAGTAGGAAACGTATTGCCAATCAACATGCGTAACGTCGTCGTTTTCCCGGCCCCATTGGGGCCCAGGATACCACAACATTCCCCCCGTTGCACGGTAAAAGAAATGCTATCGACGACAGTTTGTTGATTATAAATTTTGGTAAGATGGTCGGCAGTGACAATATTGACAGGAGACATGATTTTATATGATAAGTTATCAATAACAAATGGGTAGTGATGCAATGTGGGTGATATGTTTACCCTCACCCCCGGCCCCTCTCCCAGAGGGAGAGGGGCCGGGGGTGAGGGCAACTCTTATGAATA
>JAABRD010000013.1 GCA_011391085.1 Thiotrichaceae bacterium | reverse complement strand
GAATGGAACAAAAGTACGCTAGGAGGTTTCTTAATTCAAATGAGTTCTTTGGATTTTTAACCAGCATCAAGGTTGTAGATTGAGAGCCTATATTTTACCATAGGAGAATCAACTTGATGATTAGCTTACGCTACTAAAACGGGTTACTCATCTACAAAGGCCGTGAGTTAAGGCCAACCGTTTTTTTTAAAAACGGCTGGTGGTCATTGGGGAAGCCAAGCCCCGACCAAAATCTTTGAAAGCCGTGTGAAGCGAAAGTTTCCCGCACGGTTTGGGGTGGGGGGAATACCTAATCTCTAGTAAGAGAAGATGTATTTCTCTATCACCATGCAAGTGTTTTTTTGCCCACCATCTATTAAAATTTCTGGTGGACAACAATAAACCTGTTGCCCACCCTACTCGACTTTGTTTCTCATGTTTGATTCAATAACGCCTGTGTCACCTTTATCACATCCACTGTGGGCGCCACTTCATGAGTACGAATCACTTTCACACCCTGACGAAGGGCCAACACGGCCAATGCCAAACCTCCATACAGGCGTTCTGACACAGGTTTATTTAAAATTTTGCCTAACATAGACTTTCGTGATACACCAATCAAAACGGGATAACTCAGGGAAGTAAAGGTTTGTAATTGATTCATCAGTTGCAAATTATGTTCAAACGTCTTCCCAAACCCAAACCCAGGATCAATCAAGATTCGAGAGGAAGAGATACCGGCGGTTAGACAAGTTTGAAGACGGTCTTGCAAAAAAGTGTTCACCTCGAAAACGACATCTTCATACTGCGGATTTTCTTGCATCGTTCTTGGATTACCCGGCATGTGCATCAAGCACACATATACATTTGGGGAGGAAGCTATCACTTCCAAACTACCTTCATAACGTAAAGCTGCCACATCATTAATCATTTGTGCCCCCGCGGCAATGGCTTCGCGCATCACCTCGGCTTTGCTGGTGTCCACCGAAATGAAGAGAGGCAATTCGGCATGAATTTTTTCAACGAGAGGAATCACTCGATCAAGTTCTTCTTGAACCGAAACCGAAGCGGCACCGGGGCGGGTGGATTCACCACCTATATCAATAATTTCCGCGCCTTCTTCAGCCATTTGAAGTGCGCGTAAAAAGGCCGCTTCTTGCGAAAAAAAATCTCCGCCATCCGAAAAGGAATCGGGGGTTACATTTAAAATGCCCATGACTTTGGGAGAGTGGAAAAAAGGGACGGTGAACATCATAAATATAGTGGATAGTGGATAGCGGATAGCGGATAGTGGATAGTGGATATAGGAGTAGTCAGGGGTTCAAAGCGTGATTTTCGGGTAAAGCCACGCTTCGGACTCCTGAATTTGGATTTTCAAAGTGTAACAACAACTGGTAGTGATGCAATGTGAGTGATAGACACTTCCCCCCACCCACCCCCTGCCCCTACGGGCGTGGAGAGAACAGCGATACCCGTAGTTTTCACCCCTCTCCCCCTGGGAGAGGGGCTGGGGGTGAGGGTAAACATCTCACAAAGAATTGCATCACTACCCAACTACCTTAGTTCGAAGTTGCCGCCGGTCCCCCAATCTTCCCATTCTTCTTGGGTTGCAGGGTATGAACTTCCGCAGTGGTATTCGCTTTCTTAGAGGCTACACCGTTATCCCCATTCTCATCCCAACCCTTTGGTGGGCTAGGCGTCTTGCTTTCCATGAGGGCATCGATTTGTTCACTGTCCAACGTTTCGTATTTTATCAAGGCTTCTGCCATGAGATGCAAAATCTGGAGATTTTCCTTGAGAAGTTTCTCGGCACGGGCATAGTTACGGTCTATAAAGGACCGAATTTCTTCATCAATGACGTGGGCAGTCTCGTCGGAAAGCAGTTTGTGTTGAGTGACGGTATGACCTAAGAACACTTCGCCATGGTCTTCCCCATAAGTCAACGGCCCCAAACGTTCGGACAAACCCCATTTGGTGACCATATTGCGGGCGATTTCGGTAGCACGTTGAATATCGTTCGTGGCGCCGGTAGTGACCGCTTCAGAACCAAATATCAGTTCTTCCGCAATGCGTCCACCAAAGATACTGGAAATTTGACTTTCCAAAAATTCTTTGCTGTAACTCAGCCGGTCCGTTTCTGGGAGGAACATGGTCACCCCCAATGCACGTCCTCTGGGAATGATGCTGACCTTATACACGGGGTCATGTTTTGGCACCAGACGACCGATAATCGCGTGTCCTGCCTCATGGTAAGCGGTCAGTTTCTTCTCCTCGTCACTCATGACCATAGAACGACGTTCGGTCCCCATCATAATCTTGTCTTTGGCCTTCTCAAATTCTTCCATGCCTACCAAACGTTTGTTAGCACGGGCCGCAAAGAGGGCTGATTCATTGACGAGATTAGCTAAGTCGGCACCAGAAAAACCGGGGGTACCACGGGCAATGAGATTGGGTTTCACATCGTCACCAATGGGAACTTTACGCATGTGAACTTTGAGAATTTGTTCACGTCCCCGAATGTCAGGTAAGGGAACGACCACTTGGCGGTCAAAGCGGCCTGGGCGTAATAAAGCAGGGTCGAGGACATCTGGGCGATTCGTGGCTGCAATGACGATAACTCCTTCATTGCCTTCAAAACCATCCATTTCTACCAGCAGTTGGTTAAGCGTTTGTTCTCTTTCATCATGTCCTCCACCTAAACCTGCGCCGCGATGCCGACCGACCGCATCAATTTCGTCAATGAAGACAATGCAAGGAGAATGTTTTTTGGCTTGTTCAAACATATCGCGCACTCTGGAGGCGCCCACGCCGACAAACATTTCGACGAAGTCGGAACCTGAGATGGTGAAGAAGGGAACTTTGGCTTCCCCTGCGATGGCTTTCGCCAATAAAGTTTTCCCAGTGCCAGGGGAACCGACCAGTAAGACAC
Source organism: Thiotrichaceae bacterium (assembly GCA_011391085.1). Classification (GTDB taxonomy): domain Bacteria; phylum Pseudomonadota; class Gammaproteobacteria; order Beggiatoales; family Beggiatoaceae; genus JAABRD01. Next base: position 98,972 of record JAABRD010000013.1, on the reverse strand, counting down.
CACGAGGAATTTTCCCGCCTAAGTTTTGGAATTTAGCAGGGTCACGTAAAAAATCGACCAGTTCCTTCACTTCCTCTTTGGCTTCATCCACGCCTGCCACGTCGGCAAACGTGATTTTCACTTGGTCTTCTTCAACCATCCGGGCGCGGCTTTTCCCAAAGGATAAAGCACCGCGGCCGCCTCCTCCTTGCATTTGCCGCATGAAGAAAATGAGGATGCCAAACAGTAATAACATGGGAAACCAGGAGATGAAGATTTGCATCAGTAAAGATTGTTGTTCTGGCACACGGGTGTCGATGACGACGTTATATTTTAACAAGTCACCAATCAAACCGGGGTCGCCTGGATTGTAAGTGAGGAAAGGTTGACCATCTTGATTAATGCCTCGGATCAGATCGTCATCAATTTCAACTTTTTGCACTCGTCCTTGTTGCACATCGTTGATAAATCGCGAATATTCGATGGGTTGAGTGACGGTGGGACGCGGGCCAAAGTTGTTAAAAACCATCATCAGAACTAGGGCGATAACCACCCATAGCAGTAGGTTTTTTGCCATGTCATTCACAAGTAGATACCTCTTTGATTTAAATGGAATGTTAAACTGGAGTTATGTTATGTAGTCGGGGTTTACGCAAAGGCGATGAGAAACTAACTTTCTTTAAAGAAACTTAGTTTCTTTAGGGCATGGTTGCGTGAATCCTAACAGTGTCGTGAATTAAGATTGTTCACATTGTAGATTATAGGCATGGTTAAAAAAAAAACAAGAGGGCGAGTTTGGTTACTTTCAAAATACTACCGGTGGACTAGAGGCTTTAGCCGGTGGGTTGCCCCTATTTTGAAGGTATGCCTACCTTCCACCGGCTAAAGCCTCCAGTCCGGTGGTGCTTAAATTCAAGGTTGCCGAAACCGTTTTGCCACTATATACAATTCAGACGACCGTTGTCGAGAGGCTTGTGGTTTTCGCAACACTACCTCTTGAAAAGCACTTCTTAATTCTCTAATATAAAAATCCAATCCTTCACCTTGGAAAACTTTTGTCAAAAAATGTCCATCTGGTGCCAATACCTGAAAGGCCAAATCTCTGGCCAGTTCTACTAATAACATTGCCCGTGCTTGGTCAACGTCTTTGATGCCACTGAGGTTGGGGGACATATCGGACATAACTAGGTGTACTGGGTGAGAATCGAGTTGTTGCAATAACTCATTTAGCACTTGGGATTCGCTAAAATCGCCTTGAATAAAGGTCACGCCAGGCAAAGGGTCCATCGGTAAGATGTCTAAGGCAAACACTCGTACTCGGTTTGCCAGTCGTTGAATCACCCATTGCGACCAACCCCCTGGGGCGGCCCCTAAATCAATGACGGTCATATCTGGATGCAAGAGATGGTCACGGGCGTCGATTTGTGCTAATTTATACACGGCCCGGGACCGGTAGCCGGCTTGCTGGGCTTGTTTTACATAAGTGTCGTTGCGATGTTCGGAAAGCCAACGTTGGCTGCTGGTTGTCATGGGGTCTTAAATTTTTTCGGTGGTTCAAGAGTTGGAAAGATTACTCGTTTTGGTGGTGTGGTACAAGGGGGTGATGTTCGTAGTGCCATTTTGACAAAACGAAATCTATCATGGTAAAAATTCATCCACTTGACATTTTTAAAATTGCACCCCACAATAAATTTGTTAAACTCGTAACCTGATGGAGAAAATTTTATGCACTTACTTCGCGTTCAAGTCCCCGAATTTCGGGCTTTAAAAAATGTCGATATAGAATTTGAAAAGGATTTTATCCCCAAAGTGTTTCCCCTGGGCAGTCAAAATGGGGGGGGTAAAAGCACCTTGTTGCAGTTGATTTTTGTGTTGTTGCACTGTTCCACTCATCCTGACAGATTGCCTTTTTTAAAAAATCTGCTAGCACAAGTCTTTATTCCAGAAGGAGAAAGCCATAAAGTGTTGGCTAAAATGGATATTTGGGATGGGGAAAAGGTCGTGCAGATTGAGTTTTTATGTTGCAATGATACCTTTCTCGACTCTTTAAAGTTAAATGATACTACAGCTAGTGATAATATTTCATTTTCTTTTTTATTTAGAGAACAATCCATAAAGGAAGAACGGAGAAAAATTACAACAGGTATCTCCAGTTTAAACCATGGAATGGGATTTCTTCGTCTGACAACCGCCGAGATGACTGATGTTCTCGAAAAAAAGACTTTGCTGAAGGAAATGAGGAAAATGGACCAACAAAGGAAAACCATAAATGCAGAACTAAAACGAAAAGAACAAGAATACGCCATGGTGCATCCCATAGCTGAGAACATCATGGAATTTTTAAATACAGAAAGGTTGTTGCCTATAACTGGCTATTCAAATGCTGAAAAACAATCTTTGCTTTGTCGTATTACTGACATGGAGGTAAGTGAAACAGAGTCTTTTTTATACAAACTGGCTGACAACATTTTTTTAGTAGCGCCCTCTACCCAGGTTTATCTTTTTCTGTCACCGAGTGATAGAAAACTATTATTTGGGACTGAAATTTGTGATTCTTCTTACGAAGAAGTTCTCAGACAGTCAAAAATTAAATTACCTGGCTTTTTTACTTATGATGTTGTTTCGACGGAAGTTATCACAGAAATATTTAAGGTTGCGCGTGACCAAGATGTTGCTGAAGTGGTAAAAACAGGTCAATATGGTAATCACTACCAACAAATTTCAAATGATATGAACCAACTGTTGGCGACCGGCAAAAAAATTCTTCCGCAATTACGTCTAATAGAAAACAACAGCGATGACGAAGGTGACATAATAGAAAGTGTCCAGTTCACAACCGCAGACGGCAAGGAACTTTATCCCGAAGACCTAAGTCATGGTGAGTTAAAGAGACTCAGTATCTATGCCTGGCTAAAATATCGTCATATAGAAAACGCGATTGTCATGATGGATGAAATTGAAAATGCCCTTCACCCCGACTGGCAATATCAGATAGTTTTAGAACTGATAAAATGGGGTCCCAAGAATCAATACATTCTGGCTACCCATTCTTATGAACTATGCCAGGTAGTGACACCTGCCCATGTCAAGGATTTAGAACCTAAACTGTTTCCTGCCAAGTATGTTTCTTGCCAAGTAGGTTATGAATTTTCAAACTAAAGAAGAATATGTTCAACTGATTGAACAACAATGCCAAGCCATCATGAGGTCAAGCAAAATCCGCAACAAAATCGTGGTGCTGTGTGAAGGAGATATTCCTATACAAGGACGACGTTCCCCAAATGCTTATCAGCAATTACAAAAAATGCCTGATGCTAATTTCTATACGGCTTGTATTCCTGATTGGTGGACTGAAAAACGACCTGAATTTTTTCCATGTGGTAGCAGAGGATATGTTTTAGAGACTTACTTTAAATTGTTGGAACTGCATCATGTCCCACGCAACGATTCTCATTTAAACCCAAATAAACTATTTGCCATTGTTGACTTGGACCTTCAAGTTCAATCTTTTGATAAAGATTATCCCTTCCCAGATACGGAAGCCATTTTTAAATCGCTTTACCAAGGTACTAGGGTTAATCTACAACAAGCTTCTCAACATCGCATCTGGGTAACAGGTTTGATTTATAAGGAAGCGTATTTTCTGGTACCTGAACTACAATCCGTGTTTGACGGTTATCCAATCTCTCTGACCTTTGACAGGCAACCTCTCCAACTAGAAAATGTTTATTTGGCTATGGGCGAAGCAATGGATAGTGACGCAAATTTGAGGGAGAATCTGGGAAGGGCTTGTGATCGTATCAGCTATTGCACAATGTTGGATTGTAATAACCTAAATCAGCTAAAGTCGAGTTGGTTAACTCAATTTCAAAATGTCATTAACCAAGCACAAAAAAAGGAACTGATTTATGCTTTGTTGATGATAAAACAAGTCAAAAACTATTGGGAAGAACAGATTTGCCCAGATCAAAATTACTCTCCTACGGAAATGGAAAGGCTGAAAGAACAGTTGACCTGGACAATTGGACGATTTTATGCCGAAGAAGGTGAGAAATCAGATACGGAACATCATATTCCTATTTTCTTCAAAACGCTGTATCAGTTTGTGCAATAATAAGCCCGTGCAATAATTCTTATTGCACTCCAGCAGTTAAGGTAGGGGGCGTCCCACGCACCACTCAGGCTGGTTCTTAGGAAAGAATTAGCGACATTGTTACCCGTCTTCCAAAAACTAGAATAACAAAGGTTCACAAACAGATAACCGTTCCATAGCCAGTTTGATATACTCCGGATTTAACTCAATCCCCACATAATGACGACGATGTTTTCCTGCCACGACTCCCGTCGTTCCCGACCCAAAAAAGGGATCCAAGATGAGGCCATGCACAGGGCAACCGGCCAAAATGCAAGGTTCAATCAACTTCTCAGGAAACACTGCAAAATGGGCGTCACGAGATTTTGATAAAGGCACACTCCAGACCGTTCGCTTATTGCGACCGTTCGGATGAAAAGCTTGGTCCCAACGACCATCATGTAAGTTCGAGTTACCTTGATTCTTACCACTTTCTGGGGTGCTACCGCGTTTCCCAAAGTGATTCCTGCCCCCCTTCATTTTACTGTGTTCAGAAAAGGTCACATGAGGTTCTCGAATAGCATCCGCATCATAGTAATATTCTTTGGTTTTCGTAAAAAAGAACAGATACTCATGATCCGTGGTGGGTCGATTGGTGACAGAATGTGGCATCGCATTGACTTTATGCCAAATAATATCGGTTCTCAAAATCCAACCCCGTTCCTGTAAAGCCAGTGCGACTCGCCAAGGAATCCCAAGAAGTTGTCCCTCTTCGTATTTGTCACCTAGATTTAACCAGACTGTGCCCGAATTTTTCAGCACTCGATAAATCTGATCAAAGACTTGAACCAAACGTGCCACATATTCTGGAACCGTTTTTTCCAAACCGATTTGCAACGAGTGTCCATAATCCCTTTGATTAAAATAAGGTGGGCTGGTCACCATACAATCGACAGACTGTTCTGGAAACTCTTGAAGAATGGTGGTAGCATCTCCTTCTAAGATTTGGTCAATTAAGTCTCGTTGTTCTATCATCATAGCAATTTTTTCCAAATAATGTTAACTTATAAACCAAAACTGTTATCATTATACTCTATAATTTCACTCACAAACAACTAAAAAATTTTTATGACCACCCGCACCCGTTTTGCCCCCAGCCCCACTGGCTACCTACACATCGGCGGCGTTCGCACCGCTTTATTTTCCTGGCTATATGCCCGTAAGCACGGCGGCCAATTTATCTTACGCATTGAAGATACCGACCGCGAACGTTCTACCCAAGCCGCTGTCGATGCCATTTTAGAAGGCATGAAATGGCTGGGTTTAGACCATGATGAAGGGCCTTTTTATCAAACGCAACGCTTTGACCATTATCGAGACACGATTAAACAATTAGTGGCTAGTGGAAAAGCCTATTATTGTTACTGTTCCAAAGAACGGTTGGAAACTTTGCGCAACACCCAGTTGGCCAATAAGGAAAAACCGCGGTATGATGGCCATTGTCGGCACTTGATGACACCTCCTCAGACTGATATGTCACCCGTGGTACGTTTTAAAAATCCAGAAGTCGGCGAAGTAGTCGTCAAAGATTTGATTAAGGGAACGGTGATTTTTAACAATCGAGAACTGGATGACCTGATTATTGCCCGTTCTGATAGCACACCCACGTATAATTTCACCGTGGTGGTGGACGATTGGGAGATGCAAATTACTCACGTCATTCGAGGCGATGACCACTTGAATAATACGCCGCGTCAGATTAATATTTTGCAAGCCTTGGGTGCCAAAGTGCCACAATATGCCCATGTGCCTATGATTTTAGGCAGTGATGGACAAAAGCTATCAAAACGACATGGGGCCGTTAGTGTCCTCAATTACAAAGAAGACGGCTTTTTACCAGAAGCCCTTCTCAATTACTTGGTTCGCTTAGGCTGGTCGCATGGTGACCAAGAGATTTTTTCGATTCAAGAAATGATTGATTTTTTTGAATTGGATGCCGTCAATAGTGCCCCTTCCGCATTCAATCTGGAGAAGTTATTATGGCTAAATCAGCACCATATCAAAACGGGTCGTCCTGAGAAAATTGCCGAACACTTGCGCTTTCAATGTGACTTGTTAGGCATCGATACCAGTCAAGGTCCTCCTCTTGCTGAAGTGGTAAAAGCCCAAGCAGAACGGGCGAAGACCTTGAAGGAGATGGCGCAAAACAGTCGCTATTTCTTCACCCAAGAAGTCGTGTATGATGAGAAAGCGGTGCAAAAAAATTTGACCCCGGACCTCTTGGCGCCTCTCACCGATTTATGTTCTCGTTTAGAGACATTAGAAGAGTGGCAACCTGAGAAGATTCATGGTGTGATTCATGCTATTGCGGAACAGTATCAATTGAAATTGGGTAAAATTGCGCAACCGTTACGAGTGGCCGTTACTGGGTCAACGGTGTCGCCTCCCATTGATGTCACTGTGCATTTGATTGGTCAACAACGTAGTGTGGCGCGAATTAGACAGGCATTGAACAGAATTTAAAACAACGGAGTCCAGGTAGTGATGCAATCTGGGTGAACTGTCTGAACTATGATTAGAATGATTTTCAGATGGACTATGATTAGTCAAGCCTCCTTTCAGAGTCCTCATTTAATCATCTCAATCAGAGTTCCAGACCGACGCGAAATCTCTCGATATTTCACCCACATTGCATCACTACCGTAGCCCAAAACAGGTTTTGGACTCCACATTTTGGACTCCCCTTTAACTTCAAACTAGAAACTTCCAAATATGACCTCCTCACCAGTACGCAAAGATGTCCACGTTATCTTAAACTTAATTGACGGTTCGGTGCTAAAAGGTACAATGGTCATTGACCGCACCATTCGTCTTTCCGATATGTTGAATAATCACAACAAAGATTTCATCGTGTTGACCGATTATGAAAACACGCATCACATTATCAACAAACGCCACCTCCTCAAAGCTGTTGAAGTGGAAGGCGTGGAACTCAATGAAAAAACGTAGCAGTGCCTCATAAAACTATGTCGCTTTGGAATCTTTTGACAGACCCTAACAAACGTTGGTTGACCCTACTCTTCTGGACGATGAGTATGAGTCACGGCTTCTGTGCAGTAGAGACTGTACAAATTACAATAAGTGGTCTTCAGGATAAACAATTGCTTGCAAATGCCTTGGGTCATCTCAGCCTCGAACAACAAAAGAATCATCCTAGATTATCTGTTGCACGTATTCAACGCTTACATAAACAAGCGCCGGCGGAGATTCAAACAGCGTTGCAACCTTTTGGTTACTACCACGTCACCGTCACCCCACGTTTAACTCAGCCACGGAGTCCAAAACAGGTTTTGGACGCCTGGCAAGCCAATTATATCATTGAGTTAGGACCTCCTACGAAACTCAAACAGGTTGACATCGACATCCAAGGTGATGGGAAACACGATAAGGAATTTCAAAAATTGCAATCTCAATTGCCAGTCAAAATGGGTGACGTAGTGAATCATGCCAATTATGAAAAAAGTAAATCGTTATTCATGCAACTGGCGGAGGAACGCGGTTATTTTAATGCCCATTGGGTGAAGTCGCAATTGTTGATAGATGAACAAACGCATACCGCTGCTATTCTGCTGAATTTGGATACTCAACAACGCTATCGGTTTGGGGAAGTGACTTTTCAACAGAATACCTTTGAGGAATCGTTGTTGCGACGTTTCTTAACCTTTCAAGCAGGTGATTTTTACAACAGTCAGCAGTTATTAGCGTTTCAACAAGCGTTGACTGACAGTGATTATTTTGAAAGAGTGGAAGTGGCTTTAGAAGAATTTTCTTCAGACACAGCCACGAGTGTGCCCGTTCGAGTCACTTTAGCACCGCGAAAACGCAGTCAATATTCCGCCGGTATTGGCTATGGTACAGACACCGGGGTACGTGGCAGTGTGGGTTGGGAACGACGTTATGTGAATCGTTGGGGACATCGTTTTTTAGCGAAGGCCGAATTGTCAGAAATCCGCAAAAGTGTGGTCGCCACCTATTCGCTTCCGACAGGGCAAACTAGCGAAGATGAGTATGTGGTCTCCACCGGTTATAAAGATGAAACCACCGACGTGAGTAGCGGTCAATTGTTTAAAATTGGTGTTCACAAGAATCATTCTCGTTCCCTCTTTGACTTCCGCATACGCGAAACCGTTGGCCTTGAATACCGTGATGAACGATATGCGGTCGGCAGTGATACGGGGCATTCAAAATTGTTGATGCCCAATTTAAGTTGGTCTTACTTGCAAGCGAATGATCGAATTTATACGAAACAGGGGTTTAAACTCCAGTTGGAAGTTCGGGGGGCATTGGATAAAATTGGCTCGAATACCTCTTTCTTGCAAAGTCGTTTAAACGGTACCTTCATTTATCAACTGCATGAGACTGGGCGACTCATTGCACGGGGCGAAGCGGGTTACAGTTTGGTGTCTCTACTGGCCGGTGATTTTCACGATTTACCACCCTCCATTCGTTTTTTCGCAGGAGGAGACCGCAGTGTGCGAGGGTATGACTATCAATCACTAGGTCCCAAAAATGTCGAAGGACAAGTGATTGGTGGGAAAAACTTGCTAGTGGGTAGTTTGGAATATGAACATAAGGTGCTGGAAAAGTGGGGAGTGGCTGCCTTTTACGATGTCGGAAATGCTTTCAATGACGTGACGGATCCGTTGAAACAAGGGACGGGATTAGGAATCCGTTGGCAATCTCCGGTGGGATTGATTCGGGTGGATGTGGCTACCGCCCTTAGTGAAGAAGGGCATCCGTTACGGTTGCATATTACGGTGGGGCCGGATTTGTGAATGTTTCAGAATATCCAAAGTGATGAGTAATCGGAGTCCAAAACAGGTTTTAGACTCCAGTCTTATGAGAAACTCAGAAACTCCGTTTCTTCAAGAAACTGGTAGTGATGCAATGTGGGTTCTCTGTCTGAACTTTGATTAGAATGATTTTCAGATGGACTATGATTAGTCAAACCGCCTTTCAGAGTCCTCATTTAATCATATAAATCACAGTTCCAGACCGAAGAAAAACCCCTCGATATTTCACCCAGATTGCATCACTACCCAGAAACTGAGTTTTTTCTTTCCCCCTACCACCAATTCCCAATCAACACCAACTGCGCCCAAAAAAAAGGATGTCGATAAACCGAATCAATCACCGATTTTTGTGCTTCTTGTAACGCCTGGGCCTTCGTTTGAGACGATGATTGCCAATTTCGATAGAAACGAATCACCAGCATATAAGTCGTCAAATCGTAGGCTTGCCATAAAGTTGCCAATGAACTTCGCGTCCCTGTCTTGATGGCTACGCCCGACAGTCCTAATGCAGCCCATTGAGTCTCCTCGCCTGCGGCGGTGCTACAAGCACTCAAAGTCAATAATTCCAAAGGCTTCTCACGCTGAGGAATGTCGAGGAGACTTTCCAAGTCATCTAGCGACAATTTCCCATCGTATGTGACTATCGCAATGTCCTTGGCAGACTGGGCAAACTCCGCATGAGAGATAATATGTATCAAATCATAACGAGAGTGATTCAGCGCATCCTTAAAGTTCTGGGTCTTAAATGCCTTCACCTGGTTGCGTCCCTCCCCTGAGTCATCCAACAAGGGCGTCACCTGGGTAAATAACCCTTTCATCTCCTCAAACTCCTTGGTAGCATAAGGTAACTTAGGATAACCTTGTGTGGCTTCGGTGACGGCACTTAATAACATCTGCTTCTCCTTAGGAGGAGGAGAAGTCGTGGAGGGTAGTGTCAACGTCAACCCAGGCGAGAGAACCACGGCATAGTTTTCAATCAAGAACTGGTTACCATCGTGTAACGCGGCCAGATTGATAGTCAGCAACGCCCCGCTGGGGACGAATACTAACGTTTGAATTGCCTGCCCAGCTAACAGCGATTGCAGAGGTTTGATTAACCACTGATAAAGCTGTTGGGCCGGGGCCAAATAACTCTCACTCCGTAGATCATGGCGCCCCTTCTGAAGTTCTTCTCGAAAAGTGTTAATCACAGCTTCCATTTGGGCATCTCCTACGGGGACTAACCGTCGTTGAATCGTTGGTGGTTGCTTCTGACTGGGGAAGACTACCAGTAACTCTAGCCGGTCAGCAAATAAAATAGGATAGATGACGGCGGCTTGATCATCCACAATTTTGGTTCCATTCAAGGGATTTGGAACAGTTGTGAAACATTGGTTTTGGAAGTAATTTTGCAAATCTGCGGTCTTCAATTTTTCCAACATGTCGCGGGCTTGCCATAAATCGGCTGTCATCTTGGGATGATTCTGCTTCTCTGCGGCCCGTTGCAACAGTAAATCTACTAACTCAAGAAACAACGGACGAATTTTAGCATAAGGCAGTTCTTTGAGGTCCCAGCGAAAACAGTTCTCCGGCAACAGTCCTTGCACAGCTTGTTGATAGGCGGCAATGGCTTCGTCGCGGTGTTTCAGTGCGGTGAAAATACGTCCCAATTGCCATTGCCAACGAATCAATTCAGCCAATTTATTCTCTGCTTGCGCCTTGAAAATCGCTTGCCGAGTCAATGACAAAGCCTCTTCATAACGTTGTGCCTGTTCATATTGTTGGCCACGAAGTCCAAGTTCCATTGAGGTTTGCGTGGCAGCAGGAGAAGCTTTAGAACTGTCGACCTTAACCGTTTTTGAAACTGTTAAGGTCGGTTCTTGGCAACTCGCCGTTACAGACAACCCAATGATTATTATCCAGCGTCGCAATTGCATAATGGTTACTCTGGTGGTGATGAACTGTAAGTGATATTTTGGTTGCCCTCACCCCCGGCCCCTCTCCCAGAGGGAGAGGGGAGGAGGGCAACACTACCGTTACTCAGGCTTCACGATAAAATAGACCCAGCGATTCTGTTCAGAATCAATTTGATACTTCTTATACACTTCACGTAAATCCCTGGGGGGAGGATTTTTCGCAAGTTGAATCGCCACAATCCATTGCTGAGGGTCAGACTCGTTTTTAAAGACAGTGACATCTTTTTTATCGATCCCTTTGGTAATAAATTCCGCCTGTAACTCAAGTACACTTTGTTGAGGGTCAGTTACCGGACGAAGAATGACCCGATGAGTTTGCTTCTGGCCCTCGCCTGGCCCTCCCGATTTAGGTTGCATTTGCGCAGGTTTAGGTTGCGTTTGCGCCGGGTCAGGGGGGGGAAACCAAGTGAGAGTCACCACACTGACTAGCACTGTGTAAACCGCCGCCACGGATAGTTTTTGCCAAGTTAGAAATTCAGTCAATTGGTGACTGGTGTTGACTATGTTTGAAATAAACACCTTGACCAGTTCTCCAGCCGACAGTTTAGGTTTGTTAGGTTCTGGTTTGATATAACCTTCCGCTATCAATTGATTCTTGAGAAGTTGCCATTGTGGATCAGCAGTTTTAGCAAACTCAGTTTCAGTCTCTTCTTCGGTGGCCAACAACACCATTCGTAACGCCCGCGCTTCACGAATGGTGTCGAAGGTGGCATCGGGAACTGACTGACCGGATAAAATGGCCAACCAATCTTTATCATCTTTAGTTATGGATTCATAAGTGTCTAACATAAAAGGCTCCGTTTTAGATTGTAATTCGTTTAAAGTCACTCACCTTATGCAACGGCACCACAGAAACTCAGTTTGCTTTCCGAAACTGAGTTTCTTACAGTTGATTTTTCAACAACAGTTCTTTCAACTTTTTTCGACAAGTTGTCAAGAACACTCTCGTTGCACCAGGCGTTCTGTTTAGTTTAGTTGCTATATCCTCTATAGACACTTCATTGGCCCAAGTTGTTAGGGCAGTCAGACATTCGTTTAAATACTCCGCGTTTTTCTCCCGTTGCACTTGGTTAAGCAATTTTTTCAGGAGTCGTTCATAATGCAAATCGTCTTCTATATCGCGCCCCATCTGTTCAGACACTCGTGAGAGAATGTCCTCATCCGTCCATTCTGTGGAGGCTTCTTCATCCAGTCGCAAGAGTTTTTTCAGGGTGGCCACCGATATTTCATGGCCACGTTGCTTCAGTTCATCACGTAGCCGGTTAAACGCCTGATTATGCGCAATTCGGCATAACCAGGTATAAACGCTACAATCGCCTTTAAAACTGTGGACGGTTCGAAAGAAATTGAGAAAGGTCTGCTGACCAATGTCGTCAGCCCATTCTCGAAATTCTAAGTTGGGAATCACATTGTTTCGATCCAACGAGTTTTTTAGCCGCCACAATAGCCGTGCGATGTATTTTCGCAAGCGGCCTTGATGACGTTTATAAACTACCTCAAAACCGTTACTCTCACCCAAACGCATCTTTTGTACAGCCTGGTCATCAGTCAGTTCGACCGGCGTGGTCTGTTTATTTTTCATTTTCCCCCCGTTGCGGTATTATTCGTTGCGGTGTTTGATGATAATTCGAATTTTTCGAGGTGAGAGTGGAAACCTCATTGGCGGTAGCCTCAAACACTTCATCCAGAAATTGGTCATCCAATGATTTCATGGTTGGCGTCTTTAATTCTACCAGCTTCTGGAGAAAGAAGTGGGTAAAAATGCCACCTTGGCCCTTATATTCCCAAGCCAATTGACCTTCTTGAGAAGCCGCATATAAGATACTTTTCTCCAGTTGTGTAAAGTTACGTCCTAGTGGACACTGGCGACTAGGTAAATGCGCCATATCACCATCTTTGACGAAATTTTTGGGTTTAGCGTCTTGAAACCAGGTGTCTGTATTTTTCTCACCTCTCACCATACCACCGGCAAAACAGGTGTCGAGAAAGAGAGTGATGGGTTTGTCCGTTTTGATTCCATTGACTAACTCGACAAAGTCTTTGTCACGTATTCGTTTGACTTCCCCATCTTTGAAAAAAGTGACCAAGCCTTCATCGACACAGTCGGTTTCTTTACAATAGGCGGGATTACCTCCCTTTTCACAATCGCCATTCGCTTCGGTCATCCCATGTCCAGAAAAATAAATAAACACCTTGTCCTCAGCCCGCACCAGTTTGGCTAACTGTTTCAGGGCACTTTGGAATTTATCAAAACTGACATTTGGCAACAAACAGATCACCACGGTAGGGGCAAGATGTTCCCGCATCACCTTGACAAAGTTTTCGGCATCTTGATTTGCCAATTCTAACTGGTCGGTTTTCGCCATATCTGGATTTCCATTGGCAGCCGTCGCCAAAATGAAGTGAGTAGGCCCGCCCTGGTCTAACTTGGTAGTGGGCCAATTATTCCCATTTTCTGAACATGGATCAATGGCATAACTGGGTTGACAGGCCAATAAGGTAGTGAGTCCGATTAACGGGATGATACGAGTTGTAGATAATATAAATTTCATTGGTAATCAATTGGTTATGTTAATTTGCAAAAAAATTTTAAAAAATGGCCTAACAATTTGGTGAACAAGATAGTCTATAACTATTATAATGGTTAACTCGTTATTGCACAAATTTAGCCGGTGGAGTGGAGGCTTACGCCTCCATGCCATTAAGTTAAGGTAGGGTGGATTAAGCGTTAGCGTATCCACCATCCCCGAAACTGGTGGATACGCTGACGCTTAATCCACCCTACCTGGTTAGGATATTCCTTAACTTAATGGCATTGCGGCTAAAGCCATCACTCTAAACTTTTTTAAAATTTTTCATAAGGAGATTTTACCATGAAACCCATCCATTTGCTTAACTGCTGTATTCTCAGCCTGACTTTCTGTCTCAACGGCCTGCCTGCCTCTGCCAAGGCGGATATTCTCATGTACAATGCAGGCCCCCATAATGGCAACTTAGGCGGGCGGGCCAGTGCTGATGCACTGTGTGCAAGTTCACAACCCAGCAGATATGCGCAAGCCCGTGCGTTTCTCTCCGTCGATGGGACTGACGAAATCCGGGATATGCCTGCTAACTATAAAATTCCTAGCGATGAATCTATCGTCGGGACCACCGACGTTTTGATTGCCAACAACTGGAATGAGTTACTGACCGGTTCTCTGCGCACTTCGTTAGGTGTGGCAGTGGCAGGAATGAAAGGCGCCTCATGGTGGTCTGGTTCGACCGCGGCGGGGGCTTTGAATAGCGAGAACTGTTCGGGTTGGTCAACTGATGCGGGGGAACAATTTGGTGGAGTGGGCTTAGGTGACCATACTACTTCTTGGTGGATAGATTTTGACCTAGCTTTTCCAGCCTGTCAAGTATCTTCAGGCTTATTCACGCTGTCATTTTTCGGCATAAATGTGGATGTGCAGGTCACATTGAATGTGTTATGCGTTGCCTATAATCCGACACATACTGACGATGCTGAACCGCCGTCTGACCCACCACCTTCAGAACCACCGCCGTCTGACCCACCACCATCGGATCCGCCACCGTCTGAACCACCCGTTCCACCGACGGATGGCAATATGGACCCTAAAATTTTTTGCAATGGTGTTGAAATTGTCTCCACCGAGGCGATACTTCAAGATAACTTTGAGGATGTCGGCTTACCCTGTGGCACGACTTCTCATTGTGAACTTAAAACGGGTCTGGTGACGTTACTCGCCAAGGATATTACCACTGCGGCCTGTCCAACCGTGGTTCCACAAACGGTTTCGACGATTCCCACAACCATTTCTACAACCGCTTCTACAATCACTTCTACAACCACTTCTACAACTTACACCACACCCTCGTTGCGTTCCGACTGGCCTGTGTTTGTGGAAGTTGACGGGAGTGGGAGTGGGACGGTGAAAAGTAACATCGGCATTGCCTGTCATACAACTGATTGTGTACACGTTTTTGATGACGTAGAGGGACCCTATGCCATTTGCAATCCCGACGCCTGTACTGATATGGTGAAAACTCTCACTACCGTGACCTTGACACCTGAACCAGATCCAGGGTCGGAGTTTAGTAGCTGGGGAGGACATCATGACTGCGTCGATGGTAACATTATCGCCACAGGTGGAAAATTGTGTATTGCTTATTTTCGGGAAAAGCGTTAGACAAATTAATTTGGTGGGCAAAAAAACATTTGCCCACTCTACATTTATTATCATGTCGTATTCCCGTAAATTTGTACATGTCCTCTGGAGCACAATTAAGAATTATTGCGTTCCAGAGGAAATTGTACATGTTTGAGGGAATATTACCATGACTCACATTGAGACACCACTTTACTATGAAACCTACCAAACGATTACTCGCTACCCTAACTCTCTGCGGACTATCCGCCACCACTGCTAGTGCCACAGATACCGCTTGTCAAGCCACTTATTTGCCTGACACTGGCAAACTCCTCATCCCCTGTACCGCCGTGTTTGACTCAGCGGGCGACACCAGTTCGAAAGCACTGGTGTTGCAACAACTGTCAGAAGCCGTTCCTTGGCAATTTATGCTGGAACAATTCTCTACTAATCCAGACATTCAGGAGATGTCAAACTGTCAGGCGACTTATCTCGTGGCCACTGGCTTGCTTCTGCTACCCTGTGTAAACGTCGCCACTACCACTGGTCAACCGCAATCTTATCAAGTGCAGTTAGAACAAGAGTCTTCCGAACCCTGGAAATTTACGATGACGGCAGTCAATGAGAATCCTCTCTCCAGACCCACTAGAGGGATCATCTCTTTGGTTATCTCCAAAGCTGACTTCCAGAAAGTCCAGGCCGTTGTCAATCGGATTACTAACAATGTCTTTACTGCAACAGAAATCACCACTTTGACGAATCTGTTGCTTGACCAAGTCACCACGGCGGATTTGAATGAGGCGAAAAATTTCTATACCTACATTGACCCCAATCAAACACCCATTGTCTTGACTAAACAGCAAAAGGGTTTTATTGACAAAATTCTGGCCCGCACGTTAAAGGCCAATAGTAAAAACGCCATTCACAAAGCGTTGGTTACCAAAGCCATCAAAGAAATTTTGAAGATAGTTAAGGCGGGCAAATTGGTCGTGAAATAGCCCGCCGCCGTTAAACCTGACAGGTCTTTAAGACCTGTCAGGTTTGGTGACGGTTACTCTCTCGTAGGGTGGATTAAGCGAAGCGTATCCACCAAAATCTGCAAAAGGTGGTGGATACGCTTCGCTTAATCCACCCTACCATAAGAGGAGATTTTCAAATGAACTCAGAAACCAAACTGATTCGTTTTGATTGGGCGATCAAAACGGTCTTACGTGACAAAGCCAATTTTGACATTTTAGAAGGCTTTTTAAGTGCCCTTCTCAAGGAAGATATTTCGATTCTGGAATTGTTGGACACGGAATCGAATCAAGCAGACTTCGACCAAAAATTCAATCGTGTCAATTTACTGGTCAAAGACAGTCAACAACGCCAATTCATTATCGAAGTTCAAAACCAACGCATGACCGCCTACTTAGAACGAGTGTTATTTGGCGTGTCCAAGACGATTGTCGAACACCTGGAATTGGGTGGCGATTATCGGGACGTGAAAAAAGTGATTTCGATTAGCATCCTCTACTTCAATTTGGGATTGGGGAAAGACTATGTCTATCATGGCCAGACGGAATTTGAAGGAATACATACTCACCAGCCGTTGAAATTGCGGCGGTTAATGGATGGGAATGGGAAATGGCGCGAACAAAACATCTTCCCAGAGTATTACTTCATCAACGTCGAGAGTTTTGAAGACGTGATTGCCTCGGACTTAGATGAATGGATTTATCTGCTGAAACACTCGGCCACCCGCCCGGAGTTTAAGGCCAAACATATTGACAAAGCCCAAGCCAAATTGACCCTGTTATCGATGACTCCAGAGGAACGTCGTCATTATGAACAATTTTTGCTGAATACTGCTACCGATAGAGACGTGATTCAAACGGCACGACGTGAAGGAGTTCAGGAAGGAGTTCAAAAGGGACTTGAGGAAGGGCTTCAAAAAGGACTTCAGGAGGGAGTTCAAAAAGGACTTCAAGAGGGGCTCCAAAAGGGACTTGAGGAAGGGCTTCAAAAAGGACTTCAAGAAGGAGAAATAGTAGCCCAGATGGCTATTGCCCAAAAGTTGCGCAAGACTGGCATGGCTGTGGACGTGATTACTGAGATGACGGGGCTGGCCATGGACGTGGTGGACTCTTTAGGGTAGTCAGAAATTCAGTTTCGTAAAGCAAACTGAGTTTCTTACTACCTCTTGCGTAAGGTGTGAAAATAATTTGGCAAACGCCCTAACAACTTAAACAGTCCAGTGGTCTATATACTCTTATAAACTCATGACGCAAACAGGTGTCTAATTTTCCAACGAGTAGGGTTATGACCATGAACACAGCAACTACACATTTTTCTAAATCAAGGTTCCAGGCTACCACCGTGATTTATCAGACGCTAGAAAAACTGTCCAATGATAATCAGGCGGTTTTTATCAGTTACAATGAACTGGCCAAACGTAGCGGTTATTCGCGCACCCGTGTGATTTCCGCGGTCAACCAGTTGAGTTTGCAACATCGCATTTCTAAACAAACTGAATGCGACATTGAAAAAGGATACTTGCGGAATTTGTATGTACTACACCATAATGTCCAACAAAACATTTACTAACGTTTGCCACTTTTAGAAACTAAGTTTGTTCCAAAAACTTAGTTTCTTCTACACAACAGGAACTTACTATGAAACACTTCACTCTACTACTTTGCTACCTCCCCTACCTCCTCTTCCAGGCCCCTCCCGTCCTGGCCACCACTCAAGAAGTGTACCGCTTTGAACGCCTCTGGCCGCTGTTGCCTCAACCGTGGCATTTTGGGGGTGTTTGGTATATGGCGGTTAGCCCACAAGGTCATCTCTATGTCACTGAATACGGGACTTTCCGCATTCAGAAATTTGACCTAGAGGGTCATTATATCACGGAGTTTGGCAAATTCAGTGGGCCGCAAGACAAAGAACAGTGGTGGCCTCAAGAGATTGCTATAGACAGTCAAGAAAATGTCTATGTGGCATATTCGCATCGTATCAAAGACGAAGAATCGTCACTTACTGATTCACGAACCACTGAAACGGTAATACACAAGTTTGATGCTTACGGTAACGACATAACTTCCGAACAGTGGACTGCCTTTAATCAAACGCTACTCTTACATGAAAAAGAGAATATGGGTATAAATGGCATAGCCATAGACCGTCAAGACAATGTGTATCTATTTCGACAGTCCCCTCCTTCTCCAGGCGAAATACTCAAATTGACCCCCAACGGTCAGTTGCTTGACCAATGGCCACTTGTTGAAACTGAGGGAGGAGAAGTGGCGATAAGCACGGATTACATTTACACGCTTCATTCTAGGCACATCTCAAAATATACTTTAGAAGGCACTTTAGTGAAGACTTGGGGAGGCACCGGTGACCAACCTGGAAACTTCCTGTTTCCTACCGACATCGCCGTGGATAGTCAAGACAATGTCTATGTGGTAGATTCTGGTGTGCCCAGTATTCAAAAATTCACCTCAGAAGGTGAACTCTTGGCACGTTGGGTTGAACCGC
The DNA here is from genome assembly GCA_011391085.1 of Thiotrichaceae bacterium. Lineage (GTDB taxonomy): Bacteria > Pseudomonadota > Gammaproteobacteria > Beggiatoales > Beggiatoaceae > JAABRD01. Next base: position 80,443 of record JAABRD010000013.1, on the reverse strand, counting down.
CACCCCCTGGTTTGGAGAAACTAACCCATTCTCCAATCTTTGTGTTTCAGCAGTTTGTTAAACTGGGAGGACTCCAGATACCAGATTACATGAACTATTTCTTTTTCAGGATAGATTGGCAGTGGCTATTCAAGACACTCAATTTCTCACCGTCCAGTATTGCAGTGGATGCCCAAAATAATGTTTATGTCGGTTTCAACTACCCCAATGACTCGATTCGGAAATATACGCCCGACGGTCGTTTACTCAGTCAATGGGCCAACTTTGGGAATGGGCCTGGGCAATTGCACTTTCCTATGGATATGGTCCGAGACCGTGACGGTAATCTGTACATCACTGATATGCTTAACCAGCGCATTGTCAAATTGGATAGTACCGGTCGGTGGGTGACGTCATGGGGTAAGTTAGGTGATGGGCCAGGAGAATTTTTGGCGCCCCTCAGTCTCGCTATTGACCAAGAAGATAATGTTTATGTCTTGGACGCCGGCACCATACGCATTCAAAAATTCACAGCGAGTGGCGACTTTATTACCCAATGGGGTGATTTAAGTTGCGATATTCCTGGGTTGGTCCAATTTTATTGTACTTGGCTTGTTCCCCCAGAAGGAGAATCAAGTTGTTCTCAGACCATGATTCAACAAGCGGAAGCATTGGCTTGCAGTAACGACCCTGGCAGTTTTTATCTGCCCACCCGAATCGCCACTGACCAACGCAATAATGTTTATGTGGTGGACAGTGTCCAAAAGGTGATTCATAAATTCTCTTCTAAGGGCAAGTTTCTCACCACTTGGGGAAAAGAAGGTGAGTTTGGTCTTCCCTTGACCATTAAAGTGGATAACCACGATAATGTTTATATCACCGATGTGGACCAGCATAATATCAAAAAGTTCACGACAACCGGCAAGTTTATAAAACAATGGGGGACCCAAGGTCGTGACGAGGGTCAATTGCAATTTCCTACCACGTTAGCCACCGATGAAGTGGGTAACATTTACGTCTATGATGGCGGCAATTATCGCATTCAGAAATTTACGACGGAGGGTGAGTTTGTGACCCAATGGGGAGAATTTGGCACGAATCCTGGTCAATTGGGGAGTCAGGGGGCGTTAGCGGTTACTCCTAACGGCGACCAAGTTTATTTTATAGACTTATTTTTTAACCGCCTCCAAATTTTCAACAAAACGCTGTATGACGTTGGCAAAGCCATTATTGTGGCGGGTGGTCTGGGTGAAGGTGATTCCTTATGGAATGCCACGCAAATGGTCTCCAACTTTGCTTACCAGGCGTTGCTTTATCAAGGTTTTACGAAAGATACCATTTATTACCTAAATGCGAAAACCGACCTTGACCTTGACGACAACGGCGAGTTTGATGATGTGGACGCTACCTCGACCAAGGCGAATTTACAACAGCAAGCGATTACCCAATGGGCCAATGACACTGATAACCTCACCCTATATTTAACTGACCACGGTGGTCGCGAAACTTTCTCCTTCAGTGCGATGGAAACCCTGACCCCTAAAGAATTGAGTGACTGGTTGAATACCTGGCAACAAGGGAAAAACGGGAAGGTCAAGATTATCTATGATGCCTGTCAATCAGGCAGTTTTCTGCCCCATTTTGTTCCACCCGCGGGCCAAAATCGTCTGGTGATAACCAGTGCCACCGCGGACCAAAAAGCGTATTTTAACGACAATGGAAACTTATCTTTCTCCTTCTTATTTTGGGATGAGATTCTCAAAGGCGTGGATATTGGCAAAGCATTTATCGACACCAGTGACAAAGTGAACTATTTGGGTAACTGGACTGCGTTGCAAACTCAAACGCCACTGTTGGATACCAATGGCAATGCCGAAGGTAATGAAGCCACCGACGTGGAGGCGGTCACTCGCCAAAAAATATTCATTGGTAATGGTACGTTCACCGATAATCAGGCGCCCAAGATTACTGAAGTGCCACCTCAAGTCCTTCGTCAACCTGCTACGACTGCTACGATTACGGCAGAAGTCAAGGGTGTGAATGAAGTAACGAGAGTCTGGGGTCAGGTGCGTTCTCCAACAGACCTCACACGAACAGACACCCCCAATACGATTACAACTTTACCATCGTTTGAATTAATGCCAGTGGATGAAACAAAGACTCATTGGGAAGGCAGTGATTCAAAATTTGACCAGGAAGGGACCCATTTGCTGGCCATCTATGCCCGTGATTCGATGGGAAACACGTCTTCGCCTCAACGGACCACCGTACAGGTACAAAACCCGCTAAGACACCGCGTCCTTCTAATCAGTGGTGAATTGTCTGCTGGGGCCCATCGGGTCCAAGATGCTTACAAGGTTCTAAAATATCAAGGTTACACCGATGAGGACATTTATTATCTTAGCAACTTATCCAATCCTGGGATGGATGTTCCAACCACCGTGGACAATATCAAATTTGCGCTTCTCACCTGGGCACAAACCAATCCGACTCAAGATTTGATAATCTATCTGGAAGGAGTAGAGGCGCACGAAGCAATACAACTCAATGCCACCGAAGCCCTGACGTTTGAACAACTAGACGAGTGGTTAGACACTTTGCAAGCCACTCTACCAGGCACGGTGGTAGTGATTTACCAAGGTACGTTATCCGACCAAATCTGGTCTGTTTCAACACCACCTGCGCAGAAAAACCGTATCGTGATGAGTAGCACGAGTCTCAGAGAAGACGGTTGCCCCAATCCTGAAGGATGGCAACCCCTCTTCGCCGAAGCCTTTTGGCGGGCAGTACGCAAAGGTGAAACGAATCTCCTAAAAGTCTTTAATACGGCCAAACAAACCATGATGGAAGTGACCCACCAGGAACCTCATTATGACGCTAATGGGAATGGGGTTCGGGATGAAAAAGATGACCAGAATGTGGCTACCAAAGTTCGCCTGGGCCTCAGCATTGTCACCGCTGCCGCTGACCCCCTGTTGGGTGACATTTCACCGACCCAAGTGTTACGGGGTGAGACGAGTACCGCCAGCTTTTGGGTAAAAGAGGTTCATACTCTGGGTAAAGTGCAACAAGTCACGGCAGAGATTAACCCCCCTTGTGACTGTCAAGAAGCCCCCACCACTATTGGGTTGCAACCCAATGACAAGGGTGAATATGAAGGCAGTTATGCGGGGTTTCAAAGTGAAGGAGATTATCTGATAATCATCTCTGCCGTGGATACCGAAGGCCGTAAATCATTCCCGAAAATGACCTGGGTACAACGACGTTTGCCGTTAATCTCTTCGCAAGCAAAATATCACACTGGGGAGACGGTCCAAGTGAAATTGCCCTCGCCCTTGTCTGACACGGAGGAACAATATTTGGTGATAAGATTACCCGATGGCAGTTCCTATGCGATGCCGGGACTCAATCAATTTGTACCGTTTGTGCGGCTTGACAAGGCAACAGAAGCAGTGCCAGTGTGGTCTGGAACGGGAGAAACCGTGATTGATTGGAAGGTAGAGGAGACGCTTCCCAAAGGGGAGTATCGATTGTATTTGGTTCGAGTGTCGAAGGGAAGAGGGTTAACGTTGCCACTGGGGCCGAACTTAGTGGTGAGGGAAACGGGGTTGGTGGTGGAATAAGCGGTTTTGGAGTACGGAATTTATTCCGCATGGAACGGAATAAATTCCGTACTCCAACAGCCGTGTAGGGTGGGCAAACGTCCTTTGGTTTGCCCACCTTCTCCAACTACACTCTACACTTATTGAGATACGACGATAACGTCTGTCCGTTCTTGAGGTTCATAAATAGAGGTCATCCGAAAGTTCAACCCGGTCACCTGAAAGAACGGCTTTTGGGGTTTTTCGGTAGTAATAAATTCATCTACGTTGGCTTCAATAGCCATACTGAGATGAAGCGCGTCACAGGAAGCCACGTTGAATTGACTTGCCAGGTCGATAGCCCGGGCCATGAGGGCTGGAGTGGTTTCAACTTGCAGAACTGCTTGTCGGAAAAATCGTTCATAAAAATCCAATTCCTCAGCCTGTTTGTGAAAGCGCGGTTTGGGAAGTAATTCTATCTTCAAAACATCGCTGACGACAAATTCTCGACGCGGGCAGTTCATGATGTCTAAAGCTGGGTTCTTGACTTTCAAACCTTTTTGGAAGGCTTTAATAATCACGCTGGTGTCTAGGTACGTTCGGATAAGTTTGGTCGTCATCGGGAATTAGTCCTCTCCACTACGGATACGTCGAACTTTCTCGTTGATTTCATCATCGTTGCTAAATAGAGGCATCCCTTCTCTTAAAGCAGCCCGCCGGCATTCATACAGGGCTTTGGCGATTTCCGTGGTGGCTTGTGACATGTCGTCTGTAAAATCTTTAACCAATCCATCACGGTACATTTTGCCCAGGTTCAAGCGGGCCTCTTCCAAACCACGTTTGGCAGCTTCATTGAACCAGTACCAGGCGCGGTCTATGTTTTGTAACAAACTTTCGCCGGTTAAATAAAATAAACCGAGTTGATTTTGGGCTTGGACATTACCTTGCTTGGCCGCTAATAGCAAGTCTTCTAATTGGATAGCAGTTGTCATGGGTTTCTCCTGGGCATATACTACGATTGAGATATAAATGAGTAGAAATATTGGTGGTGTTGTAGAGATAATAATATCAAACCGTCTCCAATTCAGGAGTCCAAAGTGCAGCAATATTACTCCTATAACATTACCCAAATATTACTATACCGAAATATTACTATAGATTTAAAATCGGCGCAAGATTTATAGTCATATTCCTATAATTTTGTACGATTCCATTTGGTGCGCAATCAATCGTGTAGGGTTGGCAAACGTCCTTTGGTTTATCCACCTTCCCCAACTGTAATTTTGTACGATTCCATTTGGTGCGCAATCAATCGTGTAGGGTGTGAGCAAACGTCCTTTGGTTTGCCCACCTTCCTCAACCAGAGGCTGGTGGGCAACGATAAACCTGTTGCCCACCCTACACTCTGAAACGGAATAAATTCCGTACTCCAACAGCATGTACTCCAACAGCCATAAATATTACCTGTACAACACGATCTTATTTTAAATCATTTTTATAATCATAAAGTTATAAAAAATTGCTAATTATTTTTATCCAACACCCTAACAAACTAATCCAGCATAGTGTCTATAATATCATATCAGGCACCACCTGATAGATTCAGACGGTAGGGTATGCGTCACTGCCGTTAAGTTAAGGCGCGTTGGAGTCCAAACCTTTAGATTTGGACGAGATTGGTCAAGGTCAGACGACGTTGCCAAATCTGAAGGTTTGGACTCCAACGCCGTAATTTTAGCTTGGCCTAATGGCAGTGAGGTATGCGTACCTGATTAACCACTTTTGTTATATAACCATCATAGCTGTATATAATTAATAAGGAGAACCACAATGTTAGTTAAAAATCACTTTCGTGCTTCTGAAATGAGAAGTCAGGGGCAACCTCAACCGGTAGGCCAGCGAGAACGTAAGGCCAATTGGCTCCCAGTTGGTTTGTTAAGTTTGTGTGCAGTAGGGGGTGTTTGGCCGGTCAGTGGCTGGGCTGGTCATCCCATCGCTAATTCGGGGGAAGGACTCTCCGTGTTTGTGGCCAAGCGAGGGGAGGTGATTGCTACCTACCAGGGTAATTCGGCTGGTTATAGTAATGACCTCTATTTCATTTCTCCTAAGGGGCCAATTTTCTTATTCAACAACCACAACTCACCCGTTGGTAGTCATATCAATCTTGGTTCGTTTACACCAGGAACGGAGTTGGTATTTCGTCTCCATGTGAATAATACCGGGAAAGATTTTTTCACGGGCTATGCCGGCAGAAATCCAGATAACCAGCCTCATGCGCGAGTGCAGGAAAATTGGCAACCAAAGGAGACACTGGTCAGCTTTGAAGACCTTTATAACGGTCCTTTTGGATACAATGACTTGAGTTTCTCTTTTAGCAACACCACTAGCCAACTAAGCTACACTGCTATGGGTGTGGTCAAAGATAAACTAGGTCAACCGCTTGCTGGTGTCACCGTCGAACTGGGTGACCAAACCACTACCACCGATGCGACGGGCCATTGGGAAATTGCGAATTTGCCCGCGGGCGAATATCCAGTTACTCTCTCCCAAGGGGGCTACGTTACCGAAGCGAAAAAGTGTGTGATAAGTAACAACCAAGTGTGTCCAGAAGCCAAAAAAGTGGTACTCAGTTCGTTACTGCAACTACAAGTAGTGGCCGAACCCATTGATGTGATCCAACCAGGTGACGACGTAACTTACACCATGACGGTGACCAATACGGGTACTGACCAGGCTACTGGTATTGTCCTCAGCGAAGTCTTGCCAGTCAACACTACGTTGGTTTCGCTGGAAACCTTAGAAGATGGGCTGTGTGAGACCGACAAATTAAGTTGTACTCTCCCAGACCTAACCACAGGGGCGAGTGCTACCGTTAAACTGGTGGTGAATAATACTCAAGCAGAGACCCTGGTGAATACTGCCACGGTCATCGCTAATGAGTATCCTTCTGATATTGCCGTGACCACCAAAGAGGTCAACCCTTATTTATCCGTGACCCCGCAATGCGGTCCTAACCCAGTCGATATGCAGAAAACGTTGCATTGTGTGCTAACCGTTGACTTAAATGAGAACGCACCGGAACCTACGGCTACGGGGGTGCAACTGGTTACGACGTTGCCTAAAGGGGTAGAATTGCAAACCGTGACCACCGACTTTGGCGCGTGTGATACCAGCCAGTTGCCTCTTCTTACTTGCAACCTCAACGATTTAAGCCTCGTCAATGCCGAGGACGTTCATCAGGCGACGGTCAATATGGATTTGCTACTGACCGATGCAGGCTTGTTAGTGTTGACTCAAGAACCGAAAGTGACGGCTAGTAACTATCCAGCCCATTCCGCCCGCGTGCGTACCAATATCCGGGTCCCACCCGAAATTCAAGTGGACATTGCGCTGGTCATTGACGTGACAGGCAGTATGCAAGGAGAAATTAATGGGACTATTGCGACCCTGAAGACCTTGATTGGCCAACTGGACCCCAAGAACTCACCATTCTCATCCTTATTAGGCCAGTCGGCGCCACTGATGACCTTGGTCGTCTTTAAAGACGAGGTGACGGTGAAAGCCTTCACTAAAGACCTGAACGTCTTACTCCAAGCCATCGAATCGCTAAAAGCGTCAGGTGGTGGCACTTGTCCAGAAGCGTCAGTAGAGGCATTACTCGCTACGATTCCGCATGTTAAAGCTGGCGGGAGCATCTGGTTTACCACGGATGCGTCACCTTATCCAGATGCTAACCTGGCAACAGTTAACCAACTCTTGCAAAGCAAACACATTCGCTTTAATGCGACGGTTACGGGTGATTGCACGGCGGAGGCGAGTCAAAATTAGGCAATGTAGAGTGCGTCCCACGCACCATTCAGAAAGTCGCACCGTGCCAAGAGGTGCGTAGGATGCACCCTACCACTCTGATTCAGACAATATAGTAGTATTCCTACAAACTTGTATGATTTCCTCTGGAGCGCAATAAGAATTATTGCGTCGTGCGCCCGCGCAGCGACGGCGCAATAATTCTTATTGCGCTCCAAAGGATAAGGACCTTAACCATGTCACCCTCACTCCAACAATCCATTTGGCCAACCTTGATTATCTTTTCTATCAACGTCAATGCCGACATCATCCCAGATGGCACATTAGGTAGCCAAGTCCCGTTAACGGGCCCTAAGTTTGAGATAACGTCCGCAGTTGGTCAACAACACGGCAACAATTTGTTTCATAGCTTTCGCCAATTCGATATTCGTTCAGGTGAAACAGCTATTTTTTCAGGTCCTCCTAGTATCAATAATATCATTACCCGCGTAACTGGTGGACAAGAATCTTATATTGACGGCACCCTACGTTCTACCATTCAAGGAGCTAATTTTTATCTCCTCAACCCAGCAGGTATTTTATTTGGTGAACAGGCGAAGTTAGACCTCACTGGGTCTTTCTATGCCAGTACGGCAGATTATGTAACACTTGGGGAGGATGGACGTTTTCAAGCGACTCATCCAGAACAGAGTATTCTAACAGTCGCCCCACCTTCTGCCTTCGGTTTTCTGTCAGCGACGGCTGCACCGATTACCGTGCAAGGTAGCCGATTGTCAGTTCCCAAATCTCAAACCTTGGGGCTTATCGGTGGCCATCTCACCATGGAAAAATTGGCTATCTTAAATGCCGGTGAGGTGAAAATACAAGCCAACAATATTACCATGAAGGATAAAGCGACGATTGACACTGATGCCAAATCTCAAGGAGATGCCGCAGGGACCGTCAAAATTACCGCCACTGACAATTTGCTGATGACCGACTTGAGTCAAATTAGTAGCAACACAATGGCGGCTAACTGTGCTGGAGGTCACATTGATATTGTTGCCCATTCCCTGCAATTATGGGGAAGGCATAATGATACACCTGATAGGTTGGGGGCCAGAATCAGTGCCATTACTCGTGGTACCCAAGCCCAGGGAGGAGAAATATCCATCACCACCGAGGACCTCCAAATGGCAGACGATGCAACCATCAATGCGGGAAGTTTGCCTCTTGATAACCATTCAGGACCCGGTGGCCAAATCCAGATTCGAACCCATGCCCTTACCATGCGAGACACTGCCCTGATTTTCAGCGGCACGTTCACGGCTGGTAACGGCGGTGCTATACATATTGATGCCGATGATTTGAACTTAACAGGACGGAGTGCCATTGCCGCAACCACGTTTAGTTCTGGAAAAGGTGGCAAAGTAGGTCTCAACATTCATCAAACTGTTTCTCTACTCGATAACGCCGTGATTGCCAGTGGCACCGAAGGACGTGGTGCCGGCGGCGGAATATTAATCCGGGCACCTCGCCTGGCGATGGGGAATACCGCGCACATTTCTAGTGCCAGTGAGGACGACAACAGCTTTACCAGCGAAGTGCGCCGACAACTTAATTTAGCAACGCAACGCGGGGCGCAAATCGGAGAAGAGATTTTTGCAGGCGGTGGTGAACCTGGAACGGTATCCCTTGAAACCGACAACGGGTCTCTCACGACGGGGATGACGTTAACTCGTCAACCTTTTTCGTTTCACTCCTGTTTTGGCCCCATTAGGTTGGGGAAACGAATTGGGTTATCTAGGGCATTTCAAGATTTCTATTAAGTAGGGTGCGTCCCACGCACCGATTAAGCGTGGTGCAGTCTTCTAAAAAGTGCGTGAGACGCACCCTACCTTATGGTGATATTCGTATAAATTTGTACATATTCTCTGGAACGCAATAAGAATTATTGCATATTCTCTGGAGCACAATAAGAATTATTGCGCCGTCGCTACGCGGGCGCATGGCGCAATAATTCTTAAATTCTTATTGCGCTCCAGAGGAAATTGTACAGGTTTAGAGGAATATTACTATACCATCTAACATTTTTAGGTGGTGGTGCAATGTGGGTTCTCTGTCTGAACTTTGATTAGAATGATTTTCAGATGGACTCTGATTAATCATAGCCTCCTTTCATAGCCCTCATTTAATCATCTCAATCAAAGTTCAAGACGAAGAGAAACCGCACGATATTTCACCCACATTGCATCACTACCCATTTTTACAACCATGAGGTAAACAAATATGACTCGTTTAACTTTATCATTTTGCAGTATCACCACCCTTCTATCAACCACCTTGTGTTCCTCACCGACCTTTGCGTTTGCAGACCTGTATGAACCCAACGACACGTTTGACCACGCGACTCCTCTTCAAGTGGGAGAGACCACCCGCCGTCAATATACGTTACACCGTCTTGACGATATGGACTGGTTTAAGTTCTATGCGCAACCCGGATTTAAATATGAACTGAAAGTCCCGGTGGTAGGTGAAGCGATTGATGTCAAACTGGAACTGTACAATACGGAAGGTACCACTCTGCTGAAATCAGTCGATGATGGGCCTAAAGGGAGTTCCGAATTAATCTCCTGGAGTCCCACTGCCAAAGGCTTCTACTATCTGAAAATCAGTGACATTGCTTCCCCTTCAGAGAGTTGCCGAATCGACATGCAATATGAAGTACAAGTTGCTACAGCGACGGCACCAATGGCTGGAATGTTAAGAGGGATGGTTACAGCTGCCACCTCTGCGCAACCGATTCCCAATGCCACACTGTTCACCAATTCATCTCCCAAAACTGCCCTCAGTGATGATCAAGGACGATTTTACGTAGAAATACTCTCAGGGCTACCTATGGTGACGATACAAGCTGCCGGCTACCAGACTCTCACTTGCCAAATTCCTGGGGTTAACCTTGTTCCGCTGTCGAGAGACTTCGCCCTCTTTCCTGAAGGTCAACCGGTTTCGCCACCCTCACCCGAACAATTAGCATTCCGTAATGGCGACACCTTAAAATCTTCTCAAGCAGTGTATCACCAAGGCGACAAGTTATCGGTAGAGTTTGACCTGTACCCGTTAGCAGAAGGACTCTGCGCTTTTTACTATGTTGGGATGCTGTCCCCTGACCAAACGTTTTATCTGCTAACGGAAGCGGTTTATACTGCTGACCAACTCATGCCATTGGATTTGGCCAGTCTGTCTTCTTTATCTCCTTGGATGGGGGATGGGAACCGGGTGATTGACCAACTCGCGATAGACAATTTACCGCGGGGGGACTACACGTTGTACTTGCTACGAATGCCGGCGAGTGTGGAGAACCCGTTAGAACACTTGGAGATGGGAGAATTGAATATCGCTAACTTCCGGATAGAATAACAAACCATCGATCATCCAGTTTCAGATGGCATCTCTACCGTTTTTTCAAATGACACAAATAAAACTGCCTCTTGTCTTCTTCCAACTTCTCAATGGCATATCTCAACATAGTCCGGGGCATTTGGGTAGAATGTGGATTCAAGAAATTTTCCAGAAGCAATTGATTTCTTTTCCCGACTTCTCGTAACATCCAACCAACCGCTTTATGAATTAAATCATGGTCGTCATGGAGGAGGATTTGGGCTAATTTCAGGGTATCGTCAAATTCCTGATGCCGAATAAACGTCAAGGTGGCAACCATGGCAATTCTTTTCTCCCAGAGATTTTTTGATTGTGCCAAGGTATAAAGGGTTTGCCTTGACTTAGGTTTTTCTAGCAAGTATGCACCCAAAATGGCAGGGGCGGAAAGGTCCACCAAGTCCCAATTGTTGATAGAGGAAGTGTTGGCGAGATAAAATTCAACGGTCTGCTGTTTGACTGTCTGTGTCTCTGCTTTGTTATACTGATGAATCAGCAATAGCAAGGCTGTCAGGCGATATTCATGGAAAGGAGTTCGTAGCAACGCTTGTATTTCTGCCAGTGACAATTCAGAATATCTCTTGGCCACTTTACGTTGCACGGGAACTTTGATACCTAAGAAAATATCTCCTTCGCCATATTCCCCTTGACCTGTTTTAAAAAAGCGTTGGAGAATGTTTTTTTGCTGTGGGTCGGCAAGTTGTTGAAGTTCCTGTTGAAGTTCAATGAGTTTAGACATGAACCTATCCCCAAAAGTGAGTGAATGGAAATGGGTATACAACACTTATATATTCGCGTTTCTCCATTGTGTGGGTCACCAATTTTCAGACCTGACAGGTCGCAAAGTACCTGTCAGGTCTAGGTTCGGCACAAGCCCTTATTTCAACTGTTCTTCCAACAACGTCAAAATCTTCTCGGCCACTTTATTGGCAGCGGCCTGACCAGTTTTATTTAAGATGGAAATCCGGGTAGCTTGGTTTTCGTCGGTGAGACTGATAAGATATTCTTGATTGGGTTCAATCTCACCACCTTTGCCAAACAGTTTTCCAAAAAACCCCGGTTTCTGGGAATTGGTTTCGGAATCCAGATAGCGAATAAAGTATACGCCGCGTTTCTGGTCTTGGTCTTCGATCGTGAAACCGACGCGGTCTAAGGCCAATCCTGTACGTTGCCAGGCACTCGCAAAATTTTCTTTGACCACTAAACTCACTTGTCCAGCGGCGGATAGAATCAAGTTGGCACGGGTGGAAATACCTTTATCGGTGGCCGGTGAGGGCGTTGTTGTCGACTGGGCGGTTAACAAAGTGTCAGCTTGCTTCTTATCGGCGCCTAAAAAGACCATGAGACGATGTAACATCTCTGCTTCCAATTCAGGGTCTGAAGGGCGATTTTGCCAGACGAATTGGTCGCCTTGAGTCACTTCCTGGGCACCTTTATGCGTGAGATAAAGTTCGGTGGTTCCATCGACCTCACCACGTTCTAAACGGACCCGAAATTTGTCACGGGTGGAGGCTGAATAAACGTTATCGAACACGGTGCCTAAGACTTTGCGAATGCCATCTTGAGGGATGTCGGCCCGATTTTCAGCCCATTCGGTTTCCATCACACCAATTTTCGATTCTTCCATTTTTAGCTTTAAACCCGTGTCTAGCCAAAAATTGCGTACTTTGGGCCAAAGGTCGTCAGGTGTGCTTTGTATCACTAGCCACCGGGTGTTGCCATCGCGTTTGATTTGAATTGTTTCAGGAGGTTGTAGAACACGCGATTTATTTGGCAACGTTGGGGGTACATTGAGGTCATGAGTATTCGTTGAAGTGGAGTCTGGGACTTCTGGAACAACTAATTGGTCTTCAATTGCGGTGGTAGAAAAGTTAGGAGGCAGTTCTAGGGAAGGTAACTCGGTGCTTTTTTTGTAGTCAGCACGGTAATCAGGTAAAGTGTCGTCAACTTTTTTAGCGACACTGCAACCGGCAGTTATCAAAGTAACAAAAAGGCAACATTCAAGGGTTTTCAGATAGAGGGACATATTCTCAGTGGATAGCGGGGATAGTGGATAGTGGATAGCGGATAGTGGATAGTGGATAGTGGATAGTTAAGAATTATACGCGGGACTGGAGGCTTCAGCCGGAAATCGGGGCACGTCACCGGCTAAAGCCTCTAGTCCCCCCTGTTTTTTTCACTATCCACTATCCACTATCCACTGATTACTTCTTAGATATTTCCGTAGTTTCCTTCTTAGCGTTGTCTTTGGCCGTCGCCAATTCTGCGGGGACTTCCATGGGAGGGAGGGACTCGCTTTTGTTATAGACCGTTCGATGATCATCCCAGCTGGAATCCATCTGTCTCACAATCGTACCACATCCTGACAGGAGGCTGATTAGCAGGCATAAGCTAAGGGTTTGTGTAATGTTGAACATAATGTTTCCTTCCTACCGTGTTGTGGTTTAAATGACTTGGGCTTGTTGCATGGCTTGTCGCACAGCTTCTTGACAAGAGTTTGACAAGGGGAGAAGCGGGAGGCGAATGCCATGGGGAATCAAGCCTTGGGTATGTACGGCCCATTTGACGGGAATCGGATTGGGTTCAATGAACAGTTGTTTATGAAGACCCATCAGCCGTTGATTGATAGCTTCTGCGCCGGCCCGATCTCCTTTGAGTGCCAGCATACACATTTCGTGCATTGCTTTGGGGGCAACATTGGCGGTGACGGAAATGGTCCCCTTGCCGCCCATGAGTATCAGTTCCATCGCGGTGGCATCGTCACCACTGTAAATGGCGAATTTATCACTGGCTAGGGCTACCAATTCGCGAATCCGTTGGTGGTCTCCTACGGCTTCTTTGATACCCACAATGTTATCGATTTGGGCCAGACGTTTGACGGTGGCAGGTAACATATCACACGCGGTTCGCCCTGGCACATTGTAAAGAATCTGTGGAATAGCAACGGTTTCGGCGATTTTTTGGTAATGGCGATATAAGCCTTCTTGAGTCGGTTTATTATAGTAAGGGGTGACTAATAAGCACGCATCGGCCCCTGCCTGTTGGGCGCAACGGGTGTAGTCAATGGCTTCAGCGGTGGAATTAGAACCCGTGCCGCCAATGACAGGGACCCGTTTGGCGGCTTGTTCCACGACGATGCGAATCACTTCGCAATGTTCATCATGGTTAAGGGTTGCAGATTCGCCTGTGGTGCCGACGGCCACAATGGCGTCGGTTTGTTGTTGAATGTGATGGTCCACGAGACGACGTAATGACGGTTCATCGACGCGACCGTCTTCAAACATGGGTGTGACAATCGCCACGATACTGCCTTGAAACATTTATTTATGACTCCAAAATTGAAAATGGGGGATGCAAAAATCATGATGAAACCTGACAGGTCTCAAAGACCTGTCAGGTTTGACCATAATCCTCTCGAAAATATTAAAACGGTTTAACATAAGCCAGAATAACCACTCCGATGAGAATCAACACTGGAAATTCGTTGAACCAGCGATAGAAGACGTGGGAGTGATGATTACGGTCATGTTTAAAGTCTAACAGAATTTTTCCACAATAGATATGATAGCCAATTAAAATGGTAACTAAAGTGAGTTTAACATGTAACCAAAGGCTACCACTTTGGGCCGCCAATAGGGGTTGCCACCAGTAGGCGAACAGCAACCATAGTCCAAAAAATACGGTAATAATACCGCCGGGGGTGGTAATTCCATAATACAATTTCCGTTCCATGACTTTGAAACGTTCATTGCTAATCGGGTCGGTGGTCATGGCATGATAGACAAATAAGCGGGGGAGGTAAAACAGTCCCGCAAACCAAGTGACCATGAAGATAATGTGAAGGGCTTTTAGCCATAAGAACATAGATTGCCTGTGATTCAATGAAAGTTGATAGAGATGAAATGTAAAATGTAGGTGGTATCATTTCATCTAAAATTACGGTGTCACTGTTTCGGGAATGTTCCACGCAAGTTCCCAAAACTTTGTGGCTTACCGTAATTCTAGTAGTAATAAATTCTGCAAATCCTGAAAGATAGCAGAATCAACTTTGCCTGCCAAATGTCTCAGGAGATCCTTGGTTAAGGAATCTTTTTTAAGGTTGTGAATCCCAAATTCCTTTTTCAAAAATTCACAAAGTGCCTCAAATGCTTCTTTGCCACGAAAACGTTGTTTGGCCAATGGTAAATCCACCAGTTTAGATGACGTTAACCAATGTTGCCAAGGCAATTCTTGCATAATGTCATCAAACAAAGTAGGAAGTTTTGCTTTGAATGTCACCTCCCCTTTTAATTGATTGGCCTGATTCTCAAACCATTGCTTTATTTCACTAATATTTTTGGTGGTGTCAAAATCTCCGGGTTTTACCACGGAAGGATATTTGTCAACTTGCCGTACCAAATTAAACTTGAGACATTCCCAATATTCTGTCCGAAGCAATTGACGAAAATAGTTTAACAAAAAGTCATCCAATTGTTGATAGTCAACCACGGTAGGAGAGGTTTTATAAAAGCGACCATTATGAGATTTGGAAGGGATTTGATTCACCCAATCAGCTAACCATTTCGTTTCTTCTAGCAAATAGTTTTCCCACTCATGTCTGGGCCAGTACAAAATTTTGGGCAACCGCTTCTCAATCAAACTGGAATTATCCTTTTGCTTCTTATCAAGGTCGGTTCTATAATCACTGTCGAATATTGCCAATACTGGTACAGTTTGATGAATTTGAGAGAGACGATAACCAACTTTGGCAAACGCCCTAAATTCTGAAGAACCACCTACCTCGACAATTTCAGGTCGCAAATTTAAGTGTTGGCGTTCCCAAATTTCGCTTATTGCTTGCACAAAGAAAGCCTTTTCAGGACTCTCAGGTGTCCCCTCTATTAAAATATAAAGCAGGTCCTTATAAAGTCGGGCTTCTGATTGTTGCTTTGATTGTTGCATCGCCACACCCTCCTAAGTCAAGTCGCCTAACTCTATGATTTCATCGGTAAAAAACGATTCTATCACATAAGGCGAATGGGTCGTAAAAATGTACTGGTTATTAGAATCATCTTTTCGTAAGGCTTGAACCAGTTTTCTTTGCCAAACGGGATATAAATGCGACTCCACTTCATCAATCAAGACGATGGAATTAACCGCCCCTTCCATAGCCAGGGCTATCAAGACTCTTAAAATCTGATGTTCACCCGAACTCATTTGCAAGAGATCATATTCAACACCATCCCTTTTGAGAATTAAAGTATCTATGTCGGGCCCAGATTCTAATCCAATTAACTGTGCCGGGTGACAAATTTGATCAAATAATCTTTGAATTTTGCCCCAGCGAGATTCTCCATACTTTTCATTTTTCCAATAGAGATGTTTACGATAGAAAACATCCAACCAGGATAACACATCATCTTCCTCTTTCTCTTTAGAAAAACTTTTGGCCAACCGCAGTGAATGTCGTTGATCCAAATAACATATCCCACCCACCTGTTCAAATTGATTCTGTGGAACGGAATTTTTGTTATTAACACCCTGTGCAACTTTTCCCCTGGCCCCCAATACGTGTGCAGAATCTTGAGGAGAAGTGGAAATATGGTAAAGTTTCTCAGTGGCCTCGTTAAAATGAGGATATTGCCACGTAACTGTTGCCGAATTTTTAAGAGGTGGTAAAGGAATCAGTTCACCTTCAGATAATTTAAAGGGTATCGTGTAACCCAACTTTTGGTAAATATCATTGATAGCTTTAGCCTCCTCTTCTTC
The DNA here is from genome assembly GCA_011391085.1 of Thiotrichaceae bacterium. Lineage (GTDB taxonomy): Bacteria > Pseudomonadota > Gammaproteobacteria > Beggiatoales > Beggiatoaceae > JAABRD01. The sequence goes on along the minus strand of JAABRD010000013.1, from coordinate 63,911 downwards.
TATGGAATACTCAAATTCTATTTGTGTCTGGGTACCACTACCACGAACTAATTGTGCGGCGGACCATTCTAAACCTTCTCTTAAACGAGGTTGATATGGATTTTCTAAAGTCCGGACCACTACCGAAACGGCATCCAAAATTGACGTTTTGCCACTCCCGTTGGGCCCCACAATTAAAGTAACTGGTCGGGGTCGAGAGAGGCTGTCAGTAAAGTCTAATTCTAGGTGGTCAATGGCACGGAAATTGTCAATTTTAAGAGAATGTAGTTTCATGGGTATTGATAAACTAAAGTTGTTGATAAACCTTGTTTTGGGAAAAAACGGCGTTTCCATTAGTTAAAGAACGTTGAAGTAAAGATGTCAGCCGGTGATGAAAGGATAACCAAATAATCTCTCATTTGAAAGGATACTCAAGATTTTTTCAGTGAACTCTACTTGCATTTTTCAACCTGAGATACCATTATCAGAGTAGCAGTCCCTGGGCAATTCCTCTCCTAGCGAAAAATCTAGTGATGAATCCAGGGTTTTTTTTGCCCGCCGTCAATTATAATTATGGTAAGTGATATGAATTAAGTGAATCGATAGAGAAATTTCACCTACCTCTCTCCTTAATTCAAAATTGCACCGTACATTCAGGTTATCCATTGCATTATACATGACACATCATAAAAAAACATGTCCGGAAACACTTTTGGAAAAAATTTTACCGTAACCACCTTTGGAGAAAGTCATGGCCCTGCCATTGGCGGAATTGTCGACGGTTGTCCACCTGGTTTGGAATTGAATGCCGAAGATTTACAAGTTGACTTAGACCGTCGCAAACCCGGCACCTCTCGGCATACCACGCAACGTCGTGAAGAAGATAAGGTCACCATTCTATCAGGCGTATTTGAGGGAAAAACCACAGGTTGCCCCATTGGATTGTTGATAGAAAATACCGACCAACGGTCTAAAGATTATGACAAAATCAAAGACCAATTTCGCCCAGGTCATGCTGACTATACTTATCAGAAAAAATATGGACACCGCGACTATCGTGGCGGTGGCCGGTCCTCGGCACGAGAGACGGCCATTCGAGTGGCCGCGGGGGCAATTGCGAAAAAGTATCTCAAAGAAAAATATGGGGTGCAGATACGGGGTTATCTAGCCCAATTGGGACCGATTCACATCACGCCAGAACAGTTTGATTGGGAGGAGATTAATCGAAATTCCTTTTTCTGTCCAGACGCCACCAAAGTACCAGAACTGGAAGAGTATCTGGATGCTTTGCGTAAAGAAGGAAATTCGATTGGGGCACGTGTTACCATCATCGCCCAACACGTCCCTGTCGGTTGGGGAGAACCGATTTTTGACCGACTCGATGCCGAGATTGCCCATGCCTTGATGAGTATCAACGCAGTGAAAGCCGTCGAAATCGGCGATGGTTTTGCCGTAGTCGAACAGAAGGGAACGCAACATCGTGACGAAATGACGCCAGAAGGCTTTTTAAGCAATCATGCTGGCGGCATTTTAGGAGGCATTTCCACAGGTCAAGACCTCATTGCCAGCATCGCCTTGAAACCCACCTCCAGTTTACGATTGCCAGGACGTAGCATTGACAGACATGGACAACCTGTAGAAGTGATAACCACAGGACGCCATGACCCTTGTGTTGGGATTCGCGCTACTCCGATTGCAGAAGCGATGTTGGCATTGGTCTTAATGGATCATGCGTTGCGGCATCGGGGGCAGAATGGGGGATAGATGAGAGTGGATATGGTTAGTTCTTGAGTGAAATTCCTCTACCAAAAACTACCCTCGTTGCCTCACTACCCATTACTCATAAACTTCCTCTTCCCCCGCCGGCCGCACCTTGAACCGTTTATAACTCCACTGATATTGGGCTAGACAAGTTTGCACACATTGTTCGATACCTTGATTCAGTGCTGTCACTGCCTCCGCCAGATTTTCCGAAGCAATCTCCTTTGGGGCCGGTAAAAAGCAGAGATGAAACCCTTGACCTTTAGGCAATCGTTCCGCAAAGGTGTAAATTACGGGAGACCCAGTTTTTTGGGCAAACCGAGAGACTAAGACAATCGTGTAAGCTGGTATGCCAAAAAATGGGGCAAAAACGCCAGTTCCCACTTGACTAGGGACTTGATCCGGTAAAATTCCCACTACGTCACCCCGTCGTAACGCTTGATAAAGTGCCCGTACTCCAGTTTGGTCAGTCGGCATAAACCGTCCTCCCGCCCGTTGACGGGCAGTATAAATCAAGTCATGTAACCCAGCTAATTTAAGTGGCCGATACAGGGCCGTGAGAGGATAATGAGAAGAGACATATAATCCTGCCATTTCCCACGCGCCTAGATGAGGCGTCAGAAGTATCACCCCCTGACCTTGTTGCAGGGCGTGTTGTAAAGACTCTTCACCACTGACGTGTCGCACTAACTTCAACACTTGTTGAGGAGGTCTTAACCATAAGGTACCCAGTTCACTAAACGTTTTACAAGTCTCTATCAAACTGTGCGTCACCAATTCGGTTTGTGCCTCCTCTGACAGGTGTGGAAAACATAAACGGATATTGGTTTGAGTGACGGAAGTGATACGAAACGCAGGACGTCTGGCTATCCATTGACCTAGCCAAGTGGCAATGGTATGAGTGACAGGCAGAGGTAAGGCTGCCAAAAAATGTAGCAAACTTTTGATGAATAACTCGCGCACCGGCTAAAGCCTCTAGTCCAGTTATTTAATTGATAATAGGTTCTGATTGATAGACTTGATAAGAAATCATCACCGCAACAGGTCCGCCCGGTCTTGTTTCGATGACGACAGGTTGAATGAGAGTCATTTCCAAATAACCCGCTAAGTCTGTTTGAACACTTTTTGAGGTGGCCCGCATTTGGGTGCAACTCTTCTTGAGGGTAGCGTAAAGTTGATAAGAAATCAACACCGCTATTGGCTTATGGTGTTTTTCGACAATGACAGGAGACTGTTGAACAGTGTCAAGGTATTCAATAAAGTTCATTCTAAATTGGGTTGCAGAAACATTCATGGTAGTTATTCACAAATTAAATTTTCTAGTGAGAGTAATATTCTTCTTTGTACAATTTCTGTTTTATTCCTACCGTAGCACAATAAGAATGATTGTGCTACCGTGCGCAATAATTCTTATTGCGCTCCAAAGGACATGTACGAGCGTAATAGTTCTTATTGCGATCAAGTATAGTGATATTCCTATCCATTTGTACCCCCCCCGCCCCCCGTACACGGGGGGGTGACTCCCCCCGCGGCGCGGATGACTCCCCCCCGCGTGCGGGGGGGTTGGGGGGGGTACAAGAGAAAAGGAATACTACTATATATTCCAGTTTCAGTAATGGTGGATACGCTAACGCTTAATCCACCCTACCTTAACCACAATGGCATTTCAAACATACTGTTTCACAAACTCCTTCAACTTCGCCACTTCAAACCGCTTCGCCATTTTCCTAACCTCTTCTGCAAAAGGTCTTAACAGCGCATTTTGTTCTTCCAATTGATCGGTTTTTTCCAAAATTTTCTTGATATTTCCGCGCATAATCAAATCTAACAGGGCTTTCGCCTGTTCAATAGCTGGCGCTACGAAAGGGGCCGAAGCGTCTTCTCCTGCGGTGGTTCCCGTGCCCGAAGAGGGTTTCGATTCAGTGTCATGGAGCCATTCTAACGGCAAATATTTGGGCAACAAATTTAACAAAATGTCAGTCCGAATGGGTTTGGCAATAAACTCGTTGCAACCGGCTTTTAAACTCTCGTTTTGGTGGTACTCAAAAACACTGGCAGAAGCGGCAAACATAACGACTTCTTTTAAGCTACCTTCGGCGTTACGAATGGCCCGGGCGAGTTCAAAACCATCCATGATGGGCATGACTAAATCTGTGATAATCAAGTCTGGCACCTGTTTCTTAGCCATTTCCAGGGCTTCCATACCTTGAGTGGCTTCGGTGACATGAAAACCCAGTTCACTCAGGAGACTGATTAAAATTACCCGGTTTTCCCATTTATCATCGACCACTAAAACGTTAAACGTGTGAGGGTCGGGACCCGTTTTGGAACGATAACCAATAATGCTTGGCGATAGCGGAGAAGTGTGGTCGGAAAAACCTTTGACCGCAGGTAATTCAATGTCAAATCCAAAGCGGCTTCCTTTACCCAGGGTGCTACTGACGTGTAATTGCCCCCCCATCAATTCTACCAGTTTCTTACTGATCGACAGACCTAATCCAGTGCCTTCTACATAGAGAGTGCCTGGAGTATTGGCTTGTTGAAACGGTAAGAAAATCGCTTCTAATTGGTCATTGGGAATGCCTGTGCCGGTGTCTTCCACGACAAAGTAACATTTCCCTTGATGATACCGAACTGTCAATCTGACTTGACCGGCTTTGGTAAATTTGACCGCATTGCTTAACAGATTTAATAAAATTTGCCGTAATCTCTTTTCATCGGCGTGGACCGCCACGGGCAAGCCATCATGTTTGTCACCCGTTTGAGTGGGTATCACTTCATAGACGAACTGAATATGCTTCTGATCCGCTTGCATTTTGAATAAGTCAGCAATATTTTTCAGAAAGTCAGGAAAGCGAAAATCGGAATGAACCAGTTCTAATTTACCAGCTTCAATTTTAGATAAGTCTAGCACGTCGTTAATCAACGTCAACAAGTGTTCTCCACTGCGGTGAATAATTTGAATCCCTTCCAATTGTTTCGGCGAGAGGCTTTTATCACGTCTCAGAATTTGCGTATAACCAAGGATACCGTTGAGAGGAGTGCGCAACTCGTGACTCATATTCGCCAAAAACGTGCTTTTCGCCCGATTCGCAGATTCTGCAATCCGTTGTGCTTGTTCCGCGGTTTCCTTGGCTTGCTGCAATTTCGTTTCCGCTTGTTTACGTTCGGTAATGTCCCGCACGATTTCCACAAATAGGGCATGATTGGAAGATGGGACAATATATTGTAGAAACGATTCCACTTGCACCAAGGTTTGATCTTGATGTAAATGGGTCGTTTCAATGCGCAACGCCGGCTGTGTGCCGGAAATCAAGGGGGCGAGAAATTCTCGGCTGAATTGGGGATTGAGGTCTTGAATCGTCATCTGTAACAGTGCTTTTTGAGAATAGCCTAATTGGTGAACGGCGCCTTGATTCACATAGAAAAATTTGAATGTTTGGGCATCAAACATGAAGACACTGTCAAGCGTCATATCGAGGGTGGTTTTAAATTGGTTCAATTCCAAATTGACGTTTCGCAACAATTCTTCTTGATGACGTAATTCTTCCTCAATACGTTTGCGTTGTTCAATTTCATGCAACATGGAACGTTTAGTGGCCGAAACATTGGCTATCATCGAGTTGATGCCAGCTTGAATCGTGCTGATTTCGTCATGGCTGACAATAGGAATATGTACATCCAGGTTGCCACTTTCAAACTGTTTCAAATAAGACAACGTGACTTCAATTTTCTTGCTAGTGCTTTTAGTTAGCATGGAAGACAAGAGGAGGACACAAAAGAAGATGAATCCGCAGAAGATCAGAACAAATTGGACATACGAGAGTCGATCTCCCAACATTTCTTCTTGCGTGATGGTTAACGCCAGTAGCCAGTCCCACTGAATAGAGGTCAGATAGACACAAAATTGCGGTTTGCCTTGATGAACATATTGAGTCGTGCCCTTGTTTTGCAACAGCATTTCGTCGGCAAAGATGGCTTTGAACAGGTAACCTCTGGGATGGTCTTTATGTAAGACGACCCGTGATTGGGAGTCGAGGATGTACAAGTAACCCGTCTTACCAAATCGGTAGTTACGCAACTTTTCGAGTAACTGATTTTGGGCCGTTACCACTTCGTTAGGTTCATCTAGTTTGCCGGCCGATTCTAACTCTTTATAGGCGTCTCGAATTTTCAGGTTGATGTTATCCAGTTCCCTGGTTAATCCTTCTTCATTCAGTCGGTAGGTGACTTCATTGATAATGAGGTAGCCTACGGTGACAATGGGGACGACCAGTAGGGTTAACATGATAAACATGAAGATGTTGATGCGGTTTTGGATGTTCATGAATTTGTTAATGAATAATGAATAATGAATAATGGAGTAGGACTTATGCACTCACCCCACCCCAACCCTCCCCGCACACGGGGAGGGAGTCAGTCACCCCACCCCACACACGGGGAGGGAGTCATTCCCCCAACCCACACACGGGGAAGGAGTCATTCCCCCCGCGTGCGGGGGGGCTAGGGGGGGTGTCAACTCAACGAGTGACAAAAATAGTTGCGTAAGTCCTGTGGAGAATAAATGTCGGGGTAGGGACCAGAGTCCAAAACCTATTTTGGACACCAACTATTTTTCATTCCCTATTCTCTATCGTTCGCTTTAAAAATATTTCCAATTTATCTATTTCAAAATTTTCGGTCAGTTGTTTTACCTGGGCCAGGAACGATGATAATATAGTATCTTGTTGTTCTAATTCAATGATTTGTTTCATGAGTTCATCAATATCTCCCAATGCCACGGCTTGAAGGAGACCAGCTACTTGTTTCTGAGAGGGTAGCGTCATTGGTGAAGAAGTCAAGTTTGGAAAAGTTTTGTCCACGTCCGTTTGGAATTTTAGCGGCAAATATTTCGGTAACAAGTTAAACAATAAGTCCAGGTCAATAGGTTTCGCTAGAAACTCATTACATCCCGCATCTAAACTGTTCTGTCTTGAAGAGTCAAGGGTATTGGCAGAAAAGGCAAAAATGGGGACGCCAGTTAACTTTTCGGTGTTACGGAGTTGGCAAGTTAATTCTAAACCGTCCATCACTGGCATCGCCAAGTCCGTGATGATAAGGTCTGGTAAGTCATTTAAGGCCAATTGCAAAGCGGTGGCGCCATTTTCCGCTTCTCTTACATGAAAGCCACGTCCACCAAGGAAATTGACTAAAAGAACACGACTTTCTTGGAGGTCGTCGACGACCAAAATTTTGATTGCCTGGGGGTTGACGTTTTTAAAACCAGACGCCGTTCGGTCCGCCACGGGTGACGAAATCGTCAGCGGGTAGCTAAGTTCTGGAAGGGCGATTTCAAACCAGAAGAGGCTACCTTGACCCGGTTGGCTATGTACTTGTAATTGTCCGTTCATCAGTTCGACTAAATTTTTGCTGATGGACAATCCTAATCCAGTCCCTTCGGCTTGACTGTTTTTGTCACCTACTTGGTGAAAAGGTAGAAAAATGGCTTCGAGTTGATTGGTTGCAATGCCCACGCCGGTGTCTGCTATGGCAAACCGGGTCACGCTTTGATGATAATGCACGGTTAAGGTGACTTGTCCTTGGGAAGTGAATTTGACGGCATTACTAAGGAGGTTAAGCAAGATTTGCCGCAACCTTTTGGCATCGACTGCGATTCGTGTTGGTAACGTCGTCAAGGGTTGATAAACAAAGGTGAGACCTTTTTGTTCGGCCCGCAGTTTGAAGAGATCGACAATATCCCGGCAAAAATCGGCCAGTGACACTATCGTGGGATTGAGTTCTAACTTGCCGGCTTCCATTTTGGAAAAATCTAAAATGTCGTTAATCAGGGTGAGGAGGTGTTCACCGCACCGGTGAATGACGTGAATGCCTTGTTGTTGCAAATGAGTTAAATTGTTATCTTGTCCAAACAGTTGCGTATAACCTAAGATACCATTCAAGGGGGTGCGGAGTTCATGACTCATTTGGGCCAGGAACGCACTTTTGGTTCGATTGGCCATTTCGGCAGCTTGCCGGGCTTCTTCGGCGGTGGCTTTAGCTTGTTGTAATTTGAGGTGGGCATGTTGGTGTTCTTTAGCCAGGGAAATAGCGGCTGCCGCCACTTGTAGTAGGGCGATTTCGGAAGACTCCCAACAATGTGCTTTGATGTCATTTTCAAAGCCAATCAGGCCAAAGAAATTGCCATTGACGAGAAGAGGTAACACGAGAATAGAACGTATCCCATAAGAGTCTAAACAACGTTGTTCAGATTCCGGAAAATCGGTGGCTTGCCCGGCAATGGTTTCCCCCTTTTTCAGATTTTTGATCCAACGCGGTAACTCTTCAATGCGCCAGAGTGAGTGGGATGCTTGTGGCGCTGTTTCTGGTGTCCACCATTCGCCGCGGAGACTCATTGATAACTGGTGATGAGTATTATTCTGTTCCAAGAAATTATGATGGGTGGCTAAAATATACACTCGGTTGGCTTGAGACACAGGTCCTAATCGTTCTAAAATGTCCAAATAGGGAAAATTATCGGAATTAGGCGTTAACGATGCGATTCTTTCTGGTTTCTGATGACTGCTACCAAACGCCAGTAACCGCCGTTGTATTTCCACCAAGGCGGCTAAATAAGCTTCGCGTTTGGCTAGGGTCTCCTCCGCCCGTTGCCGATCGCGGAGTTCTTGTTGAACTTGGGTGTATAACCGGGCATTGTCAATGGCATTGGCCGCGGCTGCCGCAATCGGTTCTAACAAGTTCAAATCTTCCTGGGTAAAGCGACCAATACGGGTGTCAACTAAATTGAGAACACCAATCACTAGACCTTGGTTCAACAAAGGGAGACTGAGAATGGAACGTAAGGAGATGCCGATTTGTTTATCAATTTCTTTAAAGTGTCGTTTATCCACGAGGGTATCTGACACAATTAAGGATTGACCCGTGCGGGCGACAAAGCTGGCAATACCTTGTGTTTTGGGTAAACAGAAACCAATCACTTTGTCACTGCCAGGACCTTCGGCATGTTGACAAATTAATTCGCCGGTGGAATTTTTTAACCAACAAGAGGTGCCTGTAATCTCTAACAGATGTTGTAGTTCGCCTAAGACGGTTTGCAGAACTTTTTTCCATTCCAAGGTCGAGTTGAATAATTGACTAATTCGATGAATGAGTTGTAATTTTTTGGTGCGTTGTTGTAAGATTGTTTCGGTGTATTTACGTTCGGTGAGGTCTCTCCAAACGGTATATAAAATGGGCTTGTTGTGCATAGGTATCACCGTGAGTAATACGTCTGCATAAAACTCTTCACCATTGGTCCGGCAATGGACCCATTCAAAGCGCAAGGAACCTTTTTGAAAAGCTTGTTCTGTCAGTTCTATGGCTTTCTCCTTAGAACGGCGCCCATCAGGTTGAAACTCTGGGGAAATAGCCACGGGGGATTTTTGTAATAGTTGTTCTTTACTGCTGTAACGTAGCATGTTAATGGCGGCCCGATTGCAAGCGACAAATAGGCCATCGTCCAAAAGGAGACAAGGGTCGTCAGAGTATTCAAATAAGCAACGAAATTGTTCTTCGCTATTTTTAAGAGTTTGTTCCAATTGTTTGCGTTCCGTAATGTCGGTGAGAATACCTACGATACCGATCACTTCGTCTGCGGTATTGGTATAAGTGGCTTTATGAATGATCACATGGTGATCTTTGCCATCGGCATATTCTCCCGCCGTTTCATAGACCCGGATGCCAGGGTGACTAAGTAGTTTTAAATCTTCTTCATGGTGAATGTTGGCATATTCTGGAGACCGTAACTCAAACACCGTCTTACCGATCACCTCCTCTTTAGAACGGCCAATAGCTTGTTCAAATGCTTTATTGCAACCTTGATAGCAACCAAAGCGGTCTTTATAAAAAATAGGATTAGGAATCGCCTGCAACATGGCTTCCATCAATTGCAGTCGATCTTGTGGAGAAAGGTTGGCTTGCCCAGGTTTCCCCAGATGTGTCGTCTCTATTAATCGCGTAATATGTTCCAATTCCTGCTGGTATTTAAGCAGTTGTTGTTTCTGCAACCTAACATAATTTAGAAGCAAACTCAACGTAATGAGGAGTAAAATAATGATTGTAAGCGGTATATTCATAGTCACGGTGGTTTTCACTTTCCAGACGTCCAAGGCGTAGCCAGGCACAAAGCTACGCTTTAGACGCCTGAATTTTATTCAATCCGAATGACTGATAGTGGTGTTATTTGCCAGTGGAAATTCTACAATAAACGTGGACCCCTTGCCTAATTCGCTTTCACACCAAAGGTTGCCATTCATGGCTTCCACTAACTTTTTGACAATAAACAATCCTAAACCTGTGGTGTGTTCATCTCCTATGGGTTGCGGTGTTAAGCGGGCGAATTTGCCAAATAACCTGGCCTGGTCCTCTTGACTCAGACCAGGGCCTTCGTCTTGAACTTCACAACGCATAAAGTGGCCACGTTGATTGACACGAATATAAATATTTTTGCTTGGCAGAGAATATTTGATGGCATTGGAAATTAAGTTGTCCAAGACTTGCAACGTGGCACCTTTATTCACCAGTAGCTTGTACTCTTCTCCTGCGGGAAATTGAAACTGCAATTTAATTCCCTTGTCGCCGGCCAATTCCACATAATCGTCTCTTAGAAATTGCAAAGAGGGACGAAAGTCGAAGAGACCTAGAGATAAGTTTATATCTCCTGTTTCAATGGCATTCACATCGAGTAAATTCTTAATCAGTCCCACCATACGTTGGGAACTGAGTTCAATGATACGCACTAATTTGATGAGTTTTTCCTTGGGGAAGGTATCAAAAGAACGTTGAATGAGAACCGACAGTTCTTGAATGGAGGAGAGTGGATTTCTTATATCCAGGGCCACCATTCTTAAAAATTCCGTTTTCTCCTGATTCAGTTTGTTCAGTTCCTGATTAGCGGTGAGAAGTTCCCAGTTTTTCTGTTGTAACTGGTAAGTGCGTTCTACCACCTTGTCTTCCAAGTGTTGCCGGTAAGATTCAATTTCCATCAAATCGGCATAAGCCCGCAGACTGGCAGTGAGGGCCGTGAACAATTTCTTGTCAGTCAATTCGGTCTTATTCTTATAATCATTGATGTCGTATTTTAAAATGACTTCCTTTTCGGGGGCGTGACCGGGTTGACCGGTGCGCAGGATAATACGGACAAAATGATTCTGAAGAGTGTCACGAATGTAGCGCACCAATTGCAAACCCGCATCGTTGGATTCCATCACCACATCCAGAAAGATAACCGCAATATCAAGATGCTGTTCAAGAATCATTTTGGCTTCTTGGGCCGAATTAGCACTGATAAATTCTAACCCTTTGCCTTGATAGACATAGTCGTCTAAGGCAAAGTGGGTGAGAGTATGAACATCTTCTTCATCATCTACAATCAAGATTCGCCATTTATCTGGAAGTTGCATAAGAGTTTATTTTTTAATGAATAATGAATAATCGATGATGAGGGTCACAAATAAGGTCATGTTAACCTATTCATTATCCTCGTTTGAAATGCAAAATGGGTTCCCATTATCGTTATTCTAACAAATACGAAAAATTCGTCTGATTTTAGAGACCTCAATACAGCAAACTGTCGGCATTTTGCCAGGCAGTGAAGATTTTATGGCATGGGAATGACGCTGTTAAGGAAACTCATTCAGCTGACGCACTCTTCACTAGAGAATGCGTCAGGTGATAAATTAAGTTTCTTCAAGAAACTTAGTTTTTTAGGTAGTGATGCAATGTGGGTGATATGGTTACCCTCACCCCCGGCCCCTCTCCCTCTGGGAGAGGGGCCGGGGGTGAGGGAAACTCTATGAATATCACCCACATTGCATCACTACCGTTTTTTATTAGCGATTGTTAGTTTACCGCATCATATTTTGATTGCAAGAGACGAGAAAGAATGCCAGTTGACATGCTGATACTGTCTTTCCAAGGAAAACCTACCACAGGTTGGCCAGTGTGGGCATCTTTAAAATCCAATTCCTCATGTTCTGAAATTAGCAGACGATAGTCTATCGTCACTTCCGTACCTGCGGGCAAGTTTTCAATGGCAAATACAAATCCCAAATGCCATAAACCAGTGGGCGTAAAAGAATGATTGATGTAACATTCATCAGACCATTCTGGGGTGATGGTGTAAAATTCTTCGAACCACCGCACATTACTGCGATACTCTATGGAATCCACCTCAAATTTTTGAAGGGCTGCGAAAGACAGTATCTTGGTTATGTTATCCGGCGCAACCATAATACTACCTATTTCAACGAATTGCGCTAAAAAAACGCCTTGACCCGCATTGGGTATCTTGGAGGGGGCGATGGTATATTGGGGGATAATCATGGGTAATGAATATGGATAATGAATGATAAATAGCGCAATAATTCTTATTGCGTTCCAGAAAAAATCGTAGAGTTCTAAGAGAATATGACTATATAATTGAAATGATAAATAATATAATAACTCAATTCACTTTATCCGTCAACAAAGAAGTCTTGTTTTCAATGCTAGACTATGATACTTTTTATTAACGCACTAGATAATTGACTACCCAAAACGTATTATACGATACCCAGGAGTCCAAAGCGCAACTTTGGGCAAAATTACCGTAGCGACTTCAACTTAAAGTTTGGGTAGTGATGCAATCTGGGTGAAATATCGAGAGATTTTTCGTCGGTCTTGAACTTTGATTGAGATGATTAAATGAGGACTCTGAAAGGAGGCTTGACTAATCATAGTCCATCTGAAAATCATTCTAATCAGAGTTCAGACAGAGAACCCACATTGCATCACTACCAAAGTTTGGACCCCACTCCTTTTCACTTACAGAAATCAATATGCGAAAAATTCTCCACCACCTTTTACTCAACAAGTACGTCTGGTTGATTCTGCTACCCCTGTCAGTGGGCTGGCTAGGATTAGCGGACCGTCTCCACACCAGGACCCAGAAAGCCCTGTATACTCAACTCGATTCCGTCAAACAAATTTGGGGAGGAAATCTTGCCCAACCGATGCCCTCCATACGTTACAAACGTTTCGGTTCCGATGTCCCTAGTCTGAACAAAGGGGAAGTGAGTGCTTCCGACATTGCAGTGATACTCGATCTGGATTATCGAAAGAAAGGTCTCGTCTATTACACGGGTTACAATGCCCAGTTCATGAGTAAATATACTCTCCGCAACCCAGAGAACGAGAAAATTTATCTCTCCTTCATTTTCCCCTATCCCACCACGCCAGGCGAAGGCATGTTGCAAAATGTCAAACTCTTGGTTGGTGGTCAAGAAGATATTGAAGACACCGAATATCAACCCAACTTGGCCTTGTGGACCGGCGTTCTTGAACCAGCCCAAACCTTGGATATTACGGTCTCCTATAATGGTCGAGGACTGGATCAATTTGAATATGGCTTTGAATCCAACAAGCAGGTCAATCACTTCCAAATGAAGATCGATGTACGCGGTGCCAAAGAATTGGACTATGCGGAATCCACTATGCCACCTACGGAACCGATTGAAGAGAATCTGACCGGGAAGATTTTACTATGGAAATTAGACAGAACCTTGACCCAATTCAACATTGGCGTCATCCTCCCCGATAAATTGGATATAGAACAACAACTTTCCATTATGGCATGGCGGGCGCCCTTCTTCTTTTTCCTGTTTTTCATCTCCGTCGTCGCCCTGTTACGATTGGTTAAAGAACCTCTAAACCTCCTCCAAATGGGAATCATCAGCGTGGCTTACTTCCTCTTTTATCCCCTATTTGCCTACCTCATCATGTACTTGGACCTCTACTATGCCTTCGCCCTGTCGTTTGGTATTCTGGGGTTACTTATCTTCAACTATACCAGAACCTTATATGGGGCCAAATTGGCATTTGCAGTATTCGTTGCCTACACTTTTTACTTAGGCGTAACCTCCATAGCCGCGTTGTTACCTACCTATACGGGCGTCATTCTAACCGTGGAAGGCGTCGTTTTAATCGGCATCGTCATGCAAGTGTTATCCCGGTATAAAGAGTTACGCATTGAAACATTGCTGGACTTGCCGCGTTCCAACACCTAACCTGGAGTCCAAAACACGTTTTGGACGACAGTTATGTGGGGTGGACAACAGATTTGTTGTTGCCCACCCTTTCAACGACTGACTTGGTAAGGACGACTGGCCATCATTATTTACCTCTTCGTTCAACGACTAGAAACCTCGTCATTTCTCATAATGATATTTACAAGACACAATAATCACCCGGCCCCCTTCTATCTTGTAAACAAGACGATGTTCCTCATTAATACGTCGTGACCAATAACCGCGTAATTCATGCTTCAGACATTCTGGTTTACCAAGCCCCGCATAAGGTTGGCGTAGAATCTCCAAGATGAGATCAACTATTTTTTGATGAACTTTTTTATCTAGCCTTGCCCACTCAACAAATTGTTGAAAAGCTGTTTTTTCAAAGGTGACTTGATTCATGCCAGTTATCCAAATCGACGGTAATAAGATTTTCACCCTTGGCGACATTTGCTATAGCGGTCAATAATTGTTCACGATTCGCTGGCGATTTTAACAGATAGGTCGTTTCATCTTCGGTTTCAATCGTGGCGAGTTCCCGCACCGCAATTTCAATCTGTTTGCCCTGAAACAGCAGTTTGAGGGCTTGCAAGAAACGGTCATCGAGTTCCTCTGGATGTACTTGATAAACAGTGTACATAAAATGGATACCTTCCTGGAATTGAGTCAAAATAGTGAGATATTTTACTACGAATGGGCGAAGACTACAAGTTAGGTAGGGGGCAACAGCTTTTTTCTCGTTCCCACGCGCCCGCGTGGGAATGCCGTGTGGACGCGCCAGCGTCCCGTTCGAAAGCGGTTCAAGGTTTGTGTACTACGCCTCCGTGTGGCCGAAGCGGTAGTGATGCAATGTGGGTGATAGAAGTATCAGGACTGCCAGTCCTTGCCTATCACCTAGATTACATCACTACCGCCGAAGCTAGGCGGTGTTCACTCAGGACCTGGACATCTGGTTTCAGATCGGGACGCTGGCGCGTCCGCACGGCATTCCCACGCGGGCGCGTGGGAACGAGGAACCCCTACATGAACTAAGCCGCCCGCCGAGGACTCACTTCTTGCCACAGACGACTTGCTAAAGCATCTTCCGTGACATCCAAATCATAGTGACTTTGCAAGTTCAGCCAAAACATGGGGGAGATGTCAAAGTATCGTCCCAGACGTAAGGCTAACTCGGCGGTAAGTGGTTGTGTTTCTTGAATCAGTTGCGTAATTTTCGACGGCGACACCTTCAAATCTTGGGCGAGTTGAAGGGGGGCAATGTCTAATGGTTCTAAAAATTCTTCTCGTAAAATTTTGCCGGGGTGAATCGGTGGTAGTTTGTCGGTAGTCATACGAGCTGGTTTCCTCTCAAATTGTTTCTCATTCTGACTCAACCGCGTAGGAACGAGAGAATCTCCTCCAGCAAGATCACCCTAGTTACCTACGCGGGCCCTCGCCCCGCTACTCCTCACTGGCCCAATCTACCATTTTCAACTGAGGGACCTTCTCAAAATCTTTACGGTTACGGGTCACTAGGATAGCATTTTGACTCAGGACCGTGGCCGCAATTTTTAAGTCTTGCATACCGATTCGTAACTTTTGAGAAAGTAACGATTGAAAATGAATTTCGGCGGTGGCATCATACGTTAACACTTGGAACCCTTTTAGAAACTCAAAAGTTCTGGTCAACCAATAATAAGCCTTCACTCGTTCTTCGGGCTGAACCGCACGACGAACTTGGGCTAACCGTCCTCGAATTAATTCTTCCACACTGATAATAGTGATGCCTATTTGGTCAGGAGGTATGGTTAACAGATAAGGTTTAAGCGGTTCATAACCACGCTGATGTAAACTCAGATGGTCACTGTCTAACACATAGAGGGTCATGCGTCAACCTCTGAAGCGTTGGCTTGTGGCAAAGTGCGTCGATAAGCCGCTATTTCGGCCTGTAAATCTGCAAAGGTTGGGTCATCTTTGAACCAACCGAATTTTTCTAGCCAAGGATTGGCCGTGTGAGTCGGGATAGGGACTTCAATCGGAACAACTTCCAGGTCCTGGGTCAGATATTCCATCAGTTTGGTTTGGACTCCTGAAATAGCTTGTTCTCGCGTCGCACCTGTGACCCAAACTTCAGGCCATTCTTTGGTTCTGGCCAAGTATTGATTATCTTGTTTGCTGAGAATGACGTTGTAAATCATGGTAACTTCCTCTGGTTGGATTTAATTAAAAGCAAATTCATTTTTTCTCATTCCCACACGCCAGTTAGGTAGGATGGGCAACAGGTTTATTATTGCCCCCCACTTCGCCGATTTAAATTAGAAGGTGGGCAAATAAACACTGGCCCACCCTACCCGGACTACCCGGGCTTCATCACCTCCACTGACAAACGCAATCCCAAATTTTGGAGAAATTGATTTAACTTAGTAAATTGAGTGGTAGCAGTTGCCACCCACTGCCAATCCGTAGGTGGTTCAACTGCTGCCAAGTTTTGTAAGGCCACCAATAAGGCTTGGTTATCACCCTGGGTTAAGACTTCATTCAGATAGGCTGCCTGGTCTTGTGGGTCTTGCAGATAACGACTGGCTTGGTAAGGACGACTGGCCATCATTATTTACCTCTTCGATGTTCACGCCAATATTCAATGGCTTGATTAACTACTTCAACAACCGAATCAAACCGGCTTGTTCAAAGTGATGGTCTGTCGTCAAGGCTTCAGTGAGGTTATAGTGACGCATCACCACGAAACTGGCACAATCCACTAGACTCCAATTTTTATCTGCACGGCGGGTTAATAATTGCCAGGCCTGGTCATCCAACGTGGCATCGATATACACAATTTTCACCAGTGGAGAAGTTTTCAAACCTTCAACAAATTGGATAATTCGCGGTCTAGGGAAACGCAGAGGACTGGTTAACAATGCCACCACTTCCGCAATCACGTAATTAGTCGTAACAATTTTCGCTTTCCGTTGTCGAGTCTGATAGTAAATTTTGGCGGCTAGGGGATGATAAGGTAATTTCGGGTCAACCAACTCCGCCCAGCCCGACGTGTCAATGAAAATGTCTGTCATTTAGTTCGTTTCTCTCGTCACCGGCAAATTTTCCATCAGTGCCAACCCAAGATACTTATCATGTTCCTCAGACCAATCGGCAATGGTATTGGGAAAAGCACCAATAAATTCTTCCAAAGGGTCTGGTTGGGCCAGTGTATTCATCAAACATTCTACCGCCACTGCTTCGGTCGTTTGGTCGGTGTGAGTAGCGATTTTATGGAGAGATTGATAAAGGTGATTAGGGACTTCTAACTGTAGTAAATGAGTCATGTGGTTTAGTCTTGAAAAGGTGGAAATTTGAAAAGATAGTTTATCACAGTTATGTAGGGCGGGCAACAGTTTAAGGTGGATCAGTAAGTACTTGCCCACCCTACCTGGACTACCTAGATTCAGATCAATCCAACTCCATTCGCGGTCCATCCAAAGTATCTGGTGACTCCATCGGTACAAACACCCCATTGCGCCGGGTCACATAGTTGACTTTAAAGCCATATTGCTGTTCCATGTCCAGAACAATGCGGTGAATAAGTTCGGAATACTTATGAATATCATACTCGGCCTCTTCTGCCAAAGCCATTTGTACGCGGTCTTTTTCCGCTAGAATCGGGTTAGTTATCATGGAATGTTCTCCTTAAATAATTGTAAGGGGGTGACCAATTGAGGCACGGGCAACCCCAAACGAGAATTGATGATTTGGATATGTTTGAGTTTATTCGCATTGGCTAAATGGTTGCAGTTCCAGGTCAACAACAAATCCATTTGATAGAACGAGGCATACGCTAAATGTCGGGCATCACCTTGCAACTTCCGGGGCATCAAGTAGTGGTCTATATACACCTGAACAATTTCATCGATACGTTTGTTATACGGTAAAGTTGCGATACCCTCCACCGACGCTAACACTTTGTCTTTATTAGGATAATTCCCTTGATTTAGTTCGGCCAGCGTTTCCTGGGAAAGATACACGTCAAACTCTTGACGTTCCTCGGCCCACCAACGTTGCGTAATCTGCACAAACGGTTGCAATTCGTCGCGTTCTTCAAACAGATAACTGGGAATCGTGGTGTCCAGATAGACGGTGTTTTTCATATTAATATGGTTTCCTGATTAAACCAGGGGGCGAGTTAAAATGTACAAGGTTTTTTATAGTAAGCAATAGTCTATCACAACAATTTAGCAAATACCACGACTTGAGACGGGCTTGGTATCGTGCTATTTAAAATGAGTACAACGAATTTAGAAATAAACGAATTGATTCCTCTTGACCCATTCGTTTATTTCTAAATTCGTTGTCCTCACGGTGTGTACTCTAATAAACATATAAAACATACGTGTATTAAAATTTTAGCGCCGGCCACCGCAAAGCGGCGGCTCAAACCCCACTCCCTCCCTAAATAAGTACCTTTCCAACCTTCAAAAGGGCAAAAGGAAAAAGGGCAAAGGGCAACAGGTCTATAGCAAAAAGGGTTACAGAGTCCACACAGCACACAGAACGACACGCAACCCAACGGTATTGTAGCGGGAACCTGGCGTGAGCCTGTAGCGAGACGCGGCACGGCACCAAACGGCAAGAGTGTCCCACGAACCGCCGCGCAGCAGGCGGTAGCTATTCTCTCCTCCTGTCTCCCAAACACTCCCATCACTCGGCGCACCCTCATAATTCTTATGCCAAACATCTTCACACCACTCCCAGACATTGCCGTGCATATCATACAAGCCAAACGCATTGGGAGGAAAACTGCCCACAGGAGTCGTCTCTTGACGATATTTGCCCTCTGGAGCACCGCCATAAGGATAATTACCATCATAATTGACCAGGTCAGGTGTGATGGTCTCACCAAAATAAAAGGGAGTCGTGGTACCAGCCCGACACGCATACTCCCATTCCGCTTCACTAGGCAAGCGAACAGTTTGAGCTGTACGTTGTGACAAGCGGTCACAGAATGCCTTAGCATCTTCCCAAGAGACCTGTTCCACTGGGCGATTTTCGCCTTTAAAATATGACGGATTGTCGCCGCCCATCACCGCCTGCCATTGCGCCTGCGTCACAGGATATTTGCCCATATAAAAAGATTTCACGGTAACTGGATGCTGTGGGTATTCATCTGAATCTGCCCCAACTTCATTCGGTGCCGCACCCATCAGAAAAGTGCCAGCTGGGATATGGACCATTTCCAAGTTAACTCCCTCACCCAAGTCTATCACTATTTGATAGGCTTGTCGGGGTTGACGTTCAATTATTTGACCACGACGGTCCACTAAGACGGTTTCAAAAGTGAACAATTGTTCCTTACGCTTTTGATTTTTACGCTTTTCCATAGCAGGTTGCAATTGATGCAACTCCACTTCCACTTGTTGCGCCAACGTTGCATATTCTCCTCCCAACCTCTTCAACACTTTGCAAGCCACCTTCGCAAATGGCCGACTCCCCTCCTCCAACACCACCTGAGTCCCCGCCGGATTCTCTAACCACGCCTTAAAATCCAAAGCACACCCCAGCCGTCGTTCGATAAACATCGACACCACTTTCAACACCTCAATCCCTTCCGGCACCAACCTAGAATCCAACAATATCTCTCGAACCCCATCATGAAAATCATACTTGACCCAAGACACCTCCTCCCGTTTCAACAACCCACCCAAAAACACTTCCGCTAAATGAATTTGCCCCGATTCTCGCAACATCACCTGTTGCACCAACCGCATCACTTCCAACGTCAACGGGGCCGCCGCTAAATAGCCTGCCAATTGTTGGGCCAGCGGGGAGGCCAGCGCAACAAAACGTTGAACTCGTTGTGCGGCAGTCACTTCGCCCGAACCAGAGGAAGCAGGGGAAGGTGTGACTTCCTGTTTTGAAGAGAGGCGACTGGATTCAAATATCACACCTTGTACCCAATTATCCCCCTTCCCCATCACTAACTTAGCCCAATTATTCAAAGATTCGGCTTCCAAAGTGACAATAGGCACTTTGATACCTTTAGGAATATCATCCGTCAACCAAGCGTCTGCGCTATCATCACTTAATTGCCGATTGGCCACATTGGCCACCGTTGCCCGTACATTCACTCGCAACCCTTCACTGAAACCCGTACCACGCCATAATCGTTGCGGTAACATCTGCAAAATCGCCACGGGATGATGGTGTCCCCAATACTCTAACAATTCCGTGATTTGACCATTATACCAGGCCGCCGACACAGCATCACTGACCACTAAAATCAACCGTCGTTGCGTGGGGTCCAGTAACTCTTTGCCATGACGAGAACGAGTGGTAGTATGCGTCTGGGTATACAGCTGAACTTTACCCTCCGCCACTCGCAATTCCCACGTTTGCACCTTCCGAAACGCGCCCAGATTTTCTAACAACTTCTGAAATTCGGCAATCACCGGCGGCCAAATCTCCATAGAACCACTGTTTTCAACCACCAACATCATGTCAAAACGACGTTCTGGAATCCCTTGCAATATCGGCAACCAAATCTGCGTTTCAGCAATCTGTTCTATGGTAGCGGCTTCATTGATTTGATAAATCGTCCGAGACGTCACCCATTGCTTCAAAGGACGCAATGCACGGGCTAATTTGAGGGCATGAGGTAACATCCGGGCCGCTGGCGTTCTAAACGGTAGCCCGCTACGGTTCTTCTTTCCTGGAGAACTTGGATAGAGGGAGAAACTATCGTCAGTTTTAACGGTGTCAATTTGAGTTTCCTCCTGACGGCCGGTCTCTTTGCGAAACATAGGAAGAGATTTCAACGACTGACTATTCTTCAATCCTTGAAAAAATGGCTTTAACAACATTGCCATACGAATCTGTAACGCCAACCACAACCTTTGAGAAAGTGGCTTTAACGGCTTTGCCCGACGCATCTGTAACGCCAGCCATAACACTTCCGCCAATTCTTCGGCAGTGGGGTCAAGGTCAAGGGAGTGAAGGGCGGTAATTAATGGGTTAAGCATATAATTGGTAAGCTGTCATATCAAATCAAAAATTGGTAGTTTGGTAGTGATGCAACGTGGGTGATGAAGTGCTGTCAGGACTGCCAGTCCTTTAAGGACTGGCAGTCCTCGGCCATCACCCAGATTGCATCACTACCCAAGAAATTAAGATGCACAAGGAAGTAGTAGAATCGCAGTAGTAAAACCTGACAGGTCTTGAAGACCTGTCAGGTTTGGCTACTTTTCAACCGGACTGGTCGACTCTCTCACCCAATTTTCCACCTGCAACCCTTCAATTCTATCAAAATGACTATCATTAGTCACCAAGGTTAAGCCATAAGTTTTGGCCATTGCCGCAATCAGAATGTCGGCATCAGGCAAGAGAGTACCACGTTTCTTCAGAACGGCATAGATTTCCGAAGCAGTGTCAAGCACGGGTTCGTTATCTATGCCAACCATTTCATAGTCTTGACGGATTTGGTCAAAACGTTGCAATTTGGTGGTTGCTTGCGTGGCTAATAGACCTCGTTTGGTTTCATAGTAGGAGATGGTGCTAATAAAAATTTTCTCTCCAGCCATCACTACTGCCATCGCTTTCTTCCAAACTGGCGATGATTGCTTGACCATGGCAGTGATAATGTTGGTATCCAACAGGTAGCGTTTCATTATGGTACTACCTCCTGACCAAGCATTCGTTGAAAATTCGTGTTTGTTCCGGCGTGAAATCGTCCAACATGCCCGTCACCAGTTCCAGTGACATGAGTCGCCCCACCATACCTTTGAGGTCTTCATCACTGAGGGTCAACAATTTTTCCATTGGGAGTCGTTCTATGAGAGTACTGACGACATATTCGATCCATTCCGAGGGGTTGTGTTTTTCTAAAAACACCGATTCCGCTTTGGCCATTCTTCGTTCAACAAAAGGTTTAAGCCGCAAACGATAAAGTTCTTGGCGAGTAAAATCAATATTAGGTGGTGTCATAGTCATTTCTCCTGTGCAAACTCAAGTTTGCTGTTGGTTAATCTAAGTAGGTAAGTAAAAATAATTGGTAGTGATGCAATGTGGGTGAAATGTCTGAACTATGATTAGAATGATTTTCAGATGGACTATGATTCGTCAAGCCTCCTTTCATAGCCCTCATCTAATCATCTCAATCAGAGTTCAAGACCTAAGAGAAACCGCACGATATTTCACCCAGATTGCATCACTACCAATTAATCAAGGTAAATTAGGTCGCTGGAGTCAAACATTTCAAATTTGGAAACGTCGTTAGTATTAGCTATGGGCTAAATGCCATCCCGAAACTACCCAGGATTTGTTATATTCCTCAATTCAGAATGACGACGATTTTCCCAATACGTCCGCACCCGTTCCACAATCTTGGCTAACACTTCTGGAGAAAAATCACTTCGATAAGTTCGTAAGAAAATTTGCACCGCCATTTCACTCTCACTCAGTCCTTGGTCTGCCAAACTAGACCGAATAATGGCCCGTGAGGTGCTAAACATCTCACAACCCATTTTCAAACGTTCTTCACCAGAACGTTGCATCAGTAGGTGATGAAATAACTCTTGAATGGCTTTGGGGGTGTCATTCATAATAATCTCTCCTATACAAATTGTCAACCCCTACTCCCCCTCCCCAGACAACGATTTCCATAACGCATCCTGCAACTCTTGTCGTTCCAACACTTTGATACTATTTAGCACCAAATACGCGGCATTTAACAATTGGTCATTGGCCAAATCTTGTTTTTCCCGCCGTTGCACAAATTCATCAAGTAACCCCGCTATCTCTTCTTTGGAAATGGATGCCAAATGGGCCGTGACAATCTCACTCAGTTGTTCCTTAGTAGGAGGTTGCATTTCTAACCGTAAGCAACGGCGCAAAAATGCAGGTGGAAATTCTTTCTCGCCATTGCTGGTCATAATCACCAATGGAAACTCTTGACAACGGACTCGTCCCTGTTTAATCTCAATGGTCTCGCCATTATCATCATAGGAACGAATCTTAACCGTTTGTTGGTCTTTTGGCAAGCGGGCCAGTTCAGGAATTTCAAATTCGCCCTCTTCAAAAATATGCAGTAAGTCATTGGGTAAGTCAATATCACTTTTATCAATCTCGTCAATTAACAACACCCGTGGCCGTTTTCCTGCGGCAAATGCCGTACCTAATGGACCTAAGCGTAAATAACGACTGATGTCAGGCAATGTGGTTCGATCTCCTCGCAAGGAGGCATCTTGTAAGCGGGCGATAGCATCGTAACGATAGAGTCCTTCTGGCAAGGTGGAACGGGTGGTGATGGACCAGTGTAAAACCTTCCCCAATTGCAATTCATGGGCAACGGCAAAGGCTAAGGTAGTTTTGCCTGTGCCCGGTCTGCCCGTGACCAGTAAGGGTCGGCGTAGGTACAAAGCGGCGTTGACTAATTCTATTTCGTTTGGGTCAGTCGGTTTAAATTGCGTGCCTCGGTTGTCACTGGCCTTGTCGGTAAATTGTCGCCAGGGTGGGGCCGGTGGTAAACGGGTAATGGCCTCTTTATCAGGTTGGTTAGTGCCTTGGTAAATCCACCAAGTGCGGTTAGTTTCAGGCATAGTCAGTGTCCTCAGTTAAGATGATTAAGTGGGTGGTCCAAGTTGGAAACTAGGCGGGACCCTGGTTGGGTCATCCCACAGTAAAGAAAGGTGGCCGGTGTGTTTTTTATCCTGGTCCCAAAAGATAGAACACCTTTCCTCATAAAGAGTTTTGGGTATATCTGCCAGACGACAGCATGACCATTCTTGATGTAACCTAGAATGCCTTTCTTTAGCGGTTTCCTCTCTAATCCACATCACGATTGGCGTACCGAATCCAATCAATTCACCAAGAAAAGCAGGTTCCGGTTTAAAATTCAAACTAAAAACTTTACCCAGGTCCTTACCCCATTTGGGATCGATTTCAGTCAGCCATCTTGCACAACTTGCAAATGATTGTGGTAACTTTTCACCTTGGTTCCAAATTTTGCATAAACGTAAAAAAGCATCCTCATTTTGGAGACGTTCTAACGGGCGTACCAATACATAATAATCACAACCAATTGGCCCCTTACTCTGGGGCAAATATTCTTCCTCAAGAGGGTAACTGAGAAGTAGGTCTATCGGCAGAAAAAATTCCAGGGTGAGACGGTTCTGATTCTGAATCAGAAGCTGATTGATTTTTCCACGCGCCTGCTTAATTTGTTCCGGCAATTCCTTCAACACGATGTTTTCCTTTTCGTGAATTTGTTTAGGATAATTTTTTCCCTGTTCAAATAACCAGGCCTGAACATTGTATTTTTTGGACTTTTTAGATTTTGGTTCTAACACTATCACCAAATGCAACGGGGTCAGAAAAGAGGTTGTTGATATTTCGTGACCCTCATTTTTTTCAACCGTTTTCACTACCGGTTCAACCACTGTCGAGGCAAAATGTGCAGTCATCTCGTTAACCCAAATGTTAAGTTCAGGTTTATTGACAGACTGTCCCACTTCTCTGACAAACTCTAAAATAGGAACTTTGCCTGTTGATAGACGGCCTTTTCTAACCAGCCAATCGGTCAAGTAAATTACAGTATCTCGGTCCTTGGGTTCTTGAGAAACTTCTTTTGGCAACCTTTCTTCAGTGGAGAGGCATTTTCCACACATGTTCAGTAACTCTTGATGATTGGGGATACCACAAGCCTCCGTCAATAAACTTTTCAAGTGGGTGACTTCTTTCCAGGGAACTGGCAACTTGATTACCTGGTCCAACACGTCAAAAACTTTTAACATGTTTTGTGAGTCTCTTTCATGAGAAAATAGATCGTCCACCAAGAGTTCAATTCTACCAGGGTATCTCAGGCAAGTGTCAACAAGATTTTCAACTTGTTGTTGCTTGGTGTCGCCAGATTTTATATCTGGCCAGGAAAGTGTAGTTGACAACAAATTTGTACAATTCAACAAAGCGTTGACCAGTTTTTTCTGATGGTCATAATGGTAAGACCAAATATAATATGCAGAAACTTCGATACTCATCATTTTCTCCCTTAGGTTGATGGTTATAGAAACTGAATTAAGACCTTGAAGGTTTTCAAAACCTTCAAGGTTTGGCCAGAAAAGTTAAGCGGTTCTTACCCAATTTTCGGTAGTGATGCAATGTGGGTGAAATGTCTGAACTATGATTAGAATGATTTTCAGATGGACTATGATTAGTCAAGCCTCCTTTCATAGCCTTCATTTAATCATCTCAATCACAGTTCCAGACCTAAGAGAAACCGCACGATATTTCACCCAGATTGCATCACTACCCAATTTTCCACCCGCACACCTTCCATTCTCTCAAAATGATTATCATCTGTCACTAAAATTAAATCATACGTTTTGGCCATCGCCGCAATCAGAATGTCGGCATCGGGCAGAGGTTGGCCACATTTTTTCAGGGTGGCATAGATTTCGGAGGCAGTGTCTAGCACCGATTCGTTATCTATGCCGACCATCTCATACTTTTGACGGATGTAATCAAAACGTTGCAATTTTGTCGTGGCTTGCGTGGCTAACAAACCGCGTTTGGTCTCGTAATAGGAGATGGTGCTGATAAAGATTTTCTCATCGGCGACAATCACATCCTGTATTTTTTTCCAAATGTGTTGTGATGGTTTCAGCATGGCTGAAATAATGTTGGTATCCAACAAATACTGTTTGCCCATGAGATTATCTCCTCACCAAACAGTCATCGAAAATTCGCATCTGTTCAGGCGTAAAATCGGCTAACATACCCGCTACCAATTCCAACGACATTAAGCGGCCTACCATACCTTGGAGATCGTTATCGCGGAGGGTCATGAATCGTTCCAGGGAGAGTCGTTCCACCAGTGTGGTGACGATATAGTCCACCCATTCTGGTAGGCTGTGTTTTTCCAAAAATACTTGGTCTTTGGCTGTGTTAACCTCTTGTTCTACAAAAGGTTTAAGACGCAACCGATAAAGGTCTGGGAGGGTAAAATTAATATTGGGTTGTGTCATAATCAAGTCTCCTTATTAAAAAAAATGAAGACCAGAAATTCAAAGCGACACTTTGAACTTCTGGTTTGGTTGGTTTAGTTATCGATGATAAATCTCCTTTAGCACTTCGTCAAGTGCTTGCATGGGGATTGAATTTGGATCGTCTTCCAAGTCTCGTAACACTTCCACTAACTCCGTCATACCTTCGGTATAGTCGAGACAAGTCTCGACAATGTTTATGACATGGAGTCGGGATTGCGATGCGTCACGAATGTTATTGAATATTTTAGGTGACAGTTGTCTCAATACCACTAGACGTTCGTTTCGATCACTCATATTGGAAAACTTCAGCAGGGCGTTGACGATTTTCTGTTTCTCCTCTCGTGTCAGCTTCCTAAGTTCAGAAGCGGAGGAATAGCAACGTTTTTCCCAGGCTTTGGCCACTTCCTCATTGATAGCTTCCAGTGCTGGCCATCTTTGAAAGAGGTCATCAAATTGGGCCGCCCGGCCGATGCCAAACACTTTGGTTTCATTAGGGTCGTAGCCCGATACGGCTAGGCCAATGACACGCCTGGTCTGGTAGTGATAAACGGGGCCGCCACTTTGTCCTTGTCCCTTAATCGCTTCGGTTTCAAATTGTTGATTAGTACAAAACCGGGAGAGTTTGCCAATATAGGTGGCAATTTCCTGATTTTCGGGACGATGGCCGGCGGGGTAACCCAGGGCTACGATGTCCTTTTCTTTAGATGAATTGGAGATTCGCCCTAACGGGACACATTCGGTTGTTTGATGTTCGACCTTTAACACGGCAATATCAGAGGATTCCAAACTTTTGTTCATTTCCAATTGGGCCTGGAATTTGCCAGAACCGTGGGTTTCTACAAAAATGTCAGGAGGCGTTTTACCAATTTTTTGAGAGAAAACTAACTCCTTCCCTACACAGTGATAGGCTGTCAGTACATAGCCCTTGGATGTAATGAAGAAGCCAGTGCCTTTAAACTCATTGGCCACCCAAATTTTGACGGTGGCTTTTTCCAGTGATTGATGGAGGTCTTCAGTAGCCATAGTCATTCACCTGAGTTAGCACTCGAGGCAAAGTTTATCCAAATAGCCATCGGCGACGAGGATAGTGGTGGTCATAATCAAGTTAGTCGTTGGAAGTGACAGGGCAATAGCCACGCCATCTACCGACAATGCCGCAATGATGAATTCTACTCTTTGGAATTGTTTTTTCTCACGTTGGTATCTTTGACAAAGGATCTGTTTCACACGGTCACGGCTGCTTTCAAACCAGTCTTGAAAACGTTGTTTCAGTTTGTTTAGAGAATCGGGGACACCGAACTGAAGCATTTCAGGGTCCACATTGGGTTGGGTAAGCGTAATGTACCAGTCTTGGTAACGTTTTTCTTCATCAGCCAAGAGGGCAGAAATTTGTTGTTCTTGAGTCAGGTTAGACATAAATAATACCTTTTAGGGTTAGTTGGAACGAGTTTTAGAATATCGCAAGGCGAGGTGGTGGTTAAGTTTGGTGTGATGCTACTCTTCCATGAATCCAAAGCAAAGCTTTGCCATTTCAAAGCTTCGCTTTGTGTCTCTCCTCATTGAACCGCTTGATAAATCCAATAAACATTGAGAGTAATATAAGAAACAGGAAACATCATTTCTCCACACTTGTTGATAGTTTGGGCCAGCTTCTCTTGTTCGCTACCCAAATAAGCATGAATCACGGTAACGATGGCGCCGATACCAATAAATAAAAAGGTGAGTATTTGTATCTTATCCACCAGAGTTAACGTCGTCGTGGGGGGCAACATGGAATCCACGACATATTTATTTCCTATCGCGGAAAAGATGGCGGCGGTGGCTAAACCGAGTCTTGCAGAAGTGTTATCAAGGGGAATAAAAAAGGCTAACGAGGATAAGACGAACGCAACGTATAGTGCCAAGAACATGTTGAAAAATAATCTGGCGCCTTGGCGTTCGATGGTAATGGAAACGGTGACTCTACTATACGTGCTATCCCCGTTCACGAGGTCCGGGTCGCCATACGTGGTTTGATAAGTAATGAGAGGGGCTTGGATCTTAAAATCAACAATCTTCCAATCGGATAAATAAACATTCTGGTCCACTTTGCTGTTATGTGTGTCAGCCACATATTGTATTCCAGAAGAATCGAGTTCCGAGTCTTCCATAATGATTTGTAAGACTTGACGGTCAAACGGAAAGTTGGAAACGTCCCATTGATGGGCGATTTTACCGGTAAATTTAGCCTGTGCCCACTTGACCTTATTCTCCTTTTCCTCGACAAAAAATTTTTCTCTATTATAGGTGTGTGCGTTCACAATTTCAGTGGTCAGTTCTGGTTTATAATCGTCGTAAGGATGAACAAACCAAGTCCAGAAGGCGATATTGTAGGATTGATTCCGTAAATCAAAGCTATGGAGGCTGGTGATAAACACGCCTACTCTAGGTTGCCAGATCGGTTTAATTTCCGGTTCTGGTTTAGGAATCACTTTTGGAGGTTTCGGTTTGGATGCGCTTTTTGAATCCTTTTGATTGATTGGTTTATGTTCTTCAGCCACCAAAGAATGAGGCGTAGCGGCCATAAACAGGGCCAAGTGACTGATTAGAAAGATGATGATGTATTTGTTCACTGACATAGAAATTATCCTCGTCTGGTGTCCATTGCTTCTCGAAGTGCTTCACCAATAAAGATTAATAGAACCAAGGTGCCCACTAACACGCTAAAAGTGGAGAGAGATAACCACCAGGCACTGATGTTAGCTTTGCCTTGGGCCAGGAGTTCTCCCAAACTAGGTGAGGAGGGGGGGAGACCTAAGCCTAGAAAATCTAAACTGGTGAGGGCTAAAATGGAACTGCTGATGCGGAAAGGTAAAAAGGTGATGACTGGGGTCATGGCATTCGGTAATAAATGGCGCCAGATGATTTTGGTGTTGGATACGCCCAGCGCGTGGGCGGCTTTGACATAGTCCATGTTGCGTCCCCGTAAGAACTCAGCACGAACGTAGTCAGACAGTCCCATCCAACCAAAGAGAGAAAGTAAAATGAGGAGGAGGAGAACGCTGGGGCGAAAGATGGAGGCAAAAATAATGAGGAGGTAGAGTTCTGGCATACTGCCCCAAATTTCGATGAAACGTTGGGAAAGTAAGTCGATTTTGCCTCCGAAATAGCCTTGTATGGCGCCGGCTAGAATGCCAATGAAGGTGCCAATGAGGGTTAAGGCGAAGCCAAAGAGTACGGAGAGGCGGAAGCCATAAATCAATCTGGCAAACACATCTCGTCCCCGGTCATCGGTGCCCAGCCAGTTCTCTTTGGACGGTGGCGCTGGGTTAGGTTTGGCCAGGTCATAGTTGATGGTGTCATAAGAGTAAGGATTGGGGGGATAGTACACCCAATTGCCAGGCAGGTCCAGTTTGTCTTTAATAAACTTGTCTTTATAATCTGCTTCAGTGTCAAAATCTCCTCCAAAGGTGGTTTCAGGGTAAGTTTTCCACAGGGGGAAGTAGTATTCACCCTGATAGTAAATCAACACGGGTTTGTCATTACTCCACACTTCTGCAAAGAGGCTGAGAAAAAAGAGAATGCCAAAGATCCAAAGGCTATAATAGCCGCGTCGATGGGTGGTGAACCGTTGCCAACGGCGTTGGGCGGGGGTACGGGTCAAGTAGGTGGTATTCATCGTTCGACTGACTCAAATTGAATGCGTGGATCTATCAGGACATAGCTAAGGTCGGTGAATAATTTAGCGAGTAGGCCCAACAAGGTGAACATATATAACGTGCCAAGCACGACGGGGTAATCGCGTTTCATAATAGATTCGTAAGAAAGTAAGCCCATACCATCTAATGAAAAAATGGTTTCAATGAGAAGGGCGCCGGTAAAAAATGCACCAATGAAGGCACTTGGGAATCCTGTTATTAAAGGAATTACGGCATTGCGGAAGACGTGTTTATACAGGACCCGACGGCTAGTCAGTCCTTTGGCATGGGCGGTCAACACGTATTGTTTGCGAATTTCTTCCATGAAACTATTTTTCGTTAGCAAGGTCATCACGGCTAGACTGCCAACCATCATAGACGTAATGGGCAACACCATGTGCCATAAGTAATCCAAGATTTTCGAAGGCCATGGCATTTGGGCCCAACCGTCAGAGACAAGACCACGGAGGGGGAAGACGTTCCAAAAACTGCCACCGCCGAACAAGACTAATAAGGTGAGTCCTAAGATAAAGCCTGGGATGGCATAGCCAATTAAAATCACGGTGCTGGTGGTCACGTCAAAAGCGGTACCATCTCGGACGGCTTTGGCAATGCCTAGTGGAATACAGATTAAATAGGTGAGAAAGAAGGTCCAGAGTCCTAAGCTAATGGACACCGGCATTTTGGAGATGACGAGTTCTAACACGGTTTTGTGATGGAAGTAACTGTCACCAAAATCTAGGGTGAGGTAACGCCAAATCATGGTGAAGAAGCGTTCATAGGCAGGTTTATCAAAACCATAGAAGGCTTTGAGTTCCTTGACTCGTTCTTCATCTAAACCGGTGGCACCGCGGTAGAGTCCCTGGAGTCCTCCAGAGGCTTCGCCACCTATTTGATTATGGTGTTTCAATTGGTTGATAAGTTGTTCTACAGGTCCCCCTGGAACAAATTGGGTCACGACAAAGGTAATTAACATGACTCCAAACAGGGTGGGGACCATGAGGAGGAGACGTTTGAGGATGTAGTGTAACATGTTTATTTATAATGGAAAATGGAAAATGAGGTAATGGATACCGGACTAGGTAGTGTTGCAAAGGTAATGGTTGTGGGTTTTGGAGTGCGGAATTAATTCCGTACTCCAACGGAATTAATTCCGTACTCCAACGGAATTAATTTCGTACTCCAACGGAATTAATTCCGTACTCCAACGGAATTAATTCCGTACTCCAACGGAATTAATTTCGTACTCCAACGGAATGAATTTCGTACTCCAACGGAATGAATTTCGTACTCCAACGGAATTAATTCCGTACTCCAACGGAATTAATTCCGTACTCCAACGGAATGAATTTCGTATTCCAACGGAATTAATTCCGTACTCCAACGGAATTAATTCCGTACTCCAACGGAATGAATTTCGTATTCCAACGGAATTAATTCCGTACTCCAACGGAATTAATTCCGTACTCCAACGGAATGAATTTCGTATTCCAACGGAATTAATTCCGTACTCCAACGGAATGAATTTCGTACTCCAACGGAATGAATTTCGTACTCCAACGGAATGAATTTCGTACTCCAAAACCGCTATACCATTACTTGTACAACACTACCCCGGACTAGAGGCTTTAGCCGGTGGAAGGGGTATGATTCCCGGCTGAAGCCTCTAGTCCCGCACTAATAATTTTCATCTATCCATTATCCACTATCCACTCCTTACCTTTTCATCGTGTCCAAATCACTTTTAATCTGTTCACACTCCCCCGGTAAAGGTTGAGTATCTCCGTGTGTCACCTTGGTCAACGGTGGAGGACTGCCGGTGGGGTAGAATGCTAAGTCAACACGACGGTTATAGGGCCGGTCTTGCGCACAAGCATCAATGGAAACGGGTTTTTGTTCGGCCAAATTTTGGGTATAGATTCGGGAAGAGGCGATTTTTTTCTTGGTCAGAAACTTCTTGACTGCTTCAATGCGTTTCTGACTCAAACTACGGTTGTGTTCCAAACTCCCAGTGTTGTCCGCACGTCCCGTAATCAGCAAACTGACACTGGGAGATTGCTTCAGCGTTTCGGCAATGCGCAACAATAACGGTTTGTATGGTTCTATCAATTTGGCGCTGTTATAATCAAATAACACTTCACCCTGCCATCCCCATTGGACGCCCACAGGAGGAGGGGGATAGTCTTCTGGGTTGGTTTGCGACTGCACGAGAGTAGCCCAACCCAACCACCCACAGATGACAATAAGAATTGACCACGGTTGACGAACATTGATATTCATAGTGAAATGACTCCTCGTTATGTTCAGATGTTGAAGATAAAATGTGACTGATGATTTTTCGACGATTATTGACTTACGCTGACGCTTTCCCTTCCTCACGAGTACCCTTGGTGGACACTTTGGATTCACCGGTTTTCTCATACCCAATAGGTAAGGCCGGTTGTTCAGTCATATTGGAAGCATGAATTAAACTGCCATTCACTTCGGCCCCCATGGCCATCTCAATGAGATTATAATAGACATTTCCAATGATACGTGCATTGAGTGCAAGTTCGACATGTTCCTCTGCATAAACGTTGCCAATGACTTTACCATTGAGAATCACATTAGGCACTCGTATCTCGCCCTTAATGTAGCCTTGTTCACTGAGAGTTAACACGGAACTTGATTCGGTTGGGGCCACAATATTGCCTTCGACTTTACCATCCACATGTAATCCGCCACTGAAAGCAATATTGCCGTGAATCTCGGTATGTTGACCAATCAATGAATCAATCCGAGTGACTTTTCTTTTACGATTTCCCCACATATATATTGTCTCTTGAAAAATTGTACCATTCTCAAAAGAAAGTCTGTTAATATATTGTCTTTTGAGTGTTGTATTAATTTATTGATGTCAATCACAAACCAGCTTTTCTAAACCTTGAAGGTTTAGGAAAGCTGAACGATGCACTCCTGTAAAATCATAGAGTTATAAAAATCGTTGCGTAAATCCTATCAATGAAGCATTAATCAAACTAACTTGAATCTACTATACCATCTTTGAACACATTTTTCAAAACGATTGCATTAAAAACTAAGTTTCTTCAAAGAAACTAAGTTTCTTAACTCACCTTACGCAACGGCACTACAGAAACTAAGTTTCTTAAAGAAACTTAGTTTCTTCGCGAAGGTGTTCTGCACCACAGAAACTTAGTTTCTTCACGAAGGTGTTCTGCACCACAGAAACTAAGTTTCTTTAAGAAACTTAGTTTCTTAGCATCTCTTGCGTAAGGTGAGTTTCTTAACCCCATTGTGAATCCATCAAAATAATCATTTAACGATAGTGATGCACAAGGTAGTGGTAACTGTCACCAAACCTGACAGGTCTGCGAGACCTGTCAAGTTTAAACCACTACCTTGTGCATCACTACCCATTTAACACGGTTATCAATATCATTCAATGCCCACGTCTTGATATTAAAGACAAATAAATAATATACTACCACGGTGATTGTAATAACAACAGGGGTTATATCAAATGTCAAACTCAGAACATCTTAATATATTAATTGTTGATGACAATAAAAACAACTTATTAAGTTTGCATAGTCTTATTGAACAATACATTGAAAATGTTCAGGTGATTGAAGCAGATTCAGGCATCCTGGCCTTAAATATCGTGATGAGACAATCTGTGGACCTCATTCTCCTGGATGTGCAAATGCCAACGATGGACGGCTTTGAAACCGCCCAAACCATTCGTTCCTGGAAAAAAATGCAACATGTTCCCATCGTGTTCTTGACTGCCGCCTATAAATCTAAGGAATTTGAACAACAAGGGTTTGCGATTGGGGCATCTGACTATCTGACTAAACCAATTGACACCGTTCAATTAATTAGTAGAATTAACTCCTATTTACGTTTTATTCGACAAGAACGGCAACATCAACAAGAATTGGAACGTAAAGTGGAGGAACGTACTCAGGCACTTTCCAACGCCAATCAGCAATTACAAGAAGCTAAACAAGTCGCCGAGGAGGCAAACTTGTCGAAAAGTCGCTTCTTGGCCAGTATGAGTCACGAATTGCGTACTCCGTTGAATGCTATTATTGGCTACAGTGAAATGCTACAAGAATATGCAGAGGAGTTGGGAGAGAACGATTTCAGCACAGATTTGCGGAAAATTCAATCGGCAGGCAAGCAGTTATTGGGACTGATTAACAATTTGCTAGACCTGTCGAAAATTGAAGCGGGTAAAATGAGTATATTTTACGAAATGTTCAACTTGTCCGCCCTCATCACTGAGGTTATTCAGACCGTGCAACCGCTGTTGGAAAAAAAAACAATACATTTCAACTCCATTATCATTTTGAGGTTTCCCAAGAAATGTATGCTGACTCGACCAAACTACGGCAAATCTTATTGAACTTATTAAGCAATGCCGCTAAGTTTACCGAAACCGGAAACATCTCTTTAGAAATCGCTTCTATCACCCATGAACACCGAGAATGGGTCAGTTTTCGCGTCTGCGATACCGGTATTGGGATGACTTCTGAACAACTCAGTAAGGTCTTTCAACCGTTTACTCAGGCGGATGATTCCACCACTCGCAAATATGGTGGCACCGGTTTGGGATTGGCCATTACTAAGCAATTGGTAGAAATGATGGAAGGCACCATCACGGTACTCAGCGAAGTTGACCAAGGCTCCACTTTTTGGGTAAAATTACCTCTTCATAAAAAATCCATTGGGGAATAGAACTCATGTTTAACATTGTCACCAAATATTTGTCAACTGCGGTACTGTTGACTTTAGCCATCAGTCCTCCTGGCTTTGCCCGCGTAGAATTTGGGAAACCTGGAGAACCGATTAACTTGATAGTCGGCTATCAACCCTACTACACTGGCGCCTGGTCAGCCGTCGTCAACCACCACAAACAATTCTGGAAGAAATACCTACCCGCTGGTTCCACTGTCGAATTTCAACCGTCTATGCAAGGTAGCGTGATTGTCAAAAACATGATGGAGGGAAAACCACATTTGGGCTATGTTGGTGATATGCCGGGCATTGAGGCGACGTTTCGCTACCTCAAACCACGCGGTGGTGTTGACATCCGAATTATCGCGGTGACCAGTACCTCGCAACAAATCTGCAATACGCTGCTAGTGCAAAATGAGGCGCCTACCTTTGCGACAGGTAAAGACGCGGTCCAATGGTTAGAAGGCAAAACTATCGCGGCTTCTCATGGCACATGTACAGACCTCTTTGTACGTTTCATACTCAGCGAGACGGGAGTGAAACCCAAGGAATATTTGAATCAGAATATCGAAGTGATTACGGCAAACTTGAGAACCGGCAAACTTGACGCTGCTGCCGTTTGGGAACCCATCGCTTCCAAACTCGTCCAAGCGGGACTGGCTAAACGGGCCGCCACCGGCAAAGACTTCAACACCCTCGATGCAGGTATGCTAGTGATGTTGAACGACTTGATAGAACAACGCCCTGACATTCAGAAAGCCTGGCTACAAGCTGAACTAGACGCCCAATTGTTTCTAGCGGATCCAGCCCATGCGAAAGAAGTCATCGACATGGTGAAATCACAGGTGACTGACATTGATGAAAAAGCCTTATGGGAAGCCCTTTACGGGGAACATACAGCCACGACGGGCCAAGCCAGTGAGATAAACCTGCAATTTGATTTTATCGTCAATGACCGCGTTCAAAAAATGCTAGACGAAGCGACTCTCTTTTTGAATAGCTTACCCAAGAAGCCCGCGGCAGAACCGAAGATACGTGAAGGTGGGATAAGCGATGACCTGGCTAGACAGGTTTTAAAAGAGAGAGGGTTGGAAAGTCCGGTAGGGGTGGTTCGGGCGGAGAATGAAAAGATAGAAAATTAGAATGTGGGTGAGATTTGACAACTTTCCAAAAGTTGTCAAATCTTTCAACAAGTCCCTTTTTGCGCAAACTCAGGAGAACCAAACATGGCTTTTTACACAGAATTTAGCCTCCAGGATTTAAAAAAGAAATTTCAACTGACTGAAGAGACTCAGTCACTTTTTGCAACCGTGGAAAAAGTGGTACCCAGTCCATGGCTTCAACAAACATTAGCCATTGGACTTAGCGAACATCTGCTAACGGAAAAAGAACGTTCCGAACGCATTTTGTCCCCGATACTATTTGAAATACGCGAACGCAATCATCGCCAATTTTCCATTTATTCAGGTTTCTACCTGAATGTGAACCACCTCGACGAACCGAAGCACGAACTGAAGGGCGATTGTGATTTTATTCTTGCCGCGCAACCCATGAAGAAGTATACCCTTGAAGTTCCAATTTTTTGTTTGCTGGAGGCGGAAGATGACGCAATCAGATATGGTTTGTCTGATTGTGTTGCCCAAATGTTGGGTGCCAAAATTCTCAACCAACAGCAAGGCAATTCCGTAGAAACTATCTATGGGTGTGTCACCACGGGAGAAGTTTGGCAGTTTCTCAAGTTAGAGAAAGATACCATCGTCGTTGACGACAAATGTTATTACATCAACCAAGTGGAAGACATACTAGGGGTCTTGCAACAAATTGTCAATTTTCATATTGGCACGAGACCTTAGAATATTCAAGACCTTTGACAGATTTGACAACTTTCAAAAAGTTGTCAAATATCATCCACATTACCACATTCAACCCTATGATACCTAAATTCCCATTCACTCTTCTCCTTCTCCTCTCCTGCATCCCTCTCCTTGGCCACAGTGTCCAAGAGACCCCCTTCACTTATAACCCCCTCACCCTGCGCCCCGACGACGCCGAACTCCGCGCCGCCCCGGCCCTGGTCAAAGGTTCCCACCTCAAAGTGTATCTCCCCAGCCTGCCCCACGTTTACCTCTCCCACGCCATTAACGGCGCCTTCTTTCGGCCTGCCAATAATGAACGCGGTTGGGATTATGACTTGGCCACCTCTTATAAAAAGATTGACGACACCACTTACGAATTTAAACTGCGTCAAGGTGTTTTCTTTCAAGACGGCACCCCCTTCAATGCCAATGCCGTTCTCCTCAATATGGAATACTTTACTTACAAACCCTACCTCTTCACCAAACTCAGTGAAGTCTTTGACCATGCTGAAAAGGTCGACGATTACACGGTACGTTTTCACCTCTCCCAAAAATATGGAATGTTTCTCAATGATGTCGTTTGGCTTCAATTTTATAGTGATGCCTATCTGCAAAAAATAGGTTGGAATGGCAAATCTACTTGCCCCAATTTAGCCGAACCAGGTCCTTATGGTTTGGGTCCCTATATCTTGACCGAAGGTTATGTGGAAGGGGACCGACAAACCTCCAAAATTGAACTGGTCGCTAATCCCCGCTACTGGGACAAACGCTACCCCAAAATTGAACGAGTCACGGTTTTTACTGAATTAAACCCTGAATTGGCTAAAGACCTGGTCCTCCATGCAGAGGGCAAACTAGACATTGTATCAATTGCATTTGAATACAAAGTAGAAACGATATTATCACCGTATGCCAAATTGGTTATCTCTCCCTCCAACAAGAGTTATATGATTCATTTCAATCTACACAATGGTCATCCTAAACTGTTGAAAAAAGAGACCCGCATTGCCCTCAATCAAGCTATTCATCAAGCGAATCTTCTCCACTTCGTGTTTCAAAACGAAGGACAATTGTCACCCACCGGCACCGCCCCCAACATGACCGGAGTCAAAGCGACCTTGGAAAAACTGAAACCTTATTCAGAAGTCAGTGACCCTTACTTACCAGTCAATCAAACTCATTTAACCACTCTTCTCAACGGACTTCATTTAAAAGTCTTAACTCAAGACAATTTTATGTTTCTCTGGCGCGGCATCGAAGACCAACTGAGTAAAGTCGGCGTCACTTTAGAATTGGAAGTGTTGCCCAGCGAAAAGGACATTTTTGCCCAACTCTTTACTACTGCCACGGGCAAGAATACGAACCACTGGGACTTACTGATATGGGGCAATGATGACTGGTTTTCTTACCACCCTTGGTCAAATTTCTTAGTCTATCGTACCATCAACTATTGGGACACTTCTATGCACTGGAGTAGCATCCCCAAAGATGATGTGATGGATAGTTATCTTGAGGAACTCTTTCAAACGGGGACTGATGAACCTGGTTACAATGAGATTGTCTATCACATTATGCGACATGCGTATGACAATGCCTATATGCTATTTGTTCCCAGTCCTAACAAAGTGTATGCGGTAAATAAAGAAGTGATGTTTACGCCTTATCAACAAGCGGTGTTGCCCTTATGGGAAATTGAGATAACGACTCAACATCATTCTATTCGTCATGGGGAGTACCCGGAGGAGTTGAAGCAACCGGTGGAAATGGTAAGAAAAAATGCCTTTAAGTTAAGGTAGGGTGGATTAAGCATTAGGGTAGTGTTGCAAAGGTAATGGTTATGGGTTTTGGAGTCCGGAATTGATTCCGCTTGAAACGGAATCAATTCCGGACTCCAACGGAATCAATTCCGTACTCCAAAACCGCTATATCATTACTTGTACAACACTACCTATTTCTGATACTCATGCCTTGTATAACGTTGCGACATAGTCGTGACTCCTTGTTTCTCATAACCAATATGACCAGAATAAACCTTGATGTCAGGCACTGAGACATGGAAAAAATTCACGTCAATGCGTCCATTCACATCGGCCCACACTTTGACATACACATCGGGATTATCCGACAGTCCCCAATTAACTTCAAGTGGGTTGGCATAAAAGAACCCCCAAGCCACTTCATCACCCCGCGGGGTACGACCCGAACCACCGAGTCTCCAGACACCATCAATGGCACCTCTTTCTTCCGTTTGGATTTTGGTCCCCAACCCCAAGTCATAAAACGGCATGGGATAACGAAGTGGGTTGTCCACCACGGATAAAACAGGACTCTCGACGGTGTTCACCACTTCTGATTCGTAAACCCCTTCCTGGGGTTTATAAGTGTGACGCACATAGCGTTTTTGCATGGTACTCCGGTTGTAAGCGGCTTCTTTCTTAATTTCTGCCATGGCACTATAGACTTCGATTTCGGGCACGGAGACATGAAAGAAATTGACATCTACCCAACCACGGTGGTCGTACCAAATCTTCACAAATAGGTCTGGATTTTCCACTACTCCCCAGTCGACATCATTGGGACTGGCATAGAAATATCCCCAAATCACACG
This sequence comes from Thiotrichaceae bacterium, assembly GCA_011391085.1. GTDB lineage: Bacteria > Pseudomonadota > Gammaproteobacteria > Beggiatoales > Beggiatoaceae > JAABRD01. The sequence continues at coordinate 25,199 of JAABRD010000013.1, read as the reverse complement.
GTCTTGATCTTGAGTCTTAGAATCTCCTCCCTGTTTCCAAACCGCTTCAATGGGCCCACGGTTGTCGGTCTGAATCACTGCTTTAATCCATAAGTTGTCGGTGACCGCCACACCACCGGAATCGCTGGTAGCAGAAGCATTATCGATCTTCCGAATACGATGATTATTGGTATCCGCAATGTAGAGAGAATTGGAACTCCCCACAGCCACTCCATCGGGCATGTTTAATTGGGCTGATAAGGCAGGTCCGCCATCTCCACCATAACCAGATAAGCTACCTGCAATGGTAGAAATCGAATGCGTCGCGGCATCCACTTTGCGAATGCGATGATTAAGGGTATCGGCAATAAACAAGTTACCTCTGGCATCGATGCTAATGTCGCTAGGCGAATTGAGTTGTGCCGAGGTCGCAGGCCCATTGTCACCGCCGTAACCACGTCCATTGCCCACCACGGTGGTGATAATACCATTGGTATCGACCCGCCGAATGCGATCATTTCCTTTGTCAACAATATAGACGACACCGGTTCTGGTGACCGCCACTCGTTTAGGATAATTCAGTTGTGCTTCAATCGCACGTCCTCCATCACCACTGAAACCAGCCACCCCAGTACCTGCAATTTTGGTGATCATCCCGGTGATATCGACTTTGCGAATCACATGGTTGTCACTGTCCGCAATATATAAATTGCCGGCGCCATCCACTGCCACCCCAGTGGGATGATTCAGTTGCGCGTTGGTCGCCACGCCACCATCGCCGGCATTGCCACCAGTTCCATTACCGGCAACTGTTACGATAGTGCCACTGTTAGTATCATCTCTGGTAATGTCCAACACTTTGCGAACGCGATGATTGTCGGTATCGGCAATGTACAAGGTGCCCTTGTTATCAACCGCGATTCCCCACGGATTGTTCAACTGGGCCCGATTCGATGCCCCTCCATCACCACTATAGCCAGGGGTGTTGCCACTTCCAGCGATGGTTCTCGGCTGGACGCATTCCGAGTAATAAGAACATTTCATCAGGCCTCGGATCCGTTGATTGAAGGTGTCTGCAATATACAAATTGCCTTGAGAGTCTAAGACCACTTGACTGGGTTTATTCAATTGCAATTCCTTAGGCGGATACCAGTCGTCATTGAAACCTGGGATACCGTTGCCAACCGCCGTGCTAATCGTGCCTTCGGCATGTACAACGGGTGACACAAGGAGTCCTCCCGTCAATAGGCAGATGGGAAGGTTTAATCGAGTTCTCTTCATAACAATTCCTCAAGAAATAGAAAATAGGGGGAGTACATTTTACGCATCATCAGACATGCTTTAAAAAATTTCAGATTCAGTTTAGTCAGCTTCTGTGAATGCGTAATTATAAATATTATAATACATTCTGGTTTACTGTACAAAAGAATTTGCTAATTATATTTTTTATTTTATGTGTAATACCATTTAATCCGTGTTATTCCACGCCGGATTCCTAAAACAGGTTTTGGGACTTCAACCTGAAATGACTACAGATTAGATAAAATTGCATACAAGATAACATGGAGTGCCTATTTTTCAGTTATAGATTAACGAATAAAATTGAGATACAATTAAATACTAATCTGTCGATAATAAACTTCAATAAACTTCACAAGGTACATTCAATGATTTCTCAACTGGAATTAAAGTTAAAAATGTGGTGGCAGGGTATCCAACCGCCTCATTTACAAAGTATGTTTCGCCAATATCAAATGCCACCCCTAGAACGAATTGCGTTGCGGAAGGGACGAATCGCCAAAATGGCAAACCTGCTGTTGAATAAGGCAAGAGTGCTAAAACGGGCTTTGTCAGTCTCGGTCCCCTTTGCTTCCATAGAAGACCCGCAGACTTATCAGCAAACGTTACGTAGCAACATTCAATTGCAATTGCCTCGTTTTGAAATCGCTACTCAGCATTTTTTTACAGGCCAGAAGGTCAGTGAACTTAACCAGTTTCTCAAAACCCTGGCGGGGGAGAAACACTGTGTTCACCTATCGAATAGTGCGTTGTTGGAAGTCGATGAACCTTTATGGTTGCCCACTAATGTGCTAATCGATGGTCACGGCACCCATTTAGTCGCCAGGCTTCCGATTTTTCCAGCTTGTGTCCATGTTACCCAGAATCTGGTAGGACTGACTAACCTGACGATTCAAACGCCAGGATTGGCGGTACTCCTTCAGAATGCCCGGCAGGTGATTTTACGCAATCTGCAAATTCTCAATAGTGAACGTGGCATCGCGATAATAGAAGCAGGTCAATTTATCGAAATGGCAGACATTCTGATTCGTCACCCTAAAGGAGGCATGTTAATTCAAGGTGCCGTCTCGCATCTGTGGTTACACGACTCGTATATTTTACAGGGTAGTCGAGGTGACAACGGTGGTGCTGGCGTGGTGATTACCGATAGCAGTTTAAAATTCGTGGTGGAGGAACATAGTTGGGGCGTCTCGTTAACTGAACCATTGTGGCCTGTTACTCAACCAGCACCTCATGCGTTACTGATTGAAAATAATGAGTTCAGTGGTCATGTCGCCCAAGGAATTTATGTCGATGGTGGCTATGGCATAGTGATTCGTCACAATCGAATTGAAGACAATGACAAAGAAGGAATTTGTTTAGATTTTGGGGCAGTCAACAATCTCGTCATGGAGAACGTGTTTCTGAACAACGGCTGGCGGGCACGGCAATCGGATGAACATCTGCGGGCTGATTTAGTCTTGAGTTTTGGGCGACTGGCGGAGGGTTCTGCGACCTCCAAATTACCCGCCGTCTCTTTAGATAACGCGGCCCAAAATATCATCCTGTGGAACGTGATTCGAGACAGTGCTGGAGACGGCATTAAAGTGGTACGGACAGGGATCCGTAATCTCTTGCTGTTTAATACCATCATGGACAACAACCGGGGAGAAAGCACTCGTTTGCATTTCGCCGGCATATTGCTAGGTAATGCGCATTTGGAAGAAGGTATTGAATCGGCAGACCATCCTTTAGATTTTTTACCTCCTCTGGAAAATATCGTCGCTGGCAATATCATTTATGGCAAACACTATCACGGCATTTTACTTGATCATGACGCGATGTTCAATGACATTTACGATAACCTAGTCCGCCACTTCCGTCGCATCCCCATTGCCCAAGCCAGTTTCCGCTATAACAGCATCGTCGGAAACAGTTGGCAACTGTTACGGCGGCGCACGGTCACGATTATCTTGGTTGGAATACTCTGTTTGATGCTGGGTTACAGCCTGGCCCATACTGATTTGGCAATGGGGATAGAAAGATTGGTGGATGGAGTGGGGACGTTGGGGAGTAAAGTTTGTCAAATTTGTGGTGGGGGAGACTAAATAAAACCGGGGCTAAACCTGACAGGTCTATGAGACTTGTCAGGTTCAAACCACTACCTTGTGCATCACTACCCCAATTTTTCCAAATCTGTCAGTCTATGGGATAAAAATTCGTTTTGTGCCTCTATAGTTGTCTAAATCTAGCACTATATCAAGCAATCTTTTCAAACAACGGTCACGATAATGTTTTTCTATCATTCGTTCCACATCACCCACCGTTAACACTGGTAGAGAAGTTAGCGTATTTTCCTCACGAAGAGTTTGTTCCAAAGAATCTTCACCGGTCATACTCCGATTAGCTGTCAACAATATCATTCCTTGGGCTTGTACAAACCGCCAAACGGTCCGGTCACTACTATCCGCTGGTAAACCTACTTGAGAGAATGTTAGCCATTGCAGTGGACAAAGTTCTAACCATCCCTCCGCGACAAGAGACCGCCACAACAACATGGCTTGCCCCTCCATATTATAATCAATGAGAATGCTTGTCACCCAATTAACTCCTAACTAGGGATTCTTGTTCAGCTTGCCTTAGCCGGGCTTCCAAGGCTGCCAATTTCGCACGGATTTTCTCCTGACCAGGTTTAGGAGGCATCGCCTTAATTTGCGCCACTTGTTCCCGATGTTTATCATCGTAATGCCGCCGTAATTCTTCTGCTTCCCTTACCACTTGTTGATACTCTATCTCCACTTCGTCACGATGCGTTTCCAAATATTGCATTACGTCGGTTATCTGCTGTTCAGTTAACTGAAACCAATGCTGAACCAATCTCGGTGGCCAATCTCGTTTCAAATAATCCATGAGGTCATACAGAGTCAAGCGGGTCCCCGCTATTGACAAACCTCTATCGGCCCGTCTCATCACCGTGGGAGATGATGTTATGGTTTCGTTCCTCATTTGTTTACTCCTGGAGTAGATTCTATCTACTGTTAGGGGCGTTTCAACAAATCAAACGCCCCTGTCATTGTTTACTTACTTTTGATACACATGTCTCGTATACCGATCCCCCGTGGTCACCCGACTGCCATTGTCATAGTTACCACTAGAAAAGCCCGAATACACATCAATGTCTGGTGCCGAGACATGGAAGAAGTTGACATCTACTCTCTTTGCTACCACGTCATACCACACCTTCACATACACTTCGGGATTGTTCTCAAACCCCCAACTGACATCACCGGGGCTGGCATAGAAAAAGCCCCAGGCTACTTGATCACCGCGGGCGGTGGTGCCGGTACTACCTAAATGCCAAACCCCTTCAATGGCGCCTCGTTCTTGCGTTTGAATAAGTGCCCCGATTTGAAGGTCTTGAACCGCTACCAAATTATGCTTAGGATTGGCATTGGCCAGCCCAAAGGGAGTTTCAGGGGTGTCTAACAACTCACTGCTGGGGGTGCCTTGTCCATAAGTGTGACGTGCATAACGTTTGGACATGGTAGTCACATTGGATTGACCATTCACGTTATCTGACATCGCACTGGTCACTTCAATGTCCGGCACCGACACATGGAAGAAATTGACATCGATGCGACCACTCACATCATACCACACTTTCACAAACGCATCCGGATTGTTTTCACTTCCCCAAGACACGTCGGCAGGATTGGCATAAAAGTAGCCCCAAATCACGCGGTCTCCACGAAGCGTTTTGGAATCACTACCCTGTTTCCAAACCGCTTCTATCGGACCTTTCTCAACGCTGTGAATGGAGGCTTTAATCCAGAGGTCATCAGTGACGCGAGAACCTGATGGAGTCGTCGTTGTCGGGGGATTTGGAGAAGTGCCAGGACAATCTATCCTGGTTCCAGATAAGAGAGAGGGATTTTTCATTTCTGGATCCAAGGCATAAGCTACATGCAATCCAATAACCTGACATGGTTGACCCATGAACCTGAATAAGAAGGTCGTTTGTTGAGGATCCTCTTTCATGATGCCAAAACCGGCCTGATCTAGTGAGTAACCTGCCATTGCAGGTTGTCCTAATCCATCCCGACAGAGGAGAACTGTGCCACCCCCTTCAACCGTGTCAAACTGGTCGCCACACGTAATGGTATCGGTTAACGCAGTGGTAGTCATATAAGTGAACTGCCAAGTGGAGTTCACCAACGGTTGTAAATCCGCCTGAGTACCCTTTTCTATCAGTGAGATGGGTGAAACGTTATCTGCTTGGATGGTAAATGAATTGGAAACAGTAGCATCAGCCCACCCTCTGGTCCACGGACCTAATAACAATAGGCCCAGTACGCAGAATAGGGAAGAACCAGTTTTTAGTTTTAATTTCATGGTGATGATTTTTTGGTAGTGAATCAGGACTTACGCAACCGCCGGTCTTTACCCCACCCCAACCCTCCCCGCACGCGGGGAGGGAGTCCCCCCCCGTGTACGGGGGGGCAGGGGGGGTGATAGTGTGTAAAATCAAATAATTACAAAAACGGTTGCGTAAGTCCTATGAATAAGAAAAATGGGTAGTGGCGACCTTGGAGTCCAAGACATGTCTTGGACTCCTTAGCTGATACCCTACCGTTGATACACATGTCTGGTGTACCGATCTCCGGTTGTCACGCGACTGCCACTGTCATAATTGGCATTCGAGAAGCCCGAATTGACATCAATATCGGGGGCCGAAACGTGGAAGAAATTCACGTCTAACCGCTTCGCTACGGCATCATACCAGACCTTGACATAGACTTCGGGATTTTCCGCCAACCCCCAACTGACATCTTGTGGATTAGCATAGAAAAAGCCCCAGGCCACTTGATCACCGCGTGGTGTAGCGTCGGCCCCACCAAAGCGCCAGACGCCATTGATGGCCCCTTTCTCTGCCGTTTGAATAGCTGCGCCCAATTGGATACCCTGGACTTGAGAAATGACATTGTGAGTTGGATTCCCTCGCGCCGCCGATCCTGGGATTTCTCTGGTATTCGCCAACTCTGCCTTACCAGTGCGTTGCGCAGGTTGATACTCATGTTTGGCATAACGTTGTGCTGTGGTTATGCGACTGACGGGGGTATCATTCACCCCTTCCATAGCACTGAATATCTCAATGTCTGGCACTGACACATGGAAGAAGTTGACATCCACACGTCCACTGACATCGTACCAAACCTTGAGGAAGGCTTCTGGATTATTGGGATTCCCCCAACTCACATCAGCAGGATTGGCGTATAGATAACCCCATATCACGCGGTCCCCACGGGGAGTCTTGGCATCTCCTCCTGATTTCCAAAGCGCATCAATGGGACCCTTCTCTTGGGTATGGATGACCGCTTTAATCCAGGTGGTTTCGGTGATACAAACGCCGCCCGTTTTAGGGGTGGTTGTGCAACTTTTTGGTGTTATTAGTCCTGAAGAACCAGAAGAAGAACCAGAAGAACCCGCCGTCAGAGGCAGTGGGGGAGACGGTGGAATCGGCATGTCACGCACGATTACCGCCACACTCTCGTTCGCCACTTCTCGGAACAGAATCCGTTTGCCTTCCCCAACTTCCACATTGGGTGCTTCATAAAGGATTCGACCATTGGCGGGGTTGACCACGGTGACGCGCCCATTGGTCATGGGCAAATCAGACAGAGTCATTTCACCTATGGGCACATTGTCTTGGTTGTAGAGATAGACCAAGGCACTACGCCCATCATAACGAGTGATTTGAACGGCCCTCTCTCCCAATTTACGTTGAGTAATTTGGAGATGGTTACCACGCCAGAGAATGTCCCCGACGTGTTTCTTGAAAGTCGCTAGAAATGCCCGTTTCTCCGGCGAAATTTGATTGACGCGATCAGCCTTTTGCAAGTCAATGGGCCACTGTAAACTTGCCCCGGCCCCACCGGCTACAAAATGTAACCAACTGATGTCCATGAAACGTTTCAATTCAAAGTTAGCATGGAATCTTCCGCCAAACGCATTGCCTTCCGTGACAAATAGAGGACTGGGACCACTTTCACCATCGATTAGAGGTCGGCCATCCCGAATTTGATAGAAGCCATAAGTGGTGCCGCGGGCCAATTCTAGTGGACCTTCAAAGTCCAAACCGAATGGATCCGCATAAGGATTGGCAATGCGTGCATAATAACCGTGGGGAACCGCCATCTGGGCCCCGCGGACGCGATATGCTAGGTCTGCATCCATCTTCAAATTCGCACGATAATGAATGGCATCATCCTTGGGTTCCCAACCTAAGAAGGAATAGAACAGCAATTGTCTAGGTGCTTCCCGCCGGGCGTAGTCCAGCATGGTTTCTACCCATTTGCGATGTTGTTCATAGGTAGCTTTGTTAAAGCGGTCACCATTGTCAATCTCATTGAGAAGGTCCCACCCTAAAATATGCGGTTCGTCACGATAGGCAATCCGAGTGCGTGGGTGAACATGAGAAAACAGTTGTCTCATGCGGTCTTGATGAACAGGATACATATCTTCATCAAAGAATCCTTCGGGGGTGTTTTTACGGGTTGCCCAACTGGTGTGGGACCATTTGTTTTGGTAATAATAGGTATCATACAACCGAAACACCAGATAAACCTCGTTCTCCCGCGCCAGTTCGACCATCCGGTCTAAAAAGTTGAACACGTCCACTTGATTCTTTTCAAACACAATTGGGGTGACATTCAAGTCCAGCGATTCAACGAAAACCGTCAGCGTGTTGACTCCTGCCGCTTTCAGTTTCTTCATATAGGCTTCGGCAACCTCTGGGCCTTCAATGGCCTCCACTGCCCTGACACCCGTACCTGCTTTGTTGGCAGCCCATTCGCAATTGTCTTGGGGGCCCGAAAAGGTATCTTTACCGAAAGCGGTAATGTCAGTTACAGTCATGGTTTGACCATTAGACAGGTAACAGGTAAAGAAGTATTTTTCTTTACTGTAGTTACGCACTTTACCACCGTTACCACAAGGTTTGGCAGTCGCCGTAAAATCGGCATCACCTGTCGGTGGATGTTCATCACATAACTCACCTGTGTAAAGACCACGTAACGGCAACCACGGCATCAAGCCCGTCTCACCGACTACCAAAAAGGGATGTCCATCGGTGAAAACCAAGTTGCGACCCGTGGGGGAGACGGTGACAAAAGGATGTGAATCGGCTGGAGTCGTGACTGTGGTAGTCAAAATTGGACTGGCGCGATCCACTTCATCTTTAGCACGAATGGCAATGGTGTAAGCCTTGCCTGGTTGCAAGCCAATGACTTCCATGGCTTGAAGGGTCTTGGGTGCCGCCGGTTGATAGGCATTTTCAAAGTTCCATTTATCTCGCCACACGTTTTCATCTGCCGGCCAGTTCCCTTCGAGAAAGCCAATCTCATAACGTGTTGCACTGCCACCAGTCTGGCCACGAGTGGGGGCAAACACTTCTAAGCGCACTCGTCGGCCATCCAATGGAGTGGCAAGAATACGAGAGTCATCAAACCGAGGATTATCGTTGGCATTTTTGTAGCTGAGAGTGAAGGTGGCCCACTCATTGGGATGGTTGCGGTCACCTTGATAGACAAACCACTCGTCCTTCGTGATGCCGTTATCATGGGTCTTAAGGTCTTTGTCTTGATACTGGCCTGTAAAAAGTCCAGGTTCCACTTTGCCATCTTTGCCGTTATTGATGCGGTAAAAATTGATGCGCAACGGCATCCCATCGGTGGGTTTCAAATCCGAGGGGATGATGGCGTCACCGACGACACAACCGTCACCGGTGATTTTCTTACCAATGGTCGTCCCTAGCAACCGCCAGGGGAAGGCTACTTCAAATTGCCAATTTTGGTCACGGTCACTGGAATTATTCAGGGTGCCATTGACTTTGGAGGCAAATTTGACGGTCACTTCTGGTTGTGGGGGTGTGTTTAACGCGGGTTGACATTTATCTACCCAGAGAATTGCTTGGTTGAGGAAGCGGTTGTCGTGGATTTTGCTATTGGTGTTACCGACAATTTCTAACCCCGTGGAAAGTTCTCTTTCGTTTCCCCATTTGCCGCGATCTAGCCGTTGATATTTGCCGTTAATACTAAACGCCAGTACCCGACTTTGTTCATTAAGCGCAGGTGGCGCATTAGGATAGGGATGGAGAGAAATTTCCAAACTGTCGTCCTGCCAGGTTCTCCAGAGTTCATTACCCTCACCACCGTCTTCAAACAACGTGAAGTCATCCAAGCGGCCCGCGATATACAGGTTTTTGTCATCCCATTGCAACCAGAAATCAGCAAATTGGTCAAAGCCATAAAACCGGGCCATGCGGACATGACCCCATTCTGACCATTCATTACCTGCCAAATTGCCGTCGATATTGGGTGTGCCATAAGGAATTATCGTATCAGCCACGGCCAGGCTGAGTAGATGCCACCAGAATAAGAAGAAGAACACCAGTAACCGTGGCTGGTTACTTACTTTATGAAGTTGTAACATAATAAAGGACCTCCGAATGAAAAGTTGAAAAGGATTGGTAGAAAGAGTTTCTACCAAAAGTATCATGACAGAACTTTGGTCAAAGTTCAACTGGTTTGGATTAATTACCTACCTGATTTACATTTTTGTGAACCTTCTCAACTTTGGTTTAATGTCAAAGCTTTGGCATGGTCACTTTTGTTACGGTTTAACAAGACAATAAAAAAACGTGTCAACAAAGATTTTACGCGGTAAATTCATTGCTAAATACTTCATTAATATAGCGGTTAAAGCAATGCGCATTGGAGAGTAATCATTATAATAATTTTCTTGTCAAGTTTAAAGGGCATGGTTGAAATGGTTTCAACCAGTGAATAATAACTAATGCAAGCGGAGGAACCAATCAAAACCTGACAGGTCTTTTAGACCTGTCAGGTTTAATCAGTCAATGGTCTAGTAACAGTCTCATGTCTTATTTCGGTTCATATTCATGCCGAGAATAGCGTTGATTCAGTGTCACGGTACTGTTATAAACCGAAGTTATCTCATTGTCGTTGTCATCAATGAGTTGCGAACTGACCTCGATATCTGGGACCGAGACGTGGAAGAAATTGACATCACCCCGACCACTGACATCTCCCCAAACCTTGAAAAAGACTTCCGGGTTATTCACGTTGCCCCATGATACATCCGCCGGGTCCGCGTAAAAGTATCCCCAACCTACTAGGTCTCCGCGGGCGGTTTGATTGAGTCCGCCAACAAATAGTTGACCTTCGATGGCTACTTTTTCAAGGGTTTGGATGATGCCACCTACCAAAGCCTGGTACACGTTATGTTCTTTGGGATACGTTGCCTGGATCACCGAAGCATTGCGGGTGTCAGTCACCGTGGCTTCTTGGTTGTTGTCGGGATAGTAGGTGTGGCGGACATAGCGATTGTCCATAGTGGCAGTGTCAACCAAGGTGCCACCGTTGTTTTTGGCACTATAGACCTTGATTTCGGGGACCGAGACATGGAAGAAGTTGACATCAATTCTGTCACTGACATCGTACCAGGCTTTGACATAGAGGTCGGGGTTGTCTTCACTGCCCCAAGTAACGTCGATAGGGTTGGCATAAAAGTAACCCCAGATGACTCGGTCACCGCGGGCGGTAGTGGAGTCGCCACCTAGTCGCCAGACGGCATTGATGGTGCCTTTTTCAACGGTTTGGAGTTCGGCATTCATCCAAATGTCGGGGGTTATCAACACGCCATTGGTAGGTTTGGGGTTGACGTTGGCATTGGCCAAATTTAGAACTTTTAGCCCAGCAGGTGGAGTGGCTTGGCCAATGTCGTCTTGACCCCAACAGGTCACACTCTGGTCGGATTTTACTCCGCAAGAAAAATCATTTCCTACTGTAAGCCAGACGAAATCACCAGCGGGGGGAATGGCCCGCCCGTCGCCAGTTTCTTTGGTGTTAAAAATGGTCCCTGAAGACCAGAAATAAAGTTTAGGCGTACATACGGCTCCATCACAAATGACATGAATTTCACTACCATTACGGTCTTGTCCTGTAAATCCCCAACATATTGTTTTGCCATCGTCCCGTATGGCGCAATAGTGATGACTTCCTTTTCCCACTTGAATGTGGTTAAAGGAGCCGGTGGGGGGTTGCTTAATGTGCGAAAAGAAGTCGCCCCAACACATAATGCGGCCCTCCTTGGTAATGGCGCATGTCCGATAATCACCGGTAGCTACTTGTTTGAAAGTACCTGTTGGTATGTTTTCTTTTTCACACCAGTAATCACAGGCACGCCAACACATCAGGGTACCATCACTTTTGATAGCACAGTCTGTTCCTCCTACCGATACTTGGGTAAATGTACCAGTCAATGGAGTAATATTTCCCTTATCTCCCGCACATGCTAAACTGCCATCGGTTTTAATACCACATTCACCATTGATTTGAGTAAAATCACCTTCCAGCGGGCGATACGGTTCAGTTTTACCGTTGCCCCAGCAGAGAATTTTTCCTGTGGTTTCCAAAGCACAAGTGTGTTCATCCCCTGCACTGACTTGAACGAAGTTGCCGGCGGGGGCATTGGATTGCCCTTCGCGCCCCAGCACACGATGCTACCGTTGCTTCTGACCGCGCAAGTATGCTGATAGCCGGAACTCAGTACCCCGGAGACACCGTAAGCATAGACGAGGTTGAAACTGAGGGGCAGGCATAGCAGTGTGAGGATTGCCAGACCTCTCAGGAGGAATCGGCAATTGGGAGGTCCTGGGGGAGGATGAAGTTGATAGAGGTTTTGTGATTTATGAGACATCATGGTAGAATTTCCTCTTAAAAGTTGAGAGTAAATAAAGGGGCCTCAAATATTGAGGACCTGTTTGTTAGGACTGGTAGTCCTAATTTGGGTTCAGGACTGCCAATCCTGAGAGGACTGGCAGTCCTAAATTTCTTCAACATTCTTTTTTGGTTTGAACCAGAATTTGCAGAGTAGTCTAGCAGAATGGTATTACGATGTCCATTAATTTTCACACCATTGATCCTCACAAGGCACTCCGTCGCCATCACCGTCTATTTGTAGCCCACCGCAATTGCGCAAGTAAAATTTGGCTTCCGCACAAGAAGTCATTTCTGAACATTTGGTTTTGCCGGCACATTGATATGGGCTAACGGGTGTTGATGGCAAAGAGGGTGAGGAGATCGTGGGCATGGCGGCAATTTCTTGCAACGCTTCTCGTTTGGCGTCGCCTTCGGGATTGAGAGATAAAATCCACTTCACCAATACTTCGGCATGATCTTTGGCTGATGGGTTGGCAGTCATGGGGGTAGGTCCCCACACGCCACTGCTTCCCTCCAGAACCTGTTGAGTCAATTTGGCCAATGCCCCTGCTTGTCCTTGATAATACAAAGCTATCGCGCTGTAGGAAGGACCCAGGCGTGGTTGACCCGCCGCATGGCAGGTGCTACAGGCTGGGGTGATGTGATGGTTGGCTATATAACTGTTGAAAGCATTGATGTTTTTGAAGGCAGTCCCTTCTGTGGCGAGACTCAATGGATATTCATGGCGCGTGTAACGTTGCATTCTCAGATCCGTGACACTGCCCTTTTCGTAACCAGTTCCAACAAAACCGGAATACGTGTAAATGTCAGGGACTGATACATGGAAAAAATTGACATCGGTTCTCAGATTCAGTGCATCATACCAAACTTTCACAAACACTTCCGGATTGTTGTCACTTCCCCAACTGACGATCTGTGGATTGGCGTAGAAAAATCCCCAAGCGACTTGATCACCTCGCAGAGTGGTGTCAAAACCGCCGAGTCTCCATATTCCATCAATGGCACCTCTTTCTAACGTTTGAATAGAGACACCGATTTGCAGGTCCATAAGGGGGAGAACATATTGAAAGGAGTTACGGTCAGCACCATAAGCGGAGGTGTCTGGTGTTTGATAGAGGTCGCCGCTAAATTGCTGGGAGGACGTGCCGAAGGTCGTCAAGTAAGAATGACGGGCATAACGATGAGATTGGTTAAGAGTGTTGACACCCGCGTGGACAGAGTCTTCGAGGCTGCTATACACATCGATGTCAGGCACCGAAACATGGAAGAAGTTAACATCGATGCGGCCATCGACATCATACCAAACTTTGACAAAGGTTTCCGGATTATTTTCGTTACCCCAGGCCACTTCCGCAGGATTGGCATAGAAGTAGCCCCACATTACGCGGTCCCCCCGTGGCGTTTTGGAATCTTGACCAGGTTTCCAAATCGCTTCCAGTGGACCTTTTTCAACGGTGTGAATAACAGCTTTCATCCACACATTGTCGGTCACAGGAGTGCCTTCCACAGCGGGTAGAGAGGATGAAAGTCCCCATAGAGAGAGTAATAGTAGCCATTTTTTGGGTGTCATAAGGGTTGTCCTTTGAATGTTGTTAACAGTATGTATGAAAGGCTAGGACTGACAGTCCTAAACGGTGTTTCTCTGGGCTGAATCAAAACTGTGTAGAATGTTAGAATTTGCAGAATTAGGAATATGGTTAAGTCCACTTGATTATAAGTTAAGTTAATTTATTCTGTCAATTCTGAAGTAAGGCAACGAACGAATCTTATTGCTTGCGCACCCCACCCCAATCCTCCCCGCACGCGGGGGAGGGAGTGATTCCCCCCCGTGTACGGGAATGATTCCCCGCGTGCGGGGGGCTAGGGCGGGGGTCAAATCAACGAGTTACAAAAGTGGTTGCGTAAGTCCTGACTATAATTCGAATTATTATCCCTCTCGCATCTATCTTAACCGCGGAGGCAAGGGCCTCATTTTGTTGACGCGCCCCCAACAATGTGTTATTTTATGTCTAAGAAAATTCGGGGGCAATTCTTAACCAATAGGACTTACGCAACCGTTGTTGTAATTATTTGATTTTACACACTTTCAACGGGCAGAACAAGCAGGTGGTGGTAAGTAAGGCAATGGTTATGGTAGTCGCTGGAGTCAGCTTTATCGCCACGTTCTCAACTTTCAATGGGGCGTTATTGGCATTCTCACGTTTCATTTATGCCCTGGCCGCCCAAGGAATTTTACCGCGTTCCCTGGCCCAGCTAGAACCACGCACTTTGATTGCCAGAAATGCTTTACTCATGTTATTAGGGTGTGCGATCTTTTTCACCTTATTATTGCATTTCCTAGCATGGTACGAGGCAACTATTTTAGCCACCGCAGTGGCTGCTACTCTCGTTTATGCAGTGGCAACCTGGACGCGGGAATGTTCCCCATTTCGAGAGACTGGACGTGGCCCAGGGTGGCGACTGTGGGGTGGAATTTTCGCTACGATATTGACAATATTTGCACTGAGTGTTATCTTGCAAGCAGGTCCTGCCCGTGGTAGCATGTTAGCTTTATTAGCAGGGGCTTTGGGAATGGCGGTTATGGCGGTACTCTTGTCCAGGAGTCCAAACCGTAGTCCAAACCGTTAACTTTGTATAGTAATATTCATTCAAATTGGTACGACTAAGTTAAAAAATCTAGTGGAGTGGAAGCTTTAGCCACAATGCCATTAAGTTAAGAAAAATCCCGGTGGAGTGGAGGCTTTAGCCGGCCGGCCGTAGGCATCACCCCCCCACTAAAATTGCGGGGCGCCTACCGCCGGCCGGCTAAAGCCTCCACTCCACTAAAGAGTCGGGGACGCCTACCGCCACTCCACTCTTAACTTAATTGTACAAGTTTGAGTCAATATTACTATATGTTAAACCTTTCTTTATTCACAACTCTACAGGAGATTTAATCATTATGTTACATCTGAAAAATAGGTTATTGAAATATAGCATTATCCTTGCCCTGGGTTCCTTACCCCTTCAGGGTGCATCTGCGGCGCCTTGTGACTCTTCGGAAACGTTCAAAACGTTCATGGAGAAACAAGATTACCGTGGTGCGCTACAAGACCTTGACAAATGTCTAGGTGCTTATGAAAAAGCCTCCTCGGAGGATACCACTGCATTTGATGGCCTCCTCAAAAAACTGTTGACCCAATATGATTTGGGTTTTGATGATGTGTATCGCAACTTTCAAAGTGTTCTAGCCGGCCACCAATTAAAGGGGTTAGAGTTTGAACTAGCCAACTATTTTGAGGGTCAGCCGGATGACGATAAGAAATTGTTTGCCTCCGTGCGTAAGCCAGAAGAGAAATTTTACTTCTATTACGACACAGGTCGTCTTCTCCCTCATTCCAGAGGTGTGGCCATCACTAACAAGTCCTTACTGTGGAAAAATTTCACAGGCGACCCTGAAGCCATCGCTTTCAATGACATTCAGACCATCCAATTAATTTATGAATTGGGCATGTCCCTCACGGGCTGGAAACTGCAAGTCAATGGTAACAAAGACATTCGCCTGTCGCAAGTGTCTGATACCGCGGTCATTTCTATGGTTTCGGCGATGATTTACTTCATCAACGCCAACAAGGACCAGAAAGACCAGCCGGTGGTTTTAAGCGTTGCTGACCGAGAAGTGGCTATTTTAGCGGGCTGGGTGACATTGTGCAGCGAGAAATATGTGGACCAACAAGACCTCATCAAAAACTTGCAAGTCTTTGATCAATGCTTGGTGGGTTATGGTAAGGAATTCAAATTGTCACCTGCTGACAAAGAGTTGATGCACAAACTCACCCAACAGTTGTTAGTCCCTGGCAAATCCCTGGAAGACGGCTACGTTAACTTCAAAACCGTGTTGCTAACCCACTTCTTCAGTGACCTCTCCATGAAATTCAAGGATGGTTTCAATGTGGAAGAACAAGCCAAAGTGTTCAAAGATGTTCGTGATCCTGCGGAAACTTTGTCTTTCTATTTTGAAACGGGGGTTTTGGGTGCAGGATTGGCACTGACTGACAAAGCGTTGATATGGAAAAACGTCCTTGGAACGTCTTTGAGTTTGAAGAATTTGACAGGGTCTGCCACCCGCGTTCCGTTTGACCAAATCACCAGCGTTTCCCTAGTTCATGAACGGGACTTGACTTCCCCCCTTAGTGGTTGGAAGATTCGTTTGAATGACAAGGCCGAGAATGAGATTGCTTTATCGAAACTCTCTGAAGACAACGTCGAGTTGTTTGCCCAAGCATTGGTGTATCTCGTCAACTTGACGTCTGGCAAGCCTCCTCTCACTCTCCAACTCTCCAACTCTGCCAAGGATATTTTGACCAAGTCGTTTTTGGATAGGAATCCGAAAATCAGATCCATGACCGATTCCGTGTTGGGGATATTTGGGAATTTGAAAGAGGCGGCGGAGAAGATAGGGGAAGAACCAAAGCCTGCGGAAGAGAAGCCGGCAATTCCGGGGGCTAATGAGAAGTCGGAGGTGGCCCCTAAACCTGAAGAGAAAGCGGTAGAATCTAAGCCTGAAGAGAACGCGGAACCTAAGCCTGAAGAAAAAGCGGTGGTAGAACCCAAACCTGAGGAAAAGGCGGTGGCACCAACGTCTGAAGAAAAGGCTAAGGACAACGATGACGATTAAGAAAGGGTATCTGGAGTGTCGTCGGAAGCAAAATGATGTCAGCGTTGGAGTAGAGGCTTTAGCCGGGTAGTAGCGTTGGAGTAGAGGCTTTAGCCGGGTAGTAGCGTTGGAGTAGAGGCTTTAGCCGGGTAGTAGCGTTGGAGTAGAGGCTTTAGCCGGGTAGTAGCGTTGGAGTAGAGGCTTTAGCCGGGTAGTAGCGTTGGAGTAGAGGCTTTAGCCGGTGGCTTTTCCCCTGAGTTTAACTCAGTACCCACCGGCTAAAGCCTCCACTCCGACATGCTAAAGCCTCCACTCCGACATGTTCTAATGGTTTATCATTATCACTGTAACACCCCCTACTGCCTGATAGCTTCTCGCTAGTTAACAAACAAAGACCCGACAGTTTCTAAAAACTGTCGGGTCTTTAATTGATGACCCCTAGTTTAAACTTTAACGGTTTAAACCTTATGGAACCATTTTATGGAGTCACTTCCGTGCTTGCATCAGCAACAGGTGCATCCGTGGCAACAGGTTCTGCGGCAACCTCTGTAGAGGCGACTTCTTCAGTAGCGACCGGTTCTTCTGCCGCAACTTCTGGGGTAGCTTCTGGGGTGGCATCTGTAGCAGGTTCCGTTGTGTCAGTTTCCGTCACGTCAGCTTCAGGCAACGTAGCAGATGGATCAACCGTTGTGTCAGTGGATTCAAGCGCCGGCATGGTCGCAGGTGCTTCTGGTTCCGTGATGGTCACTTCCATTGGTTCATTATTGGTGACCATGGCGCCATCATCTAAGCGATACCCGAAGGAAATCTTCAAGATGCCTGGAAGTACAAATTTCCCTTTGTACATTTTGACTTTCACTGGTTTCTTCTTGTTGTCCTTGCCTTTGTTTTTCACCTTCTGGAAAGAAGCCAGGTTTTCGGGATTGCCGTCCCACACTAGGACTACACCACCCTTGCCCAACATGAAGTACATGGGTTCGGCTGTTGGGTCTTCCACGGGGACATAGGAAGCATACACGAAAACATCTTCGATATTGCCGGCATCGGCTGGGTCAATCGCGATTTCACCACCGACGTCCACTTCATCTTCTAAGCTAACCGCGTCAGTCAAGGCACCATCAGGGGATGTAATACCTCCGATGACTTCCGCTTCTGTAACGACAGTTTCGCCTTCTGCATTGACGGCAGTTGCGCCTAAATCTGGCAATTCTTCAGCGACTGCGGCTTCTTCGCCTTCAGCAGCAGCTTCTTCACCTTCAGCGGCAACTTCTTCTTCACCTTCAGCAGCAGCTTCTTCACCTTCAGCAGCAGCTTCTTCACCTTCGGCAGCGGCTTCTTCACCTTCAGCAGTAGCGTCTTCACCTTCGGCGGTAGCGTCTTCACCTTCGGTAGCGGCTTCTTCACTTTCAGCAACTACTACCGTGCCACCTTCCACAGCGGCTTCTTCGGTACTTTCTGGAGTCGTTTCCTCAGTTGTCACTTCCTCAACAGGAGGTGACGTTTCTTCGACAACTTCTTCAACCGGTGCAGGTGGATAAACTTGTGGGAATATGTATTGCACCATGTTCAGCCGTTGTTCTGGTGTGAAAGTAGCCTTAACAGAGTCTGGAAGCATATCCAGTTGGGCAGTTATCAATCCTGCAACGGCATCTATGGTCAAATTGACTACTTGTTCGGCAGTCAAACCAGCTATCGCGGTGGTTGGGATATTTGCCACTTGTTCCGCAGTCAAACCAGCCATTGCTTCTGGAGGAACTGCTTGGAGTTCTTCGGCAGTTATGGCTTGCATCTGTTCAACTGTCATAGCAGCGACAACTTCTGCTGTTACAGTAGGTACACTTTCTTCAGCTACGGGTTGTTCAGCGGCGGCCTCCCCTTCAGTAGCGGGTGCTTCAGCGGTCGTTTCGGCAGTGGCTTCCCCTTCAGCAACAGGTGCTTCGGCAGTAGCTTCCCCTTCAGCGACAGGTGCTTCGGCAGTGGCTTCCCCTTCAGCGACAGGTGCTTCGGCAGTGGCTTCCCCTTCAGCGACAGGTGCTTCGGCAGTAGCTTCCCCTTCAGCGACAGGTGCTTCGGCAGTGGCTTCCCCTTCAGCGACAGGTGCTTCGGCAGTGGCTTCCCCTTCAGCAGCAGGTGCTTCGGCAGTGGCTTCGCCCTCAGCGGTCGTAGCGGCTTCTTCACCTGTAGCGGCAGTTTCACCACCTTCTGTCGTGGTAGGTTCGGTCACAATGATGACAGTTCCACCTTCTTCACTTCCACCTTCTTCACTCGCTTCTTCGGTTTTCCCACCCAGTTCTTTAACGGCGTCGGCGCATTCAGGATGCTGTTCCGCATTGGGTTTTAATGTGCCTTTGGCCGGATTGACGCATTGAGGAGGATATTCATGGGGTGTCTTATTTGTGACAGTTGCTTCGCCATCTTCACTGTCTGCGGAAGTTGTTGCGACAGTCACTTCCACTTCAGTAGTGGAGCCGCTGGTGGCGGCCGTATCCGTAGTAGTGGCGTCTGTGGTTGCACCACTGGTAGCGGCAGTATCCGTAGTTGCACCACTGGTAGCGGCAGTATCCGTAGCTACCTCAGTAGTGGAGCCGCTGGCAGCGGCCGTATCTGTAGTCGCGTCGTCCGGAGTCGCACCACTGGTAGCGGCAGTCTCTGTGGTTGCACCACTGGGAGCCGCAGTATCTGTCACTGTGCCACTGGGAGCCGCAGTATCTGTCACTGTGCCACTGGGAGCCGCAGTATCTGTCACTGTGCCACTGGGAGCCGCAGTATCTGTTGCCGCACCACTGGTAGCTGTGCTATCAGTGGAAGTGCCGCTGGTGGCCGTATTATCGGTAGAAGTACCACTGGTGGTATCTGTCGATGCCGTAGATGTTGTTGCGCCAGCCTCTTGCGCATAGGCACTGCCTGTTACGCTTACAGAACCCATTAACGCAACGCTTATTGCAATGGCAAGCAATTTTTTATTCATGTTAGTATTCATAATACTCTCCCTAAAAATTTGGTTAACTTTAAGTTAGTGTTTCTATACTATAAAGTATAAGATAAGAACAGTCTCTATGTCATCGGAAAACATCTGAATTGGCATAGGGAAATTCCTTATGTTGAAATGAAAAATTTATAGTCGTCAGTCAACATTGACATGCAAAATACATACCTACCTGAATTTTGATTAATTTAAAATTTCGGTATTTCCATATTCTCCAAGTATAAGGCAAAAAAGTTCACCATACTATGGGAAAAATCTGAAATACTATAGGGAAAGTTCTTATCTTAAATTGGAGTGGAGGCTTTAGCCGGTTGGAGTGGAGGCTTTAGCCGGTTGGAGTGGAGGCTTTAGCCGGTTGGAGTGGAGGCTTTAGCCGGTTGGAGTGGTCCCAAATTAAAGTTCGGGCCCTCCGGCTAAAGCCTCTACTCCAACTCTTTACTCCAACTCTTTACTCCAACTCTTTACTCCAACTCTTTACTCCAACACTTTTTAGAGTCCAAATATCAACAAATGTCGGTACAGATAACCAATTATCCCAAACCCGGCGACCAAGATCAGCGGATAGATGATTTTCCCCCAGCGATTTAGTTTGTCAATCAGCAGCTTATTGCCTTTGGCATCTTTGGCATCCAAAATGTGACAAGTCACGGAGACGATGACGACGAAAGTCGCCAATAGGTAAATCATATAGAAGAGGTATTCTATTAGCACCAAATAGTCGATGTTGGCCAGTTCGGAACTGAGTTTGATATGGAACAATGACCCCGTCATGATGAGACTGGTGCCCAACGATAAACGGGTGGCAAACGACGAAATCGGAATAAAAAACGAGAAGTAGCCGAGTACCATCAAAAATATAATGGTACTGAAATTCTTCAACATAAAGTTCAAGAGTTGACGGCCGATTTGAATTTGGGCATTGAATTGGGAATACTCAATGGGTTGCCGGACATCAAACAGTTCTGGCAGACCTAACGTAGAGTCGTTATTTTTGGTATTTTGAAAAAAGGAGGCTTGCTGAATTTTCCAGCCACCTACGGTGAACACTTTTTTCTTGTCAAATTGTTTGACCACCGCTTCCAGACTGCCTTGATATTGCTTCATGCCCAGGTTGTCCACGACATAAATCAACCGGTCTTTAGTCAGTTTCTGATGCCGAAATTTAATCGGTAAGGTTTGTCGGTCCAGCGGGTAGTCATGGTAATCAAAATCACCTTTAAATTCCGCTTTTAGGCGGTAGGTTTTCGTGGTAAGGTTAGGTTCCAATTTGGAAAGCTGGTCCACGACGGGGTCTTTAAGTTTCCCATCATCACCATCCACAATGTTGATAAACTCGATGCCGCTGTCATCCAATTTACCCTGGTAGCGGAACCAGAGATAAAAATCGGCGACGAAGGAAGAATTTTTGGTGTCTAACTCGTTGATTTCATTGAAATCTATCCCTGCGTAAACGACTTGCGCTTTGCGCATAAATTTGCCGTTGACGTTAATAATGTTGTTGTCCAAAAATTCTCCCAAGAGGTTATCCACACCACGCAAATCCCCCAACGGTTGAAATTGGAACAGCGCAACCACAGGGCGCCCTTGCCGATAAGTACCCATCGGAATTGCTTTTACCGCATTTCCATACCTATCAAAAAAGATACTCCCTGTCACACCCTTGACAGATTTTTCGGAGGTAGAAATGCCTCTCAGTTGATTTCTCAGTTGATTACGTTGATCCTCTATAGGCGCCGTTGCATTCATGCTTCCCACCGCACTCAGTGCTTGTAAAACCACCAGTGCCGCATCATAATACATGGATGAATTGATGGTTGGTTCTTCCGCGTATTTGGCAAAAAAGGCATATTTGAACTGTTGGCCTACTTCATCGGCAATATCTGGGAGAAACGGCGAAGTGGTATAGATACCGTTAGAATAATACCCAGGCTGAGAACGTTCCTGAGGCAGTTTGCTTAACTCATCCATAAACGCGCTACTAGAAAACGTATCGGCCCCAATCATTTGAACGTGACTTAACGGTTTCAAAGAGGTCACGACTTGAACCCCTTCTTTGGCTGCCGTTGCCACAAATACCATGGTGGATTTGGCAGGAGTTTCCAGGGCCGCAACCATGTTGCGGATACTATCCTCGATACTCTTTTTGTCTTTGGCGTTGAAACTCCATTGATGTTTAACCGTCAGACCAATGGATTTAGCCGTCTTAATGAAAGACTCTGCCAACGTTGCCCCAAACACGTCTTGATCAAAAATGACATTGGCCTCTTCAAAATTTAGCACCTTGCGGATGTAGTTAGCCACTAAGGCACTTTGGTCACTATTGTTAAAAATAGTACGAAAATACCATTGGCTGTTGACCGTAATGCTGTCTGCGGTAGCCGTACCAGTGACCGCGGGAACGCCATATTTTTGATAAACCTCGGCCGCCGCTAAAGTTGTGGAACTCCTTTGATGACCAATGACCGCCAAGGCTTGACTGTGAGTCGCAATCTCTTCAGCTATTTGTTTGGCCCGTTCCGTATCGTTTTGGTCATCATATACCAGCAGTTCGACTTTTTTGCCATGAATCCCACCTTGACTATTAATCTGGTCAAGGTATAACTGCGCACCGCGGACCATCGCCTGACCATTGGCTTGACCGTTGCCAGTCATGGGACCTGCGGCAGCAATATAAATAGTGTCACCTCCTCCTTGCAGAGGCACGATTTGAAAGAATACCAGTCCTGCGGCAAGCACTGCCACTAGGAAAAAAGAAAGTAGCCAATATAACCACTTTCTATTTTTCCCTGGCGATGCCGCATTCTCCACAGACGATGGTCGTTGCAGAACTTGTTGAGGAAACGGAGATGGAATGAGAATGATGTTTTTTTCAGACATTGTTGTGTACTCGAATAATGGTTAAATAGAGAATGAAAAATAGGGTAGTGATGCAATCTGGGTGATATTTATAGAGTTGCCCTCACCCCCGGCCCCTCTCCCAGAGGGAGAGGGGAGACAGGCGACATCAGTAGGGTGCGTCCTACGCACCGAGTAGGCCTGGTGCGGTTCCAGAAACGGTGCTGAGGCACGCACCCTACCGCACCCTACCTTGTATAGTAGTATTCCTGTTCTCTTGTACCCCCCCCAGCCCCCCCGCACGCGGGGGGAAGTCATCCACGTCGCGGGGGGGAGTCATCCACGTCGCGGGGGGGAGTCATCCACGTCGCGGGGGGAGTCATCCACGTCGCGGGGGGAGTCATCCACGTCGCGGGGGGGCTGGGGGGGGTACAAGTGATGAGGAATATTACTATAATGGCATTGCCCCAACGCCTCAATTTTCCAACGCCCAATCTTCAATATGTTGTCCACCAAAGGCCATGTTGAACCAATTTTTTACCCACGGTTTCACCAAAAACTGGGAATTAGAAAAATATAGCGGAACAATCGCGACCTCTTCCTGAGTCAAAATCTGTTCCGCACGACGATACAGACGCTGACGTTCTTTAGGGTCAGCCACTCGCTGGGCAAGTTCTACTTGTTTTGCAAATTCAGCATTTTTCCAGGCAATCCAATTGTAACCCTTGGTGGGATGAAACACTTCATACAACCAATTATTGGCATCAGGATAGTCAGAACACCAACCATTACGAAAGATTTGCGTCGTATGGTCGCCCAGGGCCGCCATATATCTATCAAAGTCCGTGGGTTGCAATTCCAGGTCAATATTCAAATAGTGTTTCAACATCGTTTTGACAGCGATAGCAACTTCCTTGCGAACTTCAGAAAAGTTGAAGGTTAACGTCATCTTGGGAAAATCTTTACCCTCCGGATAACCCGCTTCGGCTAACCAGGCTTTTGCTTGAGTGGGATTAAACAAGATGCCGATTCCTTCTTCTGGGGCCACGGCACCAAACACAGGGGGACGCGTAAACGTCGAAGCCGGCGATTCTGCACCCTTGATAACAATGTCAATCAACATTTGCTTATCAATGGCCGCCGCAATGGCTTTGCGAACCAGAACTTTATCAAACGGTGGTTGTTGCACATTGAAACCATACCATTCGGTACAAAACTCTGGTCCCACATATAAATCTTGGCGCAACACGGGGTCTGCGCTAATGCGTGGAATATCTGTCTGAGGCAAATTGAGATACACCTGTCCACCAATCAGGTCGAGTTCATTATTCTCATACATGGCCAGCCCCAACGTGCTTTCTGGAACAATGTAGTAATGCACTTCAGAAATCGCCACTTTCTCCGCCCGATAGTAATGAGGATTTTTGGACAACACCAGACGGTAGTTTTTCTGCCATTCCTTGAGAGTGTAAGGACCACTGGTTTGAATATATTCTGGTAAAGTCCATTGGTCCCCATGTTGTTCAATGACCTTCCGCGGTAACGGACGATACGTCCACATACTAACGATGGCAGGAAAATAGGCCGCAGGATGTTCCAACGTAAATTCCACCGTGTAATCATCCAAGGCACGCACACCTAACTGCGAAGAAGGGGACGGTGCTGAAGGTTGCTGAGGTTGCGTAGCAGACGCAGACTTCTCCTGTTTTTCGTTTTTCTTCTTATTGTGTGGCGGTGGCGAGGGACTCGAAGCAGTTGATTGGTTCAAGGTACCCTTATTGAAAGCTTCTCCATTTTTGATGATATACAACGTCACCACATTGGGAGACTTCGTTTCCGGTGCCAAATTCCTCTTGATGGCCCACACCACGTCATGGGCCGTTATAGTTTCTCCTGAAGACCACTTAGCATCTTTGCGTAAGTGAAAAGTATAAACCGTCCCATCTTGACTCACTTGCCAATTGGTGGCCAGTTCAGGCAACGTTTCATAACTGTTCGGGTCAAAACTAGTTAAGGCAATAAACATCTGTCCCACTATCTCTATCTGGTTCAATTCGTAAGCAAAGGCGGGGTCCACCGTGCTGACATCGCCACTGAACGGGATCCGCAAATAATTCGGATGACTCGGTTTTTTCGCCACCGCCACCGATTGATTTTGTGCAGATGACATGTTGGCGTCATGGGGATTGCAACCACTCAAAAGAGTAGCGATACACAGTAACCATGATAATGTTAAGCGGTTAGAAGGAAACGTCATATTTTTAGCCATATTTCTTAATAATTGGTTCTTAAATATCAATGAATTTATATCCAAAACCTGTTTTGGACTCCCATTAAAATAATGTCTTACATACGCGAGACATCATAAAATTTTACTAAACCTATTTGCAATACCATTTTAAGTGTGCCAAATGATTTAGCCAAATAAAGTGAGTATTTTGCCACCAACGTCCAGTGAACCTATACTATTTTATTCTTACGTACAAGAAGAATTATTGCCCCCCTGCGTTGCGTAGCAATAGCGCAATAATTCTTCTTGCGTGTAAGAGGGAATCGTACCATTTTACAGAAATTCTACTATAATTCTCAAACATTGATATATAGTAAGTACTGAAGCAGAAATTTTCTCGTATTTTGTTTCGCCCCTCTCCCTCTGGGAGAGGGGTCGGGGGTGAGGGAAAAT
>JAABRD010000138.1 GCA_011391085.1 Thiotrichaceae bacterium | reverse complement strand
CGGAAACACTTCGCGAAAGTCGGCCAGATTGGCAAAGTTAAGGCCGGTGCGGTGACTGTGATAACCTAACGTATTGAGGAGTCCAAAACAGGTTTTGGACGCCAATGTGGATTTGATGCGTTCTTTGATGTCGTTCATAAATATACCTCATAAATTTTAGCTGACCAGGAGTTTTCTCGTTCCCACGCGCCAGCGTGGGAATGCAGTGGGGACGCACCAGCGTCCTGTTTGTCTGAATCAGAATTTTCAGAATGTGAGAATTGGCAGAATAGTTAATTCAACCAATAACCACTTCATACATAGTTTAATTATTTTCCCTCCACCACTCTAATCTCCTTCTCCGTCAACCCATACAACTGATAAACCAGTTCATCAATCTGTTTCTCCCATTCATTGGTCTCCTCACCCCGCGCCTTGGCTGTCAGGATGTTATCAATCAGCATCATAAACGGTTGTTGTTCGGTTTCTGAAGGCTGAAGAATAGGTATTCTATCAAAAACAACTTTTCTAACTTCTCTTCCTGCTTCCCCCAGAGTGGGAAAATCATCTTTGAAAATGGAACGGAATAACTTTGAATTGAACACCGCGATCAAATATTTCAGCGATTTGCCAGTGATCATAAAAGTTTTATCATTTAAGAAAAATGCTTGTCTATCATAAGCAAAATCAAAAGAGGTGGTAATAATTGGATAAATCACTTTCTCCCTCTCAAACTCTTGCCAATAAGCGCAATTTCTTAAATAATAAGGAGTTGCCCCTTTATCGTGTCGCTTCTCCAACTGTGGATAATACTTATCCAAATGTGTCTTGATAGCAGGATAGTCGTCAATTTTCACCGGTGGATTATTATGCGAATGAATTAACCACAACCCCACCCATTGATACGCATATCGCTGAATATCTCGTCCCCGCAAAATTGGCTTCAAGAGTTCCGCACTGCGCGGGTCTTGTTCACAAAGTCGTTCCTTGGTCGCGGTGTCAATAATGAAGGCTTCGTTGAAACCGGTTAAAATGCCACGATAGATTTTCACTTCCCACTCTTTCAAGGGCACTCCCCGCGCTTCAATTTTCGCCTTCAAGACTTGCACTTCGGCATTACCCAAATTGAAATTTTTCTGGTTCAAACTGCTTTGTGGCATGAGAACCAAAGGCATTTCAACACCAGGCAACTCACTTCCTACTTGCAACGCTTGTGCCTCCCCTGCCGGTCCTTTGGCAAATAACAAAATATTGGTATCTACAGTGGCATCGAACACCTGCTTACCTTTGAAATCAATCAACTGCAATAAAGAAGTTTCCGTCAAGAGAAAGTTCCGCAACTTCTCCCCATAAGCCGTTCGCATCCATTTATTCGACGTGATAAACGCCAAAATTCCGCCCATCCTCAATAAATTAAAGGAGGCTTCATAGAAATAAGTATATAAATCGGCAGTGCCAGTATAAACGCGGTAAGACTTCAAATTGGCCTTTAAATGTTTAATTGCCTCCTGGCGCACATACGGCGGATTCCCCAATACCACGTCAAATCCTTCTGTTACTCCAAACATCCAAAACGGGTCAAACCAGGCACAACTCTCATCCGCAAACGGTTTCCAAGTCGCTAATTGCGACACTTCCGAATCTTTCCCCGCCCATTGCAACACCTTATCCAACAACGATTTTTGCACTTCCTTAAATTGCTTCTGCAATGCTATTTTGGCTTCGCCCTGACTATTCAAATAGTCACCGCGCAACTGCCCCAATAAACTCACTTCCTTACGCACTTGTGGTTCATACAATTGCCAGTCTAACTTCGAAATTCCCAGCAACGTATTGGCACACACAAACTTAAATGCCAAATTGGGCAACGGTAAAATGCCGCGATTCTCTTCGGAATCAACAATATTCTCCTCCACCATCAAGGACAGAAAACCACGCAAGCGACTGATTTCTATCGCAATGGATTGAATGTCCACGCCATAAATACATTCCCGTAAGATGCCCAATTTGCGCGTATAATCCCATAATGCTGGTTCGCCTTGCAACTTCTTTTGCATCAACTGGCGGGTGGTTCGGTCTGGAATATTATCCAAGAGATTCGTTAACCACTGTTGGCAATCCGGGTCCACCCGTTGTAACAGCAACATCACCTTCTGCAAAATGCCCATTGGAAACGCCCCCGATCCGCACGCTGGATCAAGGATTTTCAAGTGTTTCAAGGCTGACAAAATCGCTTGCTTCTCCTCCTCAGATAACGCCACTTCGCCAGTCTGATAGGATAACAACGAGTCTAATTTCTCCAAACGAATTTGGGTTTGACCGTGCAGAAAATACTTGAGACTCTCCGTCACCATATAATCCACCATCTCCCGTGGCGTGTAATAACTCCCCGTCGCCTTCCGCGCCGTCTCGCCTGTTTCAGGATTGATTTCGGCTAACAAATTCTCAAAAATCTGACCTAAC
>JAABRD010000137.1 GCA_011391085.1 Thiotrichaceae bacterium | reverse complement strand
ACCGTTTGCTGATTGCACAAGCGAGAGTAGAGAATGCGGTGTTATTAAGCAAAGATGCTAAAATTGAACCATATCCAATAACTACTTTATGGTAGCCAAACCAGGTTAAGGTGGCCAACGTATTTTAGTTGCCCACCATTCCGTCGAGAAAGGTTGGATTTGGCGGGCAACACTTCACTTTTTCCCACCCTACTTGGCTTAACAGAATCCATTTCATCCCCCACGTCCCAGAACCGTCTCGTGTGAAAACAGGGGCTGATTTAGGGAGTCTGTCGCGGTTTTTTTGACTCTAGCCAAACCTTTTGATACCATACGAAACTTGACTTTATGGAAACATGGAAAAAACGACTTATCTGTTTAGGGGTGATAATAACTATACTGGAGGCCCTATCGGCAGGCCATTGGGAAGTCTGGCAGACATTAGTACACCGTGGGAGCATGTTCGCAAAGAATCTTCTCAAACCAGTCTGTTTACTTCCTTTACGAGTCGTCGCCGGAATGCGGAGAAATTTGCCAAAAGTAGCCAAATTATCAAAGTTTCGGTTAGCGACCTAAATATTCTTCAGCAACAAGGTCTCCTCAAGATATATGATTTGGAAGAGGTAGTCTCGCTGATGCAAAATCATCCCCAGAAACGAGTGCAACGCGATGCCAAGAATGTGCAACAAATTTTGCGAAAAAAGGGTGAAATCCTGATAGAGGGACAATTGCCTGCTTCTATCATCAGTCAATGTGAATAACACGAAGAGGTAACTTAATGAATCAATCCTTTCAACTGACCGATGCCATGAACACTTATACGCCGGCATTGTTGAGTTTACAAAGACGTGGCTATCAAATTTGGTTAGAACCCAGTGACATAGAACAAGACTTGGATACTTGGTGGGCGAAAAAAGACGAGGCACAATTTGCGGCGTTTGATCCCCTCCGATTACTCGGTCTGGTCAGCCTTTGGGAACAGCGCGGAAACCAGTGGGAAAAACAAGGGGAGGAAGACAATTTGTATGAAAAGTTCTTAACGGAAGGGTTAGTTAGTAATTAATAGGTAGTCTGGTAGTAGTCTGGTAGGGTGGGCAACGTGTTTTTGTTGCCCACCATTCTGTCGAGAAAGGTTGGATTTGGTGGGCAACGCTTCACTTTTGCCCACCCTACTTGACTTAACAGAATCCATTTCATCCCCCCCACCCCAGACACTTCTCGTCTGAAAACAGCGGCAGAATTAGAGAGTCTGCCGCTTTTTTTGCGTCTTGATAGTTGGTGAGGATTGACATTGGTCGAGAGTAAGTGTAAACTTTCGTCAAGTTTAAAATTGAAACTGTCAAACCACTGTAGAATTATCTGTTTAGAGGTCTGTTCAATGGAATTGGAATATGATTACATCACTGACACACAAGGTCACATCAAAAGCGTCATTCTGGATTACCAAGCTTTTCAATGGTTAGAAGAAAGGTTCTTAGACCATCAATTGGGCCAATTAATGGCAGACTTGCCTAATGCACCAGAAGACTTGCTGAGTTTAGAAGAAGCGAAACGACTTCTTGAGGAAGGCCATGAACATTGAGATTCACCGGCAATTTTTAAAAGACTTGGCAAAAGTTCCTGCCCCCGTGAAAGAAAAAATTGTTGACTTGGTGTTTCATCAACTGCCGGCTAAGGTGTCTTTGGCAGATTTATCGAATCTCAAGAAAATACAGGGTTTCCAACACTTTTATCGAGTGCGGGTAGGCGAATTTCGGGTCGGGTTGGAAGTGACGAGGGATTCTGTCATTGTCAAACGTGTTCTACACCGTAAAGATATTTACAAATTTTTTCCGTAGCCTTGAGAGTCGCGAGAGACTAAATAAAGCGGCAGAATGAGAGAGTCTGCCGCTGTTTTTTGCGCCTTGACGGTTGGTAAGGATTGACATTGGTCTGGGATTGAGTTAGACTTCCAAAATAACTTGAAAAATTAAACATTCGCCACTACGGTCTATCTGTGATATGGGCGACGGGAAACTCACAAAAACCGAAAGATACCAATATGTCTATGACTGAGATTCAACAAGCTGTTACTCATTTATCCAAAGCCGATTATCTACAATTTCAAGCCTGGCTAACCGAATATGATAATCAACTCTGGGATAAAGAAATTGCACAAGACCTAGAAAATGGTCATTTGGATACCCTCATAAACCAAACCCTCGACCAAATTGAACGCGGTGAATATCGGGCTATCTAATGCACTTTGCGGTTACCTCCTTTTGGGATCAGTATGACTTACTACCTCCATCGATCAAACGATTAGCTGAGAAAAATTACCAATTATTGAAACAAAACCCTAAACATCCATCTCTCCACTTCAAAAAAATCCGCCAGCAATTATACTCCGTGCGAGTTGGTGAACATTATGGTAGTCCCTACAAAGTAATGGAGGTATTTAAAATCAACGTGTTACGAGAATCGGGACCGTGAACAAAAATCGCCAAGACAAAGGGCCGGTGGTCAATG
>JAABRD010000136.1 GCA_011391085.1 Thiotrichaceae bacterium | reverse complement strand
GGTCTTGGACTTCTACTAACCGATTGAGTATTTGTAGGGTGGGCAACGCGGTTTACCGTTGCCCACCTATTTGACCACCTAAATGGTGGGCAACAAAAAGACGTTGCCCACCCTACCTGGCTACATGGAGCCTGGAAACGAAGTGATACTCCTCACATAGGCTTTTCTAAGCTTAAAATAACTTCAGATTTCTTTGGGTCGTAGGATAAGTTGACTTGCCAAATAACGGTCATTTTTGACGTTCCGTAAGATTGTTCTTCAGAGCGTTGGTAGATACGAGTCAGCGAAGAAGAATGGGTTAGTTGCCAACCATTCGCTTGGGCGATAGAATGTACGTCTTCAAAATATAATTTTGCGGTACTCAAGGTAGTAGGAAAAGCAAAAGAAATCTCATTGGTATCCAAATTCCAATAAATCCCTCGAAAACCCTCTCGACCAGCCAAAAAAGGTTGTATTTCCGGTGCGTTAACTATCTGTGATTCACGAGGGACCACTGTCATCTCTGAACTTAGCCAGAGAATTAATAATCCCCCTCCGAACCCAATGATTAGTAATACCGAAAGTCCCACGATAATGATTTTTCTCATTGCCAACATCAACTCTTTAAAATTAACTGAATATGGTATTCTGACAGTTCCTAACAGGTGACGAAACTATTTGCCAATTGGGAACTATCAGTGGATTAATATTGAGGTGGTATATCAGGACGCCCGACTTGAATGGCACAAATATTTTCACAGGATTCTGTTGGATAAAGTTTTACCCCCTCCACCCCGGCATGGTTGGCACGTCGGTCGGCTTCACAATCTTCAGGGGAATAGCCAGTGACATGTTCCTGAATATACTCACGAATATCACCCAGTTTAAGGGCATAACTGCCGATTCCTCGCCGTTCTGCGCGACAATGAGCTTTGCAGTGAAAATATTTATCCAGTCCATTTTTCCAACCCAGGCTGTCATTGACTTCATTCATCAATTGGCGGTGTTCTGCCAAAATTTCCCAGGCATCAAGGTAGCCTGTTACGTCTGTTATCAGGGTATCTGGTTCACAAAGATTAAAGTGGTAAATTAAACAATCATAAGCCCCCGGCGCACATTGTCCACAATATTTATCCAGGCCAAACGGATCCAGATAATTCACCGGTTGCCCCGTGACAAACGCAAACCGATTCAACGTCTGCCCCTCAGAAATGTTCCCAAGTAGCACATCCATATTGACAAACCGCTTCACCACCGGACTATAAAACCGCGCCCGCATATAAGCCAGTCCATTGCCCTCCGTCATCACCCCAAACTTCCCATTAAACAAAAACGGCGTTTGCGAAGCATCTCCTTTCACCAACTCCCCATACGGCCCATATTGAAACCGTTGCACCACCTTCCCTGTCTTATCGGACAGTGCCACAGTACTCCCGCGGAAATCAAAGTGATAAGCCCGATACTCCCCCACCTTCTCCTCCCCAATCAATCCCAAGCCATAGACATAAAACGTCTTGATTCCATTCTCCTCCTTGACAAGGACTTGACTCAAGGCGGGTTGGGAATTGATGACATAACGGGTCTGATTCACTACCAATCTGTTGGTTCTCCACAAGTTGGGTCGGACTTCAGGTGGTCCACCACGAACACTACGGTTGTGAGACAGAGGTGGTGGGCAAACCAAAGGACGTTTGCCCACCCTACAGGGCTGGCTAGAGTTAGTAAATTCAAAGACCCTTTTCAGCGGCGCAATAGATTTTGTCACCTTTTTTTCTTATCGAGACGGAATATTTGGATGATGCACCTTCGCCAATTTCATCCCATAAAACATATCCAGAATTGGGGTCATAAAGGTTTCTAGCAAAGAATTTTTTAGGGTCATCTCCATATGGAACAGGCGCCATCTTTGACACCTCGATCCCCGAACGAATAAGTGTATTTCGAGATAAGGAAATTGCCAAAGCCTCGTCTAGCACAAAATCATCCCTTATCCCACGCATACAGATCTCTGGTTTTTGACACCCGGCAAACCCACTCAACAAGAACACTATAGTTACCGTGAGTTTAAATAAATGACCGAGTCTTCCCATTATCTTGCTAACCATGGACATTCGGCCTCTCCATCCCATTCGGCCCAATATCTGCAATTCCAAGTGAAGGTGCCAGCCTTGCAAGGAGATCTCGGCGAGTCGCAATGCGCCTTCCGATTAAGTGGTGTAACCTCTCTTAACTCACACTGACCCTTCGAATTGATTTCAGGGGGTATGGGGTCACCAGGCATTAAGTTGTTCACCCGGTGACCGTAGCAATTTTGGTTCACCCCGTCACAACAGACATATTTGTGATGAGGGGCATAATCACCATACCAAGTTTGAAGTGGCCGATTGCACACCCACATTTTAACTAAATCGCCTGGAGTAATCCCCAACAACTGTTCCCCAAAGCTCCGCATCTCAGGATTGTTCAGACCGTAAATGAGGCAATCATAGGCACCTATGGCACAATTCCCCGTGGCTTTTTCCAACCCAAATGGGTCCACAAAGTTTACCGGTTGCCCCGTGACAAACGCATACCGATTCAACGTCTGCCCCTCTTCCACACTCCCCACCAACACATCCATATTCACAAACCGCTTCATCTCCGCACTATAAAACCGCGCCCGCATATAGTACAATCCATTGCTATCCGTCATCACCCCAAACTTCCC
>JAABRD010000135.1 GCA_011391085.1 Thiotrichaceae bacterium | reverse complement strand
CCGTACTCCAACGGAATCAATTCCGTACTCCAACGGAATCAATTCCGTACTCCAACGGAATCAATTCCGTACTCCAACGGAATCAATTCCGTACTCCAAAACCGCTATACCATTACCTTTGCAACACTACCAAAAATTCCTTCCTTGGTAAAGGACGTAATTAGCCACTTGAATAACGAATCGTGGCTTTTGGGGTTGAGTCGTTTCATGTTTGTTATAATAAGGGTTGTGTCACCACAAAAGCTAGTTTTGGTGCTAAAACACTTTGTGTCATCATTTATCTCCTCGAAATGTTATTCAAAGACTTACGCGACAATTTTTACTTTTATACTGCATAGTTTGACAATTTGAGTTTTGTTCGCCGCGAGAAAACGAACCTGGTATTTCAGGTAGGGTGGATTAAGCGTAGCGTATCCACCTCCCGTTCTGAAATACCAAATTGGTTATGCACACTTACTTACGGGTGATTGGTCCAATACAACACCCGTTTCCCCTCTGCATCTTGCGAATAAATGTCTAAGGTTAACACCCCCGCCCCCCTGGTGGGATAGCTATTCCCAAACAACAGAGTGAACCTAACTTCTTGTGGCGACGTTACGTAGAATGCCCCAAATCCTTCTCCATTGCCACCTGTGTAGGTATCAATAGAACCTCCTAAATTGACGCCACCAGTGAAGTTTTTTCCAGTTAGTGATATTCCAAAGCGACCGCGTGAATTCCCTGCTTGACTGGAGGCGGAAGCCACATAAAAACCCGCGTCTAGGACAGAGGTTTGGGCACTTTGGCCAGAAGTCATTTTTTGGGGACCAAACTCGGTGGTGCGCACACCTGTGTTAATGTCTTGTCTCTCTAACAGAGTCAATAATTCAGGAACTTGTCCAGAATACTCAAATACGGTCATGTTAACGGCTTCTGGTTTGGCCAAGTAAAAGGCCACAAAACCGGGTTCCATTCCATTTTCCCGAAGCACCGTTCCCGCATTAAAGCCTCCCGCATTGATACCGCTAGAAGTGTTAACCGATAGCCCCCAAAATCCTTCTGTACTACCTGGGGCCAAGTTGACACTGGCAACATAGAAACCGGCTTTGTCTATGGAGACAGGATAAACGCAACTTTGGTCGTCGCAAAAAGACTTAACAGGTTCTTCTGGTGTGGTCGGTGTCTCCGTAACAGGTGGCGTAATCGGTTCCCCTGTGACAGGGGGAAAATGGTTACCCAACTGCACCACTTTCCAACTGTCAACCCATTTGCTGAGGTCAGGGGTATTGGGGTCGTAGTGACCATTGACGTAAAACGCATATTCAGCATATCCATTCTGACCCGTGTCACGATTATTTGTGGCTTGGAACTGAAAGGATTTGTTGACGCTGACCAAAAAGGAGTAGTTGCGAGTGCAAGCATCTGGGGTGTGACTGGGGCCACCACCTTCCAGATAGTGGTAGTAGTCACTTTCCTTAAAACTGTTAGAACCCACACCGAGGTCTTTGAAGGACAAATAGCCTCGTGAACATTGCGTGTCTTTTTCCGCTACCCGGAGTTTTACCAACACGTATTTGACCTCTTGTAAGCCTGGATAGGCCAAAGCCAATTCACTGAATCTACTGTGATCTACGGTAGGTGTGATGGTAAACCTGGCAGCACCTTTGAGAGTCACGGGAACTTGACAAATATTCGCGTCTCCACAAGGCACCTGCGTACTGCCTTGATTGGTGACTACGTTCAAGGTGATGGCTGGAGAAATTTCACCATCAGGTACCCCTATTCCCGTCACCGTAACTGTTTTGCTATCAGTGGGTGAGAGAATCACATATTCGTGAGAAGCTGTCACTTCACCGCCTTCAAAAGGGGCAAAAAAGTGATTCATGTTATCGCCAAAATAGGGATTACTGATAGAAACTCGTCTTGGCGAGTTGAAGGTCCAGGGATTTTTACCGATTGGCGGAGTGTCAGAGAGGTAAAGAGAATCGCCTGTAAAACCGAAAGTTTGGGCCACCGTGTTGAGGTTGAGACCACTGACAGCATCGTAGCTAGTCCAATAGATACCTCTAAAGTCAAGGCGGGCCGCACCTATTAACACTTGGCCACATTCACTACAATGGTTAACCTGAATGTTGGCGGCGCTTGCGGCATACGTGTTGGAGGATAGTAAAGAGAGACTCACAAAGAGGGTTTGTGAGGATAAATGTAGAAAGTTGGTAAACTTCATAATATTAATTGTGATGAATGTGATTGTTATGCAAAGTGTAGCCAAAATTTCTGGCAAAGTGTCCTAGTGTCCTTTAGGTTACAAAGCTACGCTTTGGACTCCTGGCAAAGAAACTAAGTTTCTGAACATCTTGATTGTTAATTCTTCCCATCCACTTGTGGGGGCGCATCGAGAGGGCAAAGAACGGTTCCAAATCCAAGTAGCCCCGCGGGTTTAGAGTACCGCCAATTGTTGCTGCAACGGCGCCGTCATCAAGTTCATCTGTTCGGCGGAGAGGACGCCCAGCCGGTAAAGATTTTCGAGAATTGACCGTTGTCCTTTCAATTCGCCTTCAAGCATTCCTTGAACCCGGCCTTCGGCTTTGCCTTCGGCTTTGCCTTCAGCTTTGCCTTGATTGAAAATATGTTCGCTGATCGTGGTTTCGACCATTTCCATACTAACCTCCTTCTTGATTTGTTCGAGAGTTTGTTTAGGGACTTTGGTATAAAAGTCCACCCATTGCGTTATCAGTAACAGTTGATCCGCCGTCAAGTGTTCTTTCAACTGGGCCGCCGTCTGATAAATTTTGGAAACCAGTTCGGCGGGGTCTGTCCCTTCCTCATTGGCTTTTAACGCCAACAGTTGGCACAACAGTGAGTGTTTGTTGATCAAGTCACTACTCTTTTCGTCCTTAATCTTGATCACGCTGAAATGGAAGAATTGTTTTGGCATCCCAGGAATGAACGCATACCAGAATTGTTCTGGG
>JAABRD010000134.1 GCA_011391085.1 Thiotrichaceae bacterium | reverse complement strand
GGGTGATATGTTTACCCTCACCCCCGGCCCCTCTCCCAGAGGGAGAGGGGCCGGGGGTGAGGGCAACTCCATGAATATCACCCAGATTGCATCACTACCGGACTCTGATTAGTCAAGCCTCCTTTCAGAGCCCTTCATTTAATCCTCTCAATCAGAGTTCAAGACCGACGCGAAACCGCACGATATTTCACCCAGATTGCATCACTACCAATATTTCAACTTCCATGGTTCCAAAGCACAGCTTTATCTGACAAAGCTACGTTTTGGAACCATGGCGGTTAATTGGAATTTTGATTTTACCTATTCACTAAAATATTGAGCCAAAAATAAATGGGCCGTGACATAATCAACTTGATATAAATCAGATTATCTTGTGAACACACCATATCATCTTGAGTTTGCAACAACCGATGATTTATTATATATTAAGTTTTATGCTTCACATCTTACAACCCCATTTATCATGCCAAAATCCTCATTTTCTCATAAAATCTCCAAATTCTCAGGATATTTACCCCTACGAGTTACTCTTGTATTACCTTTCACCATACAAATTGTCTTAGTCGTATCCCTGATTTGGTATCTCTCCTTTAGCAACGGCCAAAAATCGGTCAATGAAGTCACCACGCAATTACGCAATGAAATTACCACGCGAATTGAACAACACATTCATTCTTATTTGAAAATGGCCCCACTGATCAATCAGATGAATGCAGATGCGCTACGCATGGGCTTGTTAAATTTAGATCAGCCTGAAAGTGTGGAACGTTATTTTTGGCAACATCTTCAAACCTTTGATTACATTAGTTATGTGTCTTATGCCAGCACGAAGGGAGATTATATTGGGGTCGAACGACGAGAAAAACATGATGCCGAAGTGGGTGTGACAGGAAATAAATTTTACTTGTATACGAAAGACAGCGAGTATTTGGCGAATAATCAAGGTGGTCGTTTAAAATTGACGAATCAAATGAAGGATTATGACCCCCGTACTCGCCCGTGGTTTATTGACACCGTGGCCGCCAACCGCCCCATTTGGAGTCAAATTTATGCCTTACTTGATCCAACTAACTTGACTAAACCAGTTACGTTATCAGTATCTGCTAATCAACCTTATTATGATGACACAGGCACTCTACGTGGCGTGTTGGGAACAGATATTTTTCTGTCCCAAATCAGCGGCTTTTTAAACAGTTTACAAATTGGTCAAACGGGGAAAACGTTTATTATGGAACGTACTGGTGAAATCGTTGCCTCTTCCACGGCGGAAAAACCTTATCTGATTGATACCCAAACTCAGGCGGTTCGCCGCCTCAAGGCTTACGATAGTGAAATTCCGTTGATTTATGCGACCGCCCAGTTTTTGTCCACCCATTTTCAGAATTTAGCTAACATCACTAGCAATCAGCAATTAGAGTTTGAGTTCAACGGTTATAAACATTTCTTACAAGTGAAACCGTTGCAAGATCAGGGAGGAATTGACTGGTTAACGGTGGTCGTGATTCCCCAATCCGATTTTATGGAACATATCCGGGCCAATACTCGCACCACGGTGCTACTTTGTTCACTCGCCTTATTCATCACTATTCTTTTGGGACTACCGATTTCCCAATGGCTAGTCGAACCCGTGTTACGCTTAAAAATGGCCGCCCGCAGACTGGCAGAAGGAGAATGGGAACAAGATTTACCGTTGGAACGTGCGGATGAAATTGGTGACTTGGCATGGTCATTTAGAAGTATGGCCATACAGTTGAAAGACATATTTAAAGATTTGGAAAATAAAGTGGTGGAAAGGACCGCCCAGTTGCAACAAAAAAATGAACTGATTCGCAAAATCTTTGGACGTTATCTCAGCGATGAAATCGTGACCAATTTACTGGAATCAGAAACTGGATTATCCTTAGGTGGTGAAAGACGCGAAATTACGCTACTGACATCGGATTTAAGAGGATTTACGGCCCAATCAGAACGCTTCGCCCCAGAGGAGGTTATTAAAATTATCAACCTTTATTTGGCCACGATGGCTGAAGTGATTACTCAATATCAAGGCACCATTGATGAATTTATGGGCGATGGTATTTTAGTACTGTTTGGGGCCCCGACGGTCCGCGAAGATGATACCGAACGGGCTATTGCCTGTGCTATCGCTATGCAATTAGCTATGGAAACGGTCAACGCCCAAGTCACTGCCTGGGGATTTTCACCCTTGGAAATGGGCATTGGAATTAATACCGGTGAAGTCGTCGTAGGCAATATCGGTTCCGAAAAACGCACCAAGTACGGCGTCATTGGTAAAGAAGTGAATCTAACCTATCGCATTGAATCGTATACCACAGGCGGGCAAATTTTGATTTCATGGAAAACGTTGCAACGATCTAATACCATCGTGAGTATTCGTGAAGAAAAACAAGTACATCCCAAGGGCATTCAACACGTCCTAACTATTTATCACGTTGTGGGAATGGGTGGCAAATATCATCTCAAGTTGCCTTTTCAGGAGGAAGTATTTGTAGAAGTGCCTGAACAAATTTTGTTACAATACACGATGGTAGAAGGGAAACATTTAAGTGAAACGGCTTTCTATGGCAGTTTGATCAAACTGTCTGCCAAAGGTGCCTTGATTCGTAGCGAGACACAGTGGGGAGGCCTGCAAGTAAAAACGTTTGTTCCCGATTCATTGAGTAACATTAAACTGAACTTCCTCAGTTTAGAGGAGAAGGCTTTAGCAAATGAAGACGTGTATGCCAAAGTGTTGGGAACAGAAGCAGACGAAAATTGTTTTTATGTTCATTTCACTGCCAAACCGGCGAATGTGGGGAAACGGTTGATGGAAATTTATAGGCAAGGGGGGGGCCAAAACCTATCTTAGACAGGGAGTCCAAAACAGATTTTGGACTCCTGTTTGGTTTGGCTACCCGAAGGAATTAAGACTTCGGTGGAGTGGAGGCTTTAGCCGCAATGCCATTAAGTTAAGGAAAATCCCGGTGGAGTGGAGGCTTTAGCCGGCCGGCAGTAGGCATCACCCCTCACTCAAATTGCGGGGCGCCTACCGCCGGCCGGCTAAAGCCTCCACTCCACCAAGGTTGGGATAGGTTCATGTAATTATCTCCTTTTTAAAAATTTTGAGTGTCTAT
>JAABRD010000133.1 GCA_011391085.1 Thiotrichaceae bacterium | reverse complement strand
CGCGGGGGGGTGACTCTCCCCGCGGCGTGGATGACTCCCCCCCGCGTGCGGGGGGGCTGGGGGGGGTACAAGAGAACAGGAATACTACTATATTCTCTCACTAAAGAAACTGAGTTTCTCACCCCCCAATTTTCTCATTTACCTTAAAGGCCCCCCCCATTATGCAAGTCAAAATCACCCCCGAAGGCTTATTTCTACCCAAAGAATGGTTTCACGGTACCGACGAATTTGAAATTCGTCGCGAAGGCCGTCTCATCCTCATCATGCCTGTCACATTGCCTGACCAGACGTTTAAACGACCCACGGTGCCATACAATGTGGAGGATGACCCAATTTGGCGTATCGGTGAGGACACCAATGACCCCATTGCCAATTTGGGGAAAGACCCCGTTGACCTTGACATCACCGACGCCTCCATCAACCACGACAAATAAATTTACGGCTGATGAAAGCAACAC
Organism: Thiotrichaceae bacterium; assembly: GCA_011391085.1. GTDB lineage: Bacteria > Pseudomonadota > Gammaproteobacteria > Beggiatoales > Beggiatoaceae > JAABRD01. The sequence goes on along the minus strand of JAABRD010000133.1, from coordinate 3,124 downwards.
GTAAGTTGTAATATTCGGTAGTGATGCAATGTGGGTGATATGTTTACCCTCACCCCCGGCCCCTCTCCCTCTGGGAGAGGGGCCGGGGGTGAGGGCAACGATTGAAAATACCGACTACCCCTCAAAACACCACATTAAACTCCCCCGGTTCCTCTACCTTCCTATCCCGCACCAACAACCCCGTCATCTCCACAAACTGAATCGCATCCCCAATAACTTTCTTCAACTCCTCCGACTCAAACCGTCCCTGCAAATTCCGCAATTTTGCCAAATACTGCACCTTCGCCTCCCTTAAACTCCTCACCTCCACCGAAATCGTTCCTCTCGGTGAACAAAACGACAACCCAATCGCCCTGGATTTCTCCCGCAAACACAAATTACGCGCATCCTCAAAAATATACACCCCCTCCTCTTCATCAAACCGATCCGCCTCGCGCAACCGCGACCGCACCCAATCTTCATCATACTCCCCCTGCTGATACTCCCCATTCGGCATTCGAAACCGTACCCGCACCGAGGGCGCAAAACCACGCACATCTTGCAATTCCTTATCGACTTGTTTTAACCAGTCCCGTAAATTCCAATTATCAACCTGTTTTGCCACCAGATGCAACCGATTCAAATACCCCCCAGGATTCACCTCACTCTCCCCCGACAACGTTCGCAAAATAGGCAACGCCGCATCCTGAACCACCCGTCCAGTACTCCGAGACCGTGACAACATCGACCAATAAGCCCCTCCCAAATTCTTCGCTACTCCCCAATGCAACTCCCGTAACGGCGCCAACTGCTGCCGCAAATCATTAATCTCATACTCACCCGTCAAGCCCTGCAACTTACCCACATGACTTAACGTCTTCCCACGCGACACACTAGACCGACACACATACACCTTCCCATCCTGTACCTGCCCCTCATGATTCCGCGCCACTCGTCCAACCCGTTGCAACAACGCCGCCGCATCGACGCCATGTTCAATAAGCGCAACATTCACCCCCGCAAAATTCACCCCCATCTCCACCGCCGACGTTCCCACAATCACCCGATGCTTAGATTTAGGTTCCAACCCCCCCTCAAACCCACTGCCTCCCCACGAATACGGCGTCTGCTTATCCTGCCCATTAATCAAAATCACCTCCTCGGGCCGCAAGCCACATTGCTTTACCAACACCGCCTCTAAACGCGCTTCATCCATCGTGAACTGCGCCAGCGAATCATAAATCAACAACAACCGTTCCCCCTGGTCAAGCAAACCAGGCATCACTTTCCCAGCCACTTCTAACAACGATTTATCTTGCCAATCTACGGTGACATTGCCATGAATAGGCCGATCTGCTACCCCATTACCACTTACCACCTCCTCATCAAACAACGCCACATACCCCTCTGGCAACTCCTCCTGCAAACTCTTAAATAAATTACTATGCGTAGCCGACAACAAACTCAATTTTGGCAACTCTGACACCGCTGTGCGTTGCTTATGATGATAACCTACCACCAACAACACCAACAAATGAACCAACCCAAAAGCGCGTCCATTCAAGGTATGGGCCTCATCAAACACAATATGCTTGGCCCGCCACAACACATCATAAATCCCCGTATCTGCACCCTGAAACACCGGCTTCCCGATCGTCAAATTCGCCAAGGCTTCCAACGTTGCCACAATGATTCCCTGTTGCTGTTTCAACTGCCCCTTCCGTTTCACCCAAGGCATCTCCTTCTCCTCCAACAACCGTTTCGTTTGCTGATAATCCCACACCTCCGCCCACACTCCCGCTTGATCCGCACTGTTTTTAATATCCCTAGCCAAGGCTTGTGTCGGAACAACAAAGAAGACTAATTGGTGTTTGGCAATTTCCAAAAACACCCGCGTCTTCCCCGCCCCCGTCGGCGCCCCACAAATACGAATCGGCGCCGGCTGCAAAATCAACTGATCTTGGGCGAACGAAAAATGAGAATTAACATGGTTGACGCCATGTGCTAAAATAGTAAACATAATGAATGACCTCTTAATATAATGCCATGTGTTGGAGTAACGCTAGGTGTTGGAGTACGGAATTTATTCCGTGTGTTGGAGTACGGAATTTATTCCGTGTGTTACGGAATTTATTCCGTGTGTTGGAGTACGGAATTTATTCCGTCTCGGAAGGCGGAATAAATTCCGTACTCCAACACCTCACCTGGCGGAATAAATTCCGTACTCCAACACCTCACCTGGCGGAATAAATTCCGTACTCCAACACCTCACCTAACGGAATAAATTCCGTACTCCAACACCTGGCAGTACTTCTAATACCACTGCCTCAACTCCGCCACCGCTTCCGCCACGGGCAAGGCCCGACTCACCCGAATCGTATCCAAAATTCGATACTCCTCTTTCACTTTTCGGCCAAACAGTTGCGCGGTGGCGGTATTCAAAGACACCTTTGCCTCCTTTTCCAAAAAAGTCTTCGTTTGCTTCAATGCTAACATCCCCAATCGCGCCACGCCCACCCGCACTACCAAACAATCGGTTTGCAACCAATCAAATGGGTTCACCCCATATAAAATTCCCTGGTAAGTGGAATCGGCAGCCACTTCATGGACGAAAAACGTCTTCTTGAAATTTCCCGATGCCATATTTTTCTGCATCACTTCATGATTCCCTCCTTCTCGTTCCACATCAATCGTATGTCGCACTGGGGCCAACATCTGATTCCCTGCACTTTGCAACAACGAAGCACGCCAAGGGATTTTCAACAAATCGGCTTTATAATCGGGCTTCCCCCGTAAAGCTGGACTGGTTCCCAATAACGTCATTCGCAATGCAAACAGTAACGCGGTATCCGTAATCACATTCGGATACGTGGTACTGCCATCTCGCGCATAGAGGCCGTGGTAATAAAAAGGGGTTAACACTTGTGCTGTTAGGCCGGTGATAGTTGTTGTCGATTTCTTCATATTAAATACCTCTGTTTGAATCCAGACCTTCAAGAGACCTCCGAGGTCTTCAAGACCTCGGAGGTCTTAGCCCAACTAAGTACCAAAGCAGAAATTTTACGGTATTTTCAATCGTCGCCCTCACCCCCGGCCCCTCTCCCAGAGGGAGAGGGGAGACAGGCAACCTCAGTGGTTTTCTCCC
>JAABRD010000132.1 GCA_011391085.1 Thiotrichaceae bacterium | reverse complement strand
ATTAAGCGTCAGCGTATCCACCAGTTTCGGGGATGGTGGATACGCTAACGCTTAATCCACCCTACCTTAACTTAATGGCATTGCGGCTGAAGCCTCTAGTCCAACAGTACCTTAGAAGCCTCTAGTCCAGCAGTACCTTAACCGAAATGACTACTTTATGATAAATCTTCCTCAACAACGAACTGCTTATGCTGTGGCCAGTGGACGTTCCACCAAGGCCCAGGCAATTTTGAAAACGATTGAACATTTCGTTCCTCTTCCCTTGGCTGACACCTGCTGGTTAGACATTGGTTGTGGTAATGGCGGCATGGCTGCCCAGATTGCACCCCAGGTTAAATTTATCACTGGAATTGACCCAGAACCTTGGTCTGACTGGACGAATTTTCAAAACACTCATCCTAATTTGCAACTGTTGCCAAACACGATAGAAACCTTCGCTGGTGCCGAGGATAGTATCGATATTATTTTATGCAATCAAGTTTATGAACACGTTCCCAATCCTCAACGCTTGATTGGAGAAATTTATCGTCTCCTCAAACCCGGTGGATATTGCTACTTTGCAGGTCCTAACCTCCTCTTTCCAATTGAACCTCATGTCTTTTGGCCTTTTGTCCATTGGTTACCACGTTCACTGGCCGTGCAACTGATGCAATTGTGTGGTTCTAAAAAAATCTTGGATGCGGAATCGACGACTTATTGGATCCTCACAAAGTGGCTTCAGCGTTTTGAAATCACCAACGCGGTGCCTTTCATTATGCAACATTCTGATCTATATGGCAAGGATTCCTGGTTAAAACCGTTTTGGTTATGGCAACTGCTTTCTCACGTTCCCACTTCTCTTCTCCAAATGGGAACGTGGCTGTCACCGGGGTTTGTGTTTATCTTGAAAAAACCTGGAAGGTAACAGATAAGCCGGCTAAAGTCTCTAGTTCCGCCTCATTAGGAATTGTCCATTTAACCGTCGGAGTCCAAAACACGTTTTGGACGGAAGGTAGTTCGTCCAAAACGTGTTTTGGACTCCATCTCAGTGGTTTGATCTTCCACTCCAGAAGATTCGAAATATTCCCCATAACGTCACATCTGCCACTAAGGAAACAATCCGAAACCCGGCAATCAAGGCAGCTAAACTAGCGGCGGATAGGGACACATTTAAAATGTGACCGACGACCACTTCAAATACGCCAATACCTTGTGGAGCAAAAATCATAATCAATCCCACAGCCCAAGAAAAGAGATACGTACTGCCCACTTCTAACACTGAAATTTCACCGCTGATCATTGGGAAAGCCGAAAAGTAGCAAACGAAACTGGCCGCAAAGAGTAGCCAAATGGGGACAAACCAGCCAATCGCTTGTAGATAAAACTTAATCTGTAAAGCCTCCCCCCATTTTTTGAGGAGGAGAGGGGTTACCGCTAATCCTAATAAATTTCCTAACGTCAACCAGGCCGCCAGTTGTCCCCAACCATCAGTTAAACCGCGAAAGTACCAAATTCCCAAACTCCCTAATAAGAAGGAAACTGCTATCGCTAAAATATTCTCTAACAGAAATATCTTGGTCAATTCCGAAGAGTTCACTCCTTGGGCATGAAAATCCATCATTCGTCCTACCGTATGCCAAACGCCACCTGGCAAATATCGTGCAAGTAAGCGGTTGATTTGAGTTTGCAAAGCGAACTGGTACGAAATGGATGATACCCCACTGGCCTTTAATATCCGAAGGGTGGCCATAGCTGAGATAAAATGAGGCGTCATTAACAATAACGTCGCCAACACCAGATAACCGGGTTTAGCGGTTGCCAAAACCGTCGCTAAAACAAATCGTGATTGCCACCCCGCTAGGAGGAGAAAGAGTAAAGCGACAGGTGTGAAGAGTCGTTTAGACCAGGTCAGTGTCGCTTCCAAATATTTAGTTAGTTTAGGCAATGAGTCATCGAACATGAAAAGTTCTTTCTGTTAATTAAAGGGACTATGTGGGTTGGACCTCGTTGAGAGTCGGTCCAACCGACACTTCAATGGCAAAATTGGTTCAGAATTTATCGCCGACACCACGCATACAACGCATCATACATGACCATGCCATGTTGCAACTGCACCAGGTCATCGGCAAATTGTGTCGATAAACCAAACGATAAGGCTAACAAGCCAGCACTTTCTGGCGCCAAGTCTAAACGGTCCGTATCCGCACCACGGACAATGACCGCTAATTTTTGTAACGCCGGGTCAGATAATTGATATTTGTTGAGAAAGGCATCAAAACTACAAAATTCGCCATGATGTCCTAATTCCACTCCTGCCACATCGTAGGGAATGGCTTGTTGTTCTTTGGCAACTTGTAATATCTGATCCTTGGGAACAAATAAAAATTCTGGTTGCGAATCGATAAACCGGCTAATCAGCCAAGGGCAAGCGATTCGATCTACTTTGGGACGTTCACGAGTAACCCATTTCATAGTTGTTTTTCACCTTTCAAAAAAATCAAATGATAATCTGTAGTCAATTGTGTTGCTTTTTTCACCAACTTCTCATCAAAGGTAGCAAATTGATCCTGTGGTTTGACCGCGGCTAGATGTAACGCATCGGCAAAATCTAGTCCAGCTTCATACCACCGCAATGCCATCCACACTGGTTCTGACTCCTCAACCGTAATGTTTGGTAATTCTAACAGATGTTTAATTCGTTCCGCCACCACTTCTCTTGAAAAGTGATAACCCATCTTGGAACTGAGTACCCAAACGACCTCCAATAACACAGTTTTTAACAAGACACAGGAATGAGTGGCTAAAAATTCTGTCGCCACTATCGTTTGCGCCCTGTCATCCTTAACCAGGTAACGTACTAACAAATTCGTGTCAATCACTACCATTTATGGGTAGTGATGCAATGTGGGTTCTCTGTCTGAACTCTGATTAGAATGATTTTCAGATGGATTCTGATTCGTCAAGCCTCCTTTCATAGCCCTCATTTAATCATTTCAATCAGAGTTCAAGACGAAGAGAAACTGCACGATATTTCACCCAGATTGCATCACTACCCATTTATGTTGACCCGCTTCATATTCTATCGCCCGTTGCATGTCCTCTAAACTGAGGGGAGGACCGTCATATAGTGATGGCATATCTGGTGATTCCAATTGACTCACACGAATTTTAGAAGACCTCACCATTTGTCTCTCCACAAATACCTGCAAGGCTTGTTGTAACAATTCACTCGCATTGTATAATCCACTCAAGGACTTCGCTTGTTCAAACAAACTTCTATCTATATTGACGTTCAATTGCATATTTGCTTCCTCTTGATTAACAGAGTGACATTCACACTGACTTAAATTCTAACTGGTTGAGTCGTCAAGGTGGATAAATAAATAGGTAGTGATGCAATGTGGGTGATAATTGAAGTGTGGCAAATCATCGAGATCGCCCAAACCTCCGAGGTCTTAAAGACCTCGGAGGTTTTTGGTTATCACCCACATTGCATCACTACCCTTCAAGTCTTTCCAACTTCTGGTAGTGATGCAATGTGGGTGATATGTTTACCCTCACCCCCCGGCCCCTCTCCCAGAGGGAGAGGGGAGAAAACCGTTGGTTCCGCCACACTCCCCTCTCCCTCTGGGAGAGGGGCCGGGGGTGAGGGCAACTCCATGAATATCACCCA
>JAABRD010000131.1 GCA_011391085.1 Thiotrichaceae bacterium | reverse complement strand
GCTTCACCCCCTCCACATACGTCTCCGTATAGGTAGTGCCATCGGCATTTGTAGCAAGTCCAAATGCCAACTGGTTTATCATTACGAAAACAGGTTAGGCCCTGTCACATTCTAGGAAATAATCATAAGAATGACTATTTAATTGGCCCTGTGATTGGTTGGCAACATATTTTTCCAACCAGGGCAGATGTTCTGGTGGGAGGAGATAACAGTCATACATTGGATTATCTGCCTGGTGGCCGAACAATTTTTGTAATTTGGTCAAGGGGATACCATTTAAGGGCCATTCTTGAAGTAAAGTTTCTCCGCTTTTTTCATACGCACGGAGGACACGTTTAACGGTTGTTGACATTTGATATGTCTCCTGATTATTAGGGTTCGATAGAACGAGTTTTGTCAGCACTTTTGAGTAATTCACCCGTGTCTGGGTTAAATTCACCCAAATGTTTTCCCCTTTTGTTGTATTTTTCCACGGTGCCGTGTTGACTGTCCCATTCATAGATATTTCCAACTTCGTCTTTCCATCTTTTTCGCAAGCCGCTACCGCCTTGCACGGGGGTTTTGGGTTTGACAGGTTTCAAAGTTGGGAAAGCGGTTAGTTCTTTCGGTGGTGGAATCATTGATGATGGTGTTCTCTGGTGTTTGACTCGGTTACTAGCAGAGTGATTGTAGCATAACTATGCAAGTTGTGCAAAGAACAAAGCGACTTTGTAGGTCTCCCAGACCTACGTGGTTTAAACAAACACATCTAGTCTGAATTAACATTGAAAGACATTTTTTAACCGAATGAACCCCCACCCCAGGTCTTCCAATTCTCAAAAGACTTTCAATTCTGCTTCTGACAACCAGACCTGTCAAGTCTTCTGAAAGGGCAGACCCTTAAAAGTTGTTACGCCCATCCCACCCTTCATTTATTATTTTAGCAGAAAACAGAAAATATTACCAAATGAAAACCCCTCATTGGTCTCCGCCTGGGCCAATTTTTAGGGTTGATTTAGATAAGGAATGAGGGGGGAGTTTGGGGGGAGAGGGTGGGGAGATTCGACCTGACAGGTCTGGAAGACCTGTCAGGTCTTCTCAACGCAAAGCATGGGCAACCAAAAGACGTTGCCACACCCTACACCAACTGATTCCAACAAACCAAAGTTTCGCTGTAGTGCGTCCCACGTACCTTCCCAGAATCGTAGCCAGAGTCAAGTCTCCAGGCTTTAGGAAATCAAGCGCAAGCCAACCTCTCGATAGAGTGGAAAAGTTTGGTCGAAACTAAGCAACTGCGCATCGTAATAAAGGGCGGTACTGATAATCAGACGATCCATCGGGTCCCGATGATGTTCCGGCAAGGCTACGGCATTTGCCGCAATAATTGGAGTCACTGGTAGAAATCGGATGATAGCCGCTTCTTCAACTTGACTCAGCCACTCGTTAAAATTCATCGGGAGACTGATACGACCATGTTTCACCAACCAAGCCATTTCAAAGCAAGACATCGAAGACACTCCTACCTCGGCGGCTTCTTCAATCAGGATGCGTAAATTTGGCGGAAGTTTGTCAGGGATTTGGTTGACCCACCAATGCCAAATATGGGTATCTAGTAAAATCATTGAGGCAGACTCCAATGGTCGAGAGGGATGGTGTTTATTACATCACCGAGTTCTTTAACTTGACCCGCAAATTGTCGTGGTGGGGCACGGCGTGTCTTCGGTGAGGATTCCAGCATGGGCTCCTCTAGGGTCAAAATTAACACTTCGACACGATGATTGAGAAACGAAACGGGCAGGTCAATCACTAAACGAGTCGAAGCGATTTGTTCAATGTGACGTTGTATTTGCATAGAAAGATACTCCATAGTTACCAATTCTGTAAATTCTGATTCAGACAACCAGACCTGACAGGTTTTAAAAACCTGTCAAGTTGGCCCGTCAGGGGATAGTCAGCGACCATAAGAGAGAATATTTCGCAGGCAACTTAAAAATTTAGCCTCTCTAACAATTTATAAATTTCATTATCATTTCGCTTGCCAATCAGAGGCACGTTCACCGTTTCCTCTTCCACTTTGTAGATAATCCGATATTCTCCACAATTCACCCGCATTAATTTTTGATGGCCTGTTAGCTGTTTGGAATCCGTTGGGTAGGGAACACTCCAGAGACGGAACCATTGAGTGACCACCTGTTTATGGTGTTTCGGCGGTAACGTGTTCAGGAAATCTATCGCGGACTTAGTCATCCTAAGTGGTTTCATGCGTAGCCTCGCCATGATTAGTTTGCTGTAGCAAACGCAAGGTATCTTCGGCACTCAGATAACCTTCTTGTTCAGCCGCCAAGGCTTGGTTACCCCAAACCAAATCTTCTAGTTCCAGTAAACGTTGATAGATTTGATAAGAAATCATCGCTACCAACGGGGTGCCCGTCTGTTCCACTATAACCGGTTCGGTCGCGGCTAAGTCAAGATATTGGCCGAGACCGTTTTGTAAATGTGCGGTGGAAATGTGCATTGCGTTATCCCTTCAGGTTAATTGAGTGAGATACTATCAGTTAATGGGTTTAGGAAGTGATGAACACTTAGAGAATGAACACGTAGTCGGTAGTACCCTGGCCATTTTCCAGCTATCGCCTTGACGTTGGGAAAGTTAAGAAGCAATGTGAATAAAATTCCCCACTCCCATCCACTTTCCCAAACCTCTCCAGTCAGCAATCAGGGGAGACAAGGTGGGCAAACCAAAAGCAGTTTGCCCACCCCATCCACTACTGCTTCACCCCCTCCACATACGTCTTCTGATTCTGACAACCAGACCTGACAGGTTTTGAAAACCTGTCAGGTCTTCTAAGAGGGCGGGCAACCCAAATTCGTTGCTACACCCTACCTAAGTCAATTGGCTAAAGTATGAGATTGTCTGAATCAGAATTTCCAGAATTGTAGAATTAGCAGAATGAAACCCCCACCCCATTCTGCAAATTCTCTAATTCTGCCAATTCTGATTCAGACAACCAGACCTGACCACTTTTCAAAATCTGTCAGGTCTTCTTTTCTCATGAGAGGAATGCTGGCTGTAAAAAGACTACCTGGCTACCCTACCTCACTTAATGTCCAATTTTCGATAGTCACTCCAGGCAATTTACTGAAATGGTTAATGTTTGCGGTTGCCACAGTCATACCATGTGCTAATGCAATACCTGCAATCAAAATATCAATGTCATCCACAGGAGTGCCTTGCTTACGGGTTTTGGCGTATAAACCAGCCGCTTGCTCAACGGCTTCGCGATTCAATGGCAACATTTGATTTTCCTTAACAAAGGCTTGAAATCGTTCCAGTTGCTTATGTGCATCTCGATGTCGTAAACCACTCAGCACTTCGTAATAAGTGATGATACTGATATTGATTTGGCCATACACTTGAACATAGCTATTAAAACGTGCTACCACTGGTGCCTCATTGCGAAAGAAACGTGATAAAATGTCCGTATCAACTAAAGTTGGTGTCATGGGAGTTCGCGGCTATCGAACGAATACTTGTTGGCGACGTCTTTGCCATTCGGTTTCGTAAGCGGCAAATTGCGTATCTGACATATCAGACCAGGCACCAGCGAATTTGCTAATGTCGGTGGACTTAGCTGGCACCTTGTCTAATCCTAAGCGAAAGAAGTGAATCAAGTCGAAAATTTCTGGTAAACGCTCGTCGGGAATCTGTTGAATTTCTTCTATCAGTTGTTCGCGTAAAATAGTCATCAATTTATCCTCATATTTCTGTTTAATAGTCTGAATCAGAATTTGCAGAATTTTAATGGTGATAGAGTAATACATCCTCTCTAGTGTGAGATTAGGTATTCCCCCCACCCCAAACTGTGCGGGACACTTTCGCGTCACACAGCTTTCA
>JAABRD010000130.1 GCA_011391085.1 Thiotrichaceae bacterium | reverse complement strand
CACGGAACACACGCATCGCCCCGCGTTGCAAATTTTGTTAAATACATTGCTACCGAACTATCGGATAACCAATGAACCGCGACGCATTGCCTGCGGTTCCCCCGATTTTGAAATTGCCAAAGGCGAAGAACCCATTGGACATCTCGAAGCTAAAGATATTGGTGTCGATTTAGAGAAAGTCCAAAAATCGGAACAATTGAAACGTTATCTCCCCTCCTTGAATAATCTGTTACTTACCGATTATTTAGAGTTCCGTTGGTTTGTGGACGGTGAACTACGACCTGAGATGACCGTCATCTTAGCCAAAGTTGAGAAAACTGGCAAGCTGAAACCGCAGGTAGAACAGTTTTCGCGTTTTGAGACGTTATTAAATACGTTTGTGACGACCCCAGTGGTGACGTTACGCAGTCCTGAAGAATTAGCTAAAAAGATGGCGCATTTGGCCCGGTTAATGAGGGACGTGATGTTGACGGCTTATCAACAAGAGGAGAAGACGGGGCGGTTGCATGGGCAGCATGAGAGTTTTCGCCAGGTGTTAATTGATACCTTGACGCCAGAACAATTCGCGGATATGTTGGCGCAAACGATTTGTTATGGCTTGTTTGCGGCCAAGTGTAGCATGATTCCCTCACCCCCGGCCCCTCTCCCAGAGGGAGAGGGGAGATTTTCGCGCCGAACGGCGAGTCATTTTGTCCCCAAAACCAACCCATTTTTAAGAAGTCTGTTTAATCAAATTGCCGGCATTGAATTAGATGATCGGTTAGTGTGGATGGTGGATCATTTAGTGGCCGTCTTAAATCGGGCCGATATAGCTGCGATTTTGGCAAATTTTGGAAAACGGACTCGTCAAGAAGACCCCGTGGTGCATTTTTATGAGACGTTTTTAGCACACTATGATGCTAAGTTGAGAGAGGTGCGGGGAGTGTATTACACGCCGGCACCTGTGGTGTCTTATATCGTGCGTTCTGTCGATTGGGTGTTGAAGGAGAAGTTTGGGTTAAAGCAAGGATTGGCGGATAACTCGACCCTCACCCCCGCCCCCTCTCCCAGGGGGAGAGGATCGAGTCTGATTCACAAGGTCCAGATTTTGGACCCTGCTACGGGCACGGGCACCTTTTTACATGCCGTGGTAGCCAAGATTTATGAACGGTTTCAGAATAATCAAGGGAGGTGGTCCGATTATGTCGAAAAACATTTATTGCCACGGTTGCATGGTTTCGAATTGCTGATGGCACCTTATACCATCGCACATTTAAAGTTGAGTTTGCAATTGCAAGCCACGGGGTATGATTTTCGTGGTGTGGAACAGTTGCGGGTCTTTTTAACCAATACCTTAGAGGAACCGCATCACAGCGACACTTTTTGGTTAGCCAGATGGTTGTCGGAGGAGGCCAATGCCGCCACTGGGATTAAACAACAGGCGCCGGTGATGGTGATTTTGGGGAATCCACCCTATTCTGGGCATTCTGCTAATACGGGGAATTGGATTAATGAATTGCTACGTGGCATGGGGGACGAAGCCAATTATTTTCAGGTCGATGGGCAACCACTGAAAGAACGTAATTCCAAGTGGCTGAATGATGATTATGTCAAATTCATTCGGTTTGCACAATGGCGAATTGAACAAACAGGTTATGGAATCTTGGCGTTTGTTACCAATCACGGTTATTTAGACAATCCCACCTTTCGCGGTATGCGACAAGCGTTATTGCAAGCGTTTGATGACATCTACATTTTAGATTTGCATGGCAACAGCAAGAAGAAAGAGAAGTCTCCCGATGGCAGTGTGGATCAAAATGTATTTGATATTCAGCAAGGAGTGGCGATTGGGATTTTTGTGAAGCATCGGCCCTTACTCCCCTCTCCCTTTGGGAGAGGGGCCGGGGGTGAGGGCAACGTTCATCACGCCCATTTATACGGCGCACGACCTTTCAAATATCAATATTTGATGGAAAATGACCTCAACGCCACCTCTTGGACCACGTTGCAGCCACAGTCACCGTTTTATCTGTTTGTGCCGCAGAATGTGGATTTGTTGGCAGAATATGAACTAGGATGGAAAGTCACGGAGATGATGCCTGTTAATTCGGTGGGAATCGTCACGGGACAAGATAAAGAAACTATTGCGGTTGATTATGAAAGTGCCAAAACGTTAGCACAAAAACATAGTTTGGCCGAAGCAGTTATTAAACCGATTCTTTATCGGCCATTTGATAAAAATTATATTGTTTATGATGAACAAGTGGTGACTCGTCCAAGGCGGCAAGTCATGCAACACTTGTTGTGGGGAGAAAATGTTAGCTTAATTACAATTCGTCGTTCGCGTTGCTCAAACAGTTGGAAAGAAGTATTTGTATCAAAATATGTCATTGCTGGTGCAACCAGTATTTCTGCGTTGGACATTAACTACTGTTTCCCTCTGTATCTCTACTCCACCAAGACTGACCTGTTCATTAATGGCAATGGCAATGGTAAAAATCAAAAATTACTCAGGAAGCCTAATTTTTCAGAAGTCTTCCACAACGCACTGGAAGCATACCTTCATTTGCAATTGATTCCAGAAGGTCACGGTGACTTTGAGAAAACCATTAGTGCGTTAGACGTGTTCAACTATCTGTATGCAATTTTTCATAGCCCAACCTATCGGCAACGCTATGCCGAGTTTCTGAAAATGGACTTCCCGCGGTTGCCTCTCACCCGTGATAAACAGTTGTTTCAATCTCTGGCTGAGTTGGGGGATCAATTGGTCAAGATTCATCTGATGGAAGCCGAGATTGAGAACGATTGCAGTTTTCCGATTCAGGGGAGTAATTTGGTGGTGAAACTGGTGTATCAAGAGGAGAAGGTCTATATCAATAAAACTCAATATTTTGACCAGGTAACTCCTGACTTATGGGAATTTCACGTTGGTGGTTATCAAGTCTGTGAAAAATGGTTGACAGATCGCAAGGGACGGGTGTTGAGTTTTGAGGAGTGTTCACGGTATTTGTATATTCTGGCCGCGGTGGAGAAGACGCGGGAATTGATGGAGAAGATTGATGAAGTGATTGGGGAATTTCCGATTTATTAACTACGATGACTTTGAAATGGAGGTAGTGATGCAATCTGGGTGATGTGTTTACCCTCTCCCCCGGCCCCTCTCCCAGGGGGAGAGGGGTGAAAACCACGGGTACAGCCGTTCTCCCCTCTCCTTTTGGGGGAGGGGGAAGTGTCTATCACCCACATTGCATCACTACCGAAATGGACAACTATCGTTAATTTGGGGATATGAACATTTTGACAAAGTTACTTATGGGGTAGTGATACAAGTGGGGTAACCATATCACCCACATTGCATCACTACCGGAATATATAACACATTGGTCTGTTTCGGACCATTGGACTATTTTATTATCCGTTCCTTCTCGATAATCGAAATCTCCGCTACCGTCAAATCATACACCTCATAAACCACCTTGTCAATCTCCTCATCAATCGCCTCCAGTTGCCGTTGCAACACCGTTTTGCTATGGGTATCCAAAGCGGCAGCCAGTCGTTTATTTAGGTCGAGAATTTGAGTGATCAGATGAACGATTCGGTCATGGTTGGCTTTGTCAATAGGATTATGAAAGTCAATCCGTTTGACAGGAATTCGCCCCAAATACTTAAAGATAAGTTGATACCCATTTTGAATCTGAGTGCAGTAATGAGAAATCAAAAACCATCCCAATTTTGAATTGAGGATTCCTAGCAAATAGTGGTCTTTGCCAGGAATGATCCAGGTGGCGTTATTTCCATACGTTCCCGTGTCATCATAGGTAAACGCCGGTTTTACTTGGAAAACCAAATAGATAATTTTGGGTTTCTCAAACTCTTGGTAATAGTCACAGGCCCGTAATTCCCACCAATATTCACCCTGATCGCAACGTTGTTGTGCCGGTTCGGCAAATCGCTTCAAATGCGATGCCATCGCTGGATAATGACGTTGGAACCATTTCCACGCATTCTTTTGTCCGCCAGACGTTAACCGCGTCCAAGCTTTTGGAATGAAGATGAGATACTGTGTACAGTCAAGCGGTTGATACCGTTTAATATCTCTTCCCAACAAAAACGGCTTAATCAATTCCGCACTCTTGGGGTCTTTGGCAATCAATTTCTCGCGTGTTTTC
>JAABRD010000129.1 GCA_011391085.1 Thiotrichaceae bacterium | reverse complement strand
TTGGCCCAACCGACTTTGGGGCAAATTGAGTATATGCGTATGCCTGTTGAGAAGGCATCAAGACGGGTGTATACCACCATTTGAAAGACGTGAAGTCAGTGGCATCTGTCCCAGTAATTTCTGTTGATAGTGAAGGCCACTTCAAATTGACATCACCAACGTTCTTTAACCCAAAAATCTGGTAGGCAGAACGGCTTTGTACAAACGTGTCTTTGAAGGTTGCAGAATCAGGAGTCACTTGAATACGCGCACTACCTTCGGCAACAGCTTTCGCTTTTAAAGGTATGATTGCCGCATCTACCTCTGAGGAATTGAAGGCTACGTTTAGCCCAGCACTTTTAACACCTTCAGAAGAGGGGGCGAATTTGTTATTGAACCAGCAATAAGAGTACGAATAAGAATAGGGATAATCCTTTCCGTTCCACTTGTAAGTGTAGCTGTTCTTGGCATGATAACACTGTTGCCCCCACCCATTTTTGAGGGTAAAGTCAGTTGCGTTGTCGCCTGTTACCGTAACTTCCTTGATCTGAGGGGCAGTATTGCAATCCAAACGATTTCCCCAAGTGTGCATCCACAGGGACTGACCCAAAGTACTGGAGTCACCAACTAACTCTGTACCAAAGTCAATGTTGCTACTCCAGAATGGGTAATATTGTGGCCATGAATAAGTGGCCAAGTATTGATAACAACCATTGGCTTTTAAGGCCACTTCCACTGAAGAAGCGTTGGGAACATTGGAAGCAACGGACAAAGTGGCACTGGAACTGGGTGCTAACCAGTATGAACCATTGAAAGAACGGGCCACTTTGACAGTGCAATTTTGGCCAGCGGGTATCGTGCGATTGGAACAATTGTCTTCCTTCACACTAAATTCAGCAGAGTTTTTGCCTCCTACACTCAAACTGCTGATTTGCAGATTGCCACATCCACTACTGGAGATGGTGAATGTCTTCTGATCCTTGGGTGCCAATTCCAATGACGATGGGGTAATTGTCATGTTAGGGGTGGCATCCGCGCATAATGTGGCTACCATTGAGGCTTGAGACTTGCCAATAGCGGTGATGCCAATATTGGCGGTGGTGTCGATGAAAGTGGTTTGGCCACTGTCGCTAGAAAATAAATCACTAGCTTCACTGATAGTTGGGTTGGTCGCCACATCTGCTTGCACCATCTCAACTTTATTGTTGGTACTATCCACCACATTCCATAACGCAATACCACTTCCTGGCAAACCCGTGTCAAAACCGACACGTTGCCGATTCTCAACTACCAGTGTTTTACCATTGGAAGATAACTGGTAAATTTTGCCTTCAGTGGCAACTTGCCCAATCATCTCACCGATCTTGGACTCGTTCACTAAAACAGGGTCAACCCATTTTAGATAAACCTTAGTAGGTGCTGCAAAGTGGGCGGGATTGTCACCTGATGATTGCGTGCCATTCCAGGCGCCAACACTCATGGCATCCCATACTCCGACACCTTTGAAGGGGTCTGTCGTTACATCAGTGGGTTCAGTCAAACCCAAAGCATGACCAATTTCATGCACAACCGTCCCCATTGTTGACGATTTGCCAAGTAACGTTTCGGGTAAGACAATATAATTGCTTACTTTCACATTACCACATGTAGCCGTGCTGGTGGTGATGTAAGTAGCAATGCGACCCTGGTGAGACCAAATGTTCTTGGTATTGCCACCGGCTTCAGCACCATTCCCTTGATGGATGACGACTACACTATCTACAAAGCAGTCACCATCGTTATCGTACTCGGCAAAGTCAAATCCGGCATTATCAGCCGCTTGAACAACTTCCTTAACTAAATCACCGGCACGAGAATAGCCACGTTCCAAACCGTAGTAGTCGTGAATATTGGAGGCGGTGTACCAGTTTGAAATATCCGCTTCACCTGTTGCTAGGGTTAAGGCATTGCGAGACACTTCGCTAAAATAGGCTTTAGCACTCTTGCCGTCACCAAACAGCAAAGTGTTAAAGTCTTGCGAAGTGTAAGTTGTGGTGGTGTCAGTAAAATTAACTAACAACATAGGCAACTTTACAGTACCTTTGACAGACAACGGTTTTGCGGAGGAAACGGGCACTTGATTAGCCACATTTAGGGCATTCAGCAAGGTCTGTCCGCGAGGTCTGATGTGTTTTGGATAACTGCTGGGAATAGCAGTTTGCCCAATTATGACAGTTGAAGAAATAAGACGGCCCACTGGGTCAAGTCTTGCAAGAGTCCAATTGCCAGTTTTACTGTCCAGGGTGACGGTATAACCATCCTCTGTTTCCCAACCATTGACTAACTCATTCCCCCATTGTCTAGTATGGAATGTCGTTCCATTAGTTTGAGTAAGTTCTTGGATGGCAGGAATAGCAGGCACAGCGTGGCTAACAGAGGGCAAAATACCCCCCATTGCGCAAGCACTAAGCAACCCAGCTTTCGCCCATCGGGCGAAACTATCTTGCCACGGCACCGCATAGGGGAAGTTCTCTTTCCCCCGCTTTTTTCTTTCTCGTACCAACTTGACATTGGCACTTTTACTGCTAAAATGTTTACTAGACATACATAAGTCTCCTAATTTAGATAAGATATTTAAGTGTGTTAGAAGGAATGCCCTCAGACCTCCGCCAAGAGACTGCGAGGGCGTTCCGCTTTCCTGTCATCCCACTTAAATTTAAAATGTCGGGAAAGGGTTAAAATCGGTTTCTCAGTTTAAAAGTGGTGGATACGCTTCGCTTAATCCACCCTACTGGTTGTATGGTCGGTTGGAAGTTTCCAACGTTCCTTTCATTTATTATATATAGACGGTGACGCCACCGATTTTGTTAGGGCGTTTTGTTATCTTCGTTCACTTTCTTTTTTATCTGGGTCACCAGCGTAATCTAATAAACGTCATCGTGAGTGCCTATATCTATTAACAGCACTTGGTGTTCCGAAAGAAATTTAAACACCAGACGATACTCATAAGTAATGCTAAACGCCCAGTACCCCTTCAATGGTCCACTTAACTGGTGGGTCCGTAACGACGGTTTAAATGGTTGTTGAACAAAGTGAGTCAGTTTATCTTCAATCGTGTCGATTAACTGAGGATGGCGTTTCTTCCATTTTTTCATGAGTCTGACAAAAGATTCATCCCAAATAATCTCAATCATCTTGTACTTGCCTCATCAGTTGGGCCACCGTACCTGTCGTCACACGTCCCGCCTGATAATTGTCCTCGGCCTCATGAATGCGTTCTAAAAGTTGTGAACGCTTCGATTCATGCAATCGTTTCATGACCATTTGTACGACCATGCTTTGGTCTTCCATTGATAAGGCTGCAATTTGTTGTAAAACTTGATTGAGTGGTGAAGTTTGCATCATAGTGGTTATTCATTCAGTTGGGGATTTCTAACTTTCCTTTGCTTTTTACTATAGACAATGACGCCATCGTTTTTGTTAGGGCGTTTTCCAATTTATTTTAAATCTTCTGTCTTGTCCTCTATAATAAGGGCCGTTTTTTTATTTACCACCCCCCCTAGTACACACTTCTACTTTTTGTGTGACTATGGGGGCAAAGTTGCGCTTTGGACGCCTGGTTTAAAAAGTTAAATTAATCATTCAAACCCAGTTGTAACTTCGCTTCCGCTAAAGAAACGGTACGAGTTTGTTTCGCCCGACTCTCTAAAAATGCCATGAGTTCTTGATGTTGCCGGGTTAATTGCAGTTCTTGGTCAAAGTCATTCAGTTCGACTAAAAGAAATTCACGACCTTCTGGCGTTTGGAGAATGATATTGTCCTGACAGGCTTTCGCTAAAATCGTCTGAAGTGTTTTGGCGCGTTTTGATACAGTTATCGTTTTCATAGTTGATATTCGTGGCCATGAATGTATAAGCGGTTGCCCTCTTTATAACCGATGGCTTCAATTTTGACTCTCTGATTAGAGACTTGCACATCATAGAAAATGCGAAATTCATCCACTCGAAGTTCCCATTCCGCCAGTCGATTCGGACGCAGTCTCTTGCGATTGCGGGTCTCTTGATGTGGTTGGTGAGTCAATTGAGTTTCGATGGCTTCTACAATCCGATTTTGTTCTCTTTTCTTGAAGGCACGTAGGTCATCAAGGGCTTCCAGAGTGAGTTCAAGTTTAAACATGTTATATGGACGGTTGCGCTATTTTTTTCCCTCCATCCCACTTAAATTTAAAATGTCGGGAAAGGTTAATAATCGGTTTCTCAGTTTAAAAGTGGTGGATACGCGCAGCGAAATATGGTGATAGAGAAATACATCTTCTCTTACTAGAGATTAGGTATTCCCCCCACCCCAAACCGTGCGGGAAACTTTCGCTTCACACGGCTTTCAAAGATT